>JBGVNV010000018.1:0-34056 GCA_045125955.1 Faecousia sp.
CCGGCCAGGGTGTGGACCAGCATGGTGGTCATGAACACGTTAACGCCGGAAACCTTGGCAGCTTCGGCATTGGAACCAACGGCGAACATATTCTTGCCGAAGATGGTCTTGTTCCAGATGAACCACATCAGAGCGGTCAGCAGGACAGCGTACAGCACATACAGGGGCACGGGGGTGTTGCCCATGTAGAACATGGGGGTACCCAGGAAATTACGGTAGATTTCATCCAGACCGCCGATGGGGGCGCCGTTGTTGAAATCAAAGAACCACAGGATGATGCCGTAGGTGATCAGCTGGGTGGACAGGGTGACGATGAAGGGGTGCAGGCTGAACTTAGCCACGAAGAAGCCGTTGACCAGACCGATGAGGGCGCCGATGGCCACCACGGACAGCAGGGTAACCAGCATCCAGAAGGGAGTGACTTCGGGCAGGAAGGTCAGCATCTTGTTTGCGTAGTCCATTCTCTGGAGGAATGCGCCGGTGATGGCGGCAGTCAGACCGACGGCACGGCCTGCGGACAGGTCGGTACCGGTCAGAACGATACAGCCGGCGATACCCAGAGCCATGGGCAGGTATGCAGCAACCTGCACGATCAGGTTGCCCAAGCTACCCATGGAAAGGAAGTTGGGGCGCTGGATGGCGGTGTAGATACAGAATGCCAGCATCAGAATGTACAGAGCGTTGTTCAGAACCAGGTCGGTGACGTACCGCTTCTGATCCTTCTTGCTCATATTCTTGTATTCAGCAGCAGCGCGCTGCATATTTGCAACAGGATTTGCCATTTTATTTATCCTCCTTAGACGTATTTGGCGGCCAGAGTCATGATCTCTTCCTGGGTGGTGTTGCGGGCGTCCACTTCGCCGGCAACGCGGCCGCCGGACATGACCACGATCCGGTCACAGACACCCAACAGCTCGGGCATTTCGGAAGAAACCATGATAACGGTCTTGCCCTTGTTTGCAAGATCCAGAATCAGCTGGTAGATCTCATACTTGGCGCCCACGTCGATGCCGCGGGTGGGTTCGTCCAGCAGCAGCACTTCAGGCTCGGTCAGCAGCCAGCGGCCGATGATGACCTTCTGCTGGTTACCGCCGGAAAGGCTGCGGATCTTGGTCTCCTGAGAGGGAGTCTTGGTGTGCATGGCATCGATGTAGTGCTGGGTATCCTCCCGCTGGGTCTTTTCACTCAGGTACAGGCCGAAGCGCAGATGCCGCTTCAGGCTGGAAATAACCGTATTGTCCTTGATGCTCAGACAGCCGAAAATACCGGTGGCCCGGCGCTCTTCCGTCAGCAGGGCAAAGCCGTTTTTGATGGATTCACCGGCGTTGCGGTTAAAGCAGGGCTGTCCGTTCAGGGAAATGATGCCCTCCTTACGGGTACAAACACCAAAGATGCTCTCCAGCGTTTCGGTACGGCCGGAGGAGTCCAGACCGGCAAGACCCAGAATTTCGCCCCGTCTTGCTTCGAAGCTCACATTTCTCAGCTGGTTGTACATACCGGTCAGATTGTCCACCTTCAGGTACACGTCGCCGGGTACATTGGTCTTGGGGGGAAACTGGTTGGTCAGCTCACGGCCAACCATCAGGCGGATGATGTCGTTCATCTCCAGATCCTCGGCCCGCTCGGTGGCCACCCACTGGCCGTCACGCATGACGGTGATGTAGTCGGAGATCCGCTTGATTTCCGCCATCTTGTGGGAGATGTAGATGATGCCCACGCCCCGGTCCCGGAGCATGTTGATGATCTTGAAGAGGTGTTCCACTTCTTCCTCGGTCAGAGAAGAGGTGGGCTCGTCAAAGACGATGACCTTGGAGTTGTAGGAAACTGCCTTGGCGATTTCCACCATCTGGCGCTGGGAAACGGGCATGGTGCTCATGATCCGGTGGGGATCCACGTTGATACCCAGCTCCTGGAATACCGCCATGGTATCCTCATACATTTTCTTCTCATTGACAGCGAGACCGCCCAGAATGGTGGGGTAACGACCCAGCCAGATATTGTCCATAACGCTGCGCTTCAGAGCCTGGTTCAGCTCCTGATGCACCATGGCAACGCCATTGTCCAGCGCTTCCCGGCTGCTCTTGAAGTCAATTTCCTTGCCGTCCAGGTAGATGTGTCCGCTGTCCTTTGCGTAAATGCCGAAGAGGCATTTCATCAGCGTGGACTTGCCGGCACCGTTTTCGCCCATGAGTGCGTGAACGGTACCTTTGTGAACATTCAAAGAAACATTATCAAGTGCCTTGACACCGGGGAAGGATTTGGAAATATCCACCATTTGCAGCAGAATATCCTGTTCCATATTGTTTCCTCCCTTGCTTGTTTTTCCGTACATCCAGATACGGAATGGTCAGCGCCGATTCATCCAATTCGGCGCTCACCGCTGCGTACCCTTTGAAAATTGGGAAAGGGGCAGCTGCCGCCGTACGCGACAGCTGCCCGGAAATTACCAAAGATTACTCGCCCAGGTAGGGAGCGTAAGCAACGTACAGCTTGGAAGCGCACTCGGGAGCGACGGTGAAGCGGGCATCGTTCAGAGCAGCCAGAGCATCAGCGGGGGTCTTGCCCTCAGCGATAGCCTTGATGGTAGCGCAGATAGCTTCAGCCATACCAACGTTGTCCTGCTTGACGGTGCCGATCATGGAACCCTCAGCAATCAGAGCCTTTGCAGCGTCGGTTGCGTCAACGCCGAAGACGGGAACGACATGCTGGCCTTCAGCATTGTAGCCAGCCTGCTTCAGGGACTCGACAACACCTTCAGCCATGCCGTCGTTGTTGCAGATGACCAGCTCGATCATGTTGTTGTTGTCCTTGTTGTAGGTAACCATGTTGGTGTCCATGTAGTCCTTGGCAGCCTTAGCAGACCATGCGCCTTCGGGGTCAGTCTGCCACTTCTGAGTAGCCTGAGCGTCGAAGTACTCCAGAGCGGGCTTGCCGGCAGCGGTCAGGACAGCATCAGCGTCCTCAACGCCGAACTGGGTACGGGCAATAGCCTCAGCATTGCCTTCCTCGCCCTTGAACATAGCGTAGGAGATCTTGCCGTCGCCGTTCAGATCCAGGGTGTCGTAGTTAGCCAGGACATGGTCGCCGACCATCTTGCCCTGCATGTGGCCAGCTTCGGGAGCATCGGTGCCGATGAAGCAAGCGGTATCCTTGCCGTTCAGGAAGGTAACATCGGAGCCTTCATTGCCGATTGCACGGTTGAAGAAGACAACAGGAACCTTGCCTGCAGCGTCCAGGACAGCCTGAGCGATGTCGGGGTCACCGGAGGTGACGACGTTCACGACCAGCAGGGTGGTGCCGCCAGCGATAGCGGTCTTGATCTGCTCCAGCTGCTTGGCCTGATCCTTAGCAGCGTACTGGTTGTCGAACTCCAGACCGGCAGCGGTCAGAGCCTTGTCCAGCTCAGCGCGGACGGTGGACAGATACACGTCGGCCTCGTCATACCAGAAGACGGAGACCTTGGTAGCAGCGTCGGAACCGGCATTGCCGCCGTTGCCGCCGCAGGCCACCAGACCCAGCATCATAACCAGAGCCAGGGCAAGTGCGATGATCTTTTTCATGTTTTTTCCTCCTTGTTTTTTTGGACCGCAGTCCAATGTTGACAACAGTATACCATCTTCTTCCTGTTTTGTAAAGGTATTTTTAGATAAAATAACGGATAGTTTTCAACTTTGGCGCAACCGTTTGCGCATATTGCACAAGCTTTTTGGGCACAAAAAGTGCCCCGGACAGGCCGGGGCACTTGCGTTTTTTACATATTATAGTATGCGTCGAACTCTGCGGGATGGGGGATGTTGGCGATGCGGCGGCACTCGGCGCGCTTGGTAGCGATGAAATTCTTCAGCAGCTCCTCAGGGAAGACACCGCCGGCGGTCAGGTAGTCGTGGTCGGCTTCCAGGGCATCCAGAGCCTCCTCCAGGGAGGTGGGCAGACCCTGCAGCTTCTTCTTCTCTTCGTCGCTCAGGTGGAAGAGGTTGAAGTCATAGGGGCCCCAGCCGTTGGCATGGGGATCGATCTGATTCTTAATGCCGTCGAGACCTGCCATCAGGATGGCGGCGTAGCAGAAATAGGGGTTGCAGGTGGCATCGGGGTTTCTCAGCTCGAAGCGGCGGAGCTCGGGCTTCTTGGCATAGGCGGGGATGCGGATGACGGCGGAGCGGTTGGAGGTGGCGTAGCCCACGGTGACAGGGGCCTCAAAGCCGGGGACCAGACGCTTGAAGGAGTTGGTGCTGGGATTGGTCAGGGCGCACAGGGAGTGGATGTGCTTCAGCAGACCGCCCATGAACCAGTGGGCCTCCTTGCTCAGGTGGGCGTAGCCCTCGTCATCGGAGAACACGGGCTGGCCATCCTTCAGCAGCAGCATGTGCACATGCATGCCGCTTCCTGCCTCGCCGTAGACGGGCTTGGGCATGAAGGTGGCACTCTTGCCGTACTTCAGGGCCACATTGCGGATGATATACTTGATCATCATGGTGTCGTCCGCCAGCTTGGACATTTTGTCCAGCTGGGGCTCGATCTCGTACTGGCCGGAGGCACTGACCTCGGGGTGATGGTAGTTGATTTTGATGCCCATCTCCTCCATCAGCAGGCACATCTCGCTTCTTGCCTCGTAGGAGGTGTCGAAGGGCTTGGCGATGTGGTAGTTCTTCTGCTTGGGGACGATGACGCCCTGGCCCTGGTCGTAGCTGTTCCAGTGGGCCATGTCGGCATCGACGGTGGCACCCACATGATGGGCGGAGACCTCCCAGCCGGCGTTGTCGAAGAGGTAGAACTCAAACTCGGGCAGGATCAGCATGGTATCGGCCACGCCGGTCTCCTTCATATAATTCTCCGCGGCCCGGACGATGTTCCGGGGATACTGCTTAAGGGGCCGGTTCTCGGGATAGTCGATGATCATGGCGTTGCCGGTCATGGACAGGGTGGGGATGGCGCAGAAGGGGTCGATGACGGCGGTATCGGGATCGGGGATGAAGACCATGTCGCTCTTTTCGACCACGGCGTAGCCGTAGTTGGAGGCATCGAAACCGATGCCGTTTTTCATGGTCTCCTCGGAGAAGTTTTTGGCGGGGATGGAGACATGGCGGTAGGCACCGTTGATGTCCACCATCTTGAAATCCACCATCTGGATGCCGTTCTCGGCGATCATGGACAGAATGTCCTGTACAGTCTTGCTCATAGTTTGTGTTCCTCCTGTTTTTCTTATGGTGTGCAGGGTTGGGAATATTATAAGGGAAAACCGCCGTGCGGTCAATATAAAAGCGAAAAAGGTGCTCCGGAGAGCACCTTTTTCATGGGATATTTTACGGTCCCTGGATCGGGTCACAATCCACCTGATACCCAACCAGACCATAAGTCAGCGTCCCGGTATCTTCAAAGTACCTGCTGGGAAACCAGAAACACGTTCCACCTTTGTAGCGCAGCTCACCCAGCAGCTTGTAGAAAAGATGGTCTTCTTCATAGGCCATCACCACCATGTAGCGGTCAGGATAGGCCCACGCATCATCATCTGCCGCCTCCCCTGCGGCGGCCCGGTCCAGCGCATCCTGGTCGATCTCCACCCGAAGCTCCCGTCCAAAGCCGTCCTCCTGTTTGTACCAAGCGTAGATGCAGTCATATTCCGCCTCACGGGCCATTGCTTCATAGCGTTCTTTTTCCGTTTCCAAAACAAAGTATGGCGACAGACAGCTATCGTAATCCGTTTGCAGATAAACGAGCTCATAATCGGATACACCTTTTACAGCCCAGAGCTTTTCACCAAAGAACAGCTTTCCCCAAAAGCCGTTGCCCTCCACCTGACACTCCGACACCAGCTCCTCCCCCAGGGTACAGTCCACTCCCCCCAGAAAAATCGGCACATACCGCTGACCGTAATAGGTCAGGCAGTCATACTCCGCACCGATGACACATTCCGGCAAACCGATGATCTCCTCCACAAGCTCCTCTGCTCTGGCATGGAGCCACACGGAAACCACCAACGCCGTAAAGAGAAACGCCACCACAGCAGCCAATATTGCCGTCACGCGCCAGCGTTGTTTTTTCTCCCGTCCGGTGCTTTCGCAGAGAAACTCCATCTGTTCCTCCACCTGGGGCGGCGCAGGTGTTCGCGCTCCATCCAACAGCTCTGAAATGGTAACACCCAGTTCCTTCGCCAGCAGGGGCAGAAGCTCCACATCCGGGTAGCCCCGGCCTGTCTCCCAGCGGGACACAGCCTTGTTGGTCACACCCAGCCGCTCCGCCAGCTCCGTCTGGCTCCAGTCCTTTTCCTTTCTGAGTGCGGCGATCAGCTCGCCGGTTTTCTTCGCATCCATCGGAAACCTCCCGTTTGTTTTGCCATTATCCTAGCGATGCCCACCAAAAATGTCAAGCTACGATTCATAGACAGGGTAAAACCGGCGTTCTTCGGTGCAGAACGCCGGTTTTTGAATGTCCTGTCACTTTCCCATGGCGATCATCGCCAGCATAAAGGCGATGATCAGGAATACTACAAACGCGCCGCCGCCGATCTCGCCGGAGGGGGCCGCAGGCTGCTCCCGGTAGTCGTCTTTGGATTTTTTCACGATCTTCCGGGGGTTGTCTTTATCCACCGTGATGTAGAAGGTCTGGTCCTTTTCCAGACATTTTTTCTCGGTATCGTAAATAACGGTCTGGGTGTAGCTTTTTCCGTCCACGGTGTAGCTGAGCTTCAGCTCATTTTGATACACGGGCTTGGGGACCATCAGGGCCGGGGTGCCGTCGGTGGGATCGTTCTCCACATAAGCTCCGTCCATATAGGCCGCAAAGGCCAGGAGCTTCGCCCGGTAGAGGCTGTCGAATTCCTTTTTTGCGATCTTGTCTTTTTCCGTTTCGGCCCAGAGACGGGCCTTCAGGTCATCCTTGACCCGCTTCTCCCCCGCCGGGTCCCGGACCACCTTGTGGATGCGGTTCGAGGCGATCACGGCCTCGATCTTCGCTTGTACAATGATCTCTGCCACGACTGCACCTCCCTTTCTTATGCACCCAGGATCTCCTCCAGATGGTCAAGGATCAGACGCTGGGCGTTGATATCATAGGAAATGGACAGATAATAACCATTCTGTCCCTGCTGCATCTGTGCTGAAATGCCGCTTCGCAGGCCTAACTCCGTAGGGGCTCTGCGCTGCTTGCCATCAGGCCCCAGCTCCTTTTGCAGGTATCCCCGCTCCAGAAGCCAGTTGGTGATGTCCGTGGCTTTCAGCTTCTTCCGGGATGGATCATCGGCCGCACGGTTGATGACCTCCGTGAAATCCGAAATACGTACAGGCTGGCTACTTAGGGGGATGGATGCCATCCGTTCCCTGGAAATGGCAAAGGGTGCCTTCTCACCGATGGCACCGCCATTGGCAATGACCTGCTCCAGGATTCCGGAGACATAGTGCAGACACCGGCAGATGCGCACATTGTTCAGCACCGCATCCTCCGGCATCTCCCGGTCCGTGATGGGATCGATGCCCCGCGAAAGCTTGTCCAGATACATTTTTGCCCGCTGCATGGTTTCCAGCTCCGTCATGGCTGACCACCCCTTTTTCTTACTTATCTTTATTATAGCAAAGGAATTCGCAAATGCAATGGTCTTTTCCGAACTTTTTCGCCCTGGATGTACAAAACCGGGCACCCTGCTGGGTACCCGGCTGAAAATTCACTTTTTGGGCTGATAGCGAATCTCGTTGACGGAGTAGACGGTGACGAAGGCCTTGGGGTCGGCCTTGTGGACGTAGTCCATGAGCCTGCGGTACTCGTGCTTGTCCACAATGGTGACGATCTCCCGGCGGACGGAGCCATCGTAGGCACCATAGAGGTCATAGTGGCTGGCACCGGAGTGGAGCTCGTGGAGGATGAACTGGGTGATTTCCTCGTATTTGGGCGACAGGATGCAGACCTTGCGCTTGATGTCGATGCCGAAGATGAAGTGGTCCAGGACCATGCCGCCGAAGTAGGTGCCCAGAACACTGAGGACCACGGTCTTCTTGTCATAGCAGATGGCGGAGCTCAGAGCCACCAGGATACCGGAGGCGGACATGGCCTTGCCCAGCTCCATGCCCAGGAACTTGTTCATGAGCTTCGCCACGATGTCCAGGCCGCCGGAGGAGGCGTTGGCGGTAAAAAGCTGGCTCAGACCTACGCTGACCACCAGAATGTAGCAGATCACATCGATCAGCGGGTCCCCGGTCAGGGACTGGAAATTCGGGAACAGCCACTCAAACACACCGATACAGGCAGGCAGCAGCACCGCACAGTAGACGGTCTTCGCGCCGAATTCCGGGCCGATGAGCAAAAAGCCGATGATGAGCAGACCCACATTCATGATCATGGTGATCATAGAGGCGGGCATGGGCACGAATTCGCTGATGACCAGCGCGAGACCCGCCGCGCTGCCCACGGTCACATGGCTGGGGTACATAAAAAAGTAGACCGCAGCAGCCACGATGATGGTGCCGATGGTGATGTTTAAAAATTCCCGGAGATTGCGTTTGTTGAGCATGATGAATTCCTCGTTTCCCGGTTTGTTATTTCATTCGATATAGTATCCTCTTTTTTGATAAAAAGCAAGCCCCCAGACCGGGAAATATCCGGTCCGGGGGCAGTGTGTTATTCGGCAGGCTCGGTCACGGGCTCACTGGGGGCGGGCTCGCTGGGCTCAGGTTCGGGCTCAGAGGGAGCAGGCTCACTGGGCTTGGGATCGGTGGGAGCGGGCTCCGTGGGCTTGGAGGGCTCCGTGGGAGCAGGCTCGGTGGGCTTACTGGGCTCCGTGGGCTCAGAGGGCTCGGTGGGCTTGCTGGGCTCAGTAGGCTCAGAGGGCTCCGTGGGCTTGCTGGGCTCGGTAGGCTCGGAAGGCTCCGTGGGCTTGCTGGGCTCCGTGGGTTCGGTGGCACCGGCGGCCTTTACGGTGATGGTCACCTTCAGCTCCGCGCCGGTGTAGAAGTCAAAGGGAGCGGCGGTGACGGTGATGGTGGCGGTGCCGACACCCTTGACGGTGACGGTGCCGTTGGAGGACACGGTGACCACATTGGTGTCGCTGGAGACGTAGGTCAGCTCTGCGCCCTTGTACTTGGCCTTCACATCCAGCTTGAAGGACTTTGCGCCCTCCTCAACGGTGTAGCTGGTGGTACCGGTGAGCTTCTGCTCCAGATCGGAGACCTCACGCTTGCCGCCGTAGAGGATGACCTTGGTGCCCACGGACACATTATTATAGATGGTCTTGGCGGCGGAGGAGGGCAGGTTGACACAGCCATGGGAACCGTCGTACAGGTAGATATCGCCGCCGAAGGAGCTGCGCCAGGAGGCATCGTGGAGGCCGTAGCCGCCCAGGAAGGGCATCCAGTAGTGGACGAAGGAGCGGTAATCCGCGCCGGTCAGGTAGCGGTCGGTCTGCTTGGCGTAGATGCTGTAAACGCCGGTGGGTGTCCGATGGCCCTCGGCCACACAGCCGGAGACCAGACTGGTGGACAGGATGCGCTCACCGTTCTTGTACAGATACAGCTTCTGGGAGCTCAGGTCCACCTCCACATAGCTGCCGCCGTAGGGCAGGTCGCTCTTAGCGGAGTAGGGCGCGGTCCGGGTACCGGAGGTACCCTTGGTGACGCAGGTGTAGATGTCATCGGCCAGGGCGGACTTGTTCACCCGGTGGCCGTAGTAGGTGACGGTCAGGCCAGTGGACTTGAAGGTGCCCTTGTAGTCCGCGCCGCTGTAGCGGTCGCTCATGCGGGAGGCGTAGCTCTCGATGGCGGACTTGCTGACGGAGACCTCCATCTTCTCAGAGACCTTGATGAAGGAGGCGATGGTAGAAACGCCGATGCTCTCCTTGGACTCAGAGCCGCCCTCGGGGCTGTAGGTATAGGTCAGGGAGACATTCAGATAGCCGTTGGCGGTGTTGATGGCAGACTTGACCTTGTCGCTGGAAGCGGTGAGCTCCGGGGCGATGGCGGTGGTCTTGACCTCGGCCTCGGCAGCGGCGGTCAGGTTGGCGATGGACGCGGCGGCGGCATCCAGGGCGGCGTCCAGCGCATACTCGGTGCCGTTGGAGCCGCCGGAAGCCACGAACTTGCCCTTGGAGCTGTCGTAGGAGACGGTGGCATTCTTGGGGGCGGTGTTCAGCGCGCCCTTCAGCTTACCCTTCAGGGCATCACGGTCGTAAGTAAAGACGGCGTCGGAGCCCTCGGTGCCGTTTGCGACGGCATCCAGCAGAGCGGCCAGTGCAGCATCATCCAGCTTCAGGCCCAGCTCCTCGGCGGTAAAGCTCAGGGGCTTGCCGTTGACGGTCAGGCTGAGCTTGTAGGAAGCGGCAGCCTCGGTCAGGGCGGCCTTAGCCTCCTCCAGCGTCATGCCGGTCAGGTCGATACCGCCCACAGAAGCAGTGGGCGCAGGTTCGGTGGTGGGGACGGTGGTAGGTTCGGTGGTGGGAACCGTGGTGGACTCGGTGGTGGGGGCGGTGGAGGGGACCGTGGTCTCGGAGCCGTTGCCGCCGCAGGCAGCAAACGCCAGAGCCAGGACCAGAACCATCACCAGAGCAAGGGTTTTCTTCATGGCGAGAACCTCTCTTTCAAAAATTACTGTCAACCATTATAGCAGTCCCCTGCCTGTATTGCAATAGGAATCCGATGCTGAAAGAAAACTTAAGATATTAAAAAGTCACAGCCAAAAATAGTCAACCGTTATTTACATCTGCAATTTTTAATGAAGCATTGCTAACGCAATATGAAGCGTCCTGCGGACATGAAGCATCCTTCGGATATGAAGCAAAATTTGCCCCTCACTCGCGTCAGCGAATTTCACTGCGGAGCAATTTCACTCCGCGCAGCGGAATTTCACTTGCCTGCCAGGGCAAATTTCATTGAAAAAAGCTCCAAGCCAAAGGCTTGGAGCTTTTTTCTGGAGGTACCGGCCAGATTTGAACTGGCGAATGAGAGTTTTGCAGACTCTTGCCTTACCACTTGGCCACGGTACCGTATGGAGCGGGTGACGAGGCTCGAACTCGCTACCTCCACCTTGGCAAGGTGGCGCTCTACCGGATGAGCTACACCCGCAAATTTGGTGCCTCCGGTCGGAATTGAACCAACGACACGCGGATTTTCAGTCCGCTGCTCTACCAACTGAGCTACAGAGGCATATTGAGGAAGAAGTCTTCCTCAATGCGCAAATTTGCGACTTTATGGCGACCCCGAACGGACTCGAACCGTCGACCTCCAGCGTGACAGGCTGGCGTGCTAACCGACTGCACCACAGGGCCAAATCTTTTGGTGGGAACAACAGGGCTCGAACCTGTGACCTCCTGCTTGTAAGGCAGATGCTCTCCCAGCTGAGCTATGCTCCCGTTTGCCTCGGTGAGTGGCTCACCTCAGCGACATGGCACATTATAGACTATGGGGGGCGATTTGTCAAGCACTTTTTTCAACTTTTTTCAAAAATACTTTTTCACTCAACAAACCGCCCCTTTTATCACAAATTACACTTTTTTCAGAATCTTTGCGATGTCATCGGGGGTAAAGCTGTGGACCGCGTCGCAGAACTGGCAGGTCATATTCAGCGTCTCGCCGTCGGCGGCGATCTCGCTCAGCTCCTCCCGGCCCAGGGAGATCAGCGCGGCCTCCATACGCTCCCGGGAGCAGTAGCACTTGTAGGAAACCTCCTGGGTGCCCATGAACAGCACGCCCAGCTCGCCGCAGACCTGACCTAAGATATCCTCAGGGGTCATGCCCTGTTCCAGCATGGGAGTGATGGCACCGGCGCGCTTGATGCCCTCCTCCAGCTTGTCGATGATATCATCGGGGGCACCGGGCAGGAGCTGGATCAGGTAGCCGCCGGCCACCTTCACGCTCTGGTCCCGGTCCACCAGCACACCCAGGGCGCAGGCAGTGGGAGTCTGCTCGGACTGGACGAAGTAGGCGGTCACGTCATCGCCGATCTCGCCGGTGACCAGTTGGATGGAACCCACATAGGGCTCCTTCATCTGCAGGTCCCGGATGATGGTCATGGTGCCATCGGTGCCCACGGTGGCACCGATATCCAGCTTGCCGGGGTACTTCTCGATCAAGGGCAGATGGGGCTCCAGCACATAGCCCCGGACGTTGCCCACCGCATCGGAGACCACGGTGATGCCGCCGATGGGGCCGCCGCCGCGGACCTGCATGGTCATGGAGCCGTTCTCCACCTTCTGCATGTTGCCCATCATGGAGGCGGCAGTCAGGCACCGGCCCAGGGCAGCGGTGGCATTGGCGGTGGTGTTGTGGATGCGGGCGGCCTCGGCCACGATATTGGTGGACCGGATGGCAACGACCTTCACAAAGCCGTCCATGGTCATGCCGCGTACAATATAATCGTTCATATCCATTCTAACGGGATGCTCCCGTTTTCCTCCTTATTCGCAGATTTTTATATTATAGCGCAAGAAGTTCGGGAAATCAACCGGAAAGATTGAAATTCGGGACGATTATATGATGTCAGCAAGATCAAACATCTCCATGCATAGCTTACGCTGAATTTCCAGCAGTGAATCGATGATGATCTCTACATCCGGGTCTTCGTCCGCAACACCCAATCTGCCCCGCAGGCGTTCATATGCTTCCAGTACCTGCCGATATTGGCTTTCACAATAACTTCCGGGTTCAAATGCATTGGGAACATCCTTGATCGGATCAACCAACTCGCCAATCAGTGATTCATATACAAGCTCAGAAATATTCATGCCAACCTCCTGTTAGTGTCTTTTTATGCACACTATCCTTTACACCATTTTACGGGGATAATGTATTTATGTCAAGAGATTTGGGGAGGTGTATGCATGATCAAATATGATCGACTTTGGGAAACAATGAAACGGCGCGGCATTACCCAATATGACCTGTACACCCACCATAACATCAACCGCTCTGTGCTGGACCGGCTCCGCAAAAACATGAATCTGGAAGTCAACACCATCGACCGCCTGTGCAATATTCTCAACTGCCGGGTGGAAGATATTATGGAGCACTTCCCCGATGACAATCATTTTTGACCCATCCTGCATGGATGGGTCTTGCTTTTTCCCAAAATTATGATAGAATAAGACTCCATTTTCTGATTTTGAGGAGGTAAACACGATGAACTACGAATATTCCTGCGGTGCGGTAGTATTTACCCGCATCGGCGGCGAGCCCCACTATGTCCTGGTCCGGGCCAAGGATCAGCCCATGGGCTGCCACGGCTTCCCCAAGGGCCACATGGAGGCCGGTGAGACCGAGGAGCAGACGGCTCTGCGGGAGATCTATGAGGAGGTGGGCCTTCGTGTGCGCCTTCTCCCCGGCTTCCGGGCGGTGACCGAATACCAGCTCCCCGCTCCCCCGGACACCCGCAAGCGGGTGGTCTTCTTCCTGGCGGAGTACGAGGGCCAGGAGACCACCGTCCAGGAAAGCGAGCTTGCCGCCATCACCATCGCCCCCTGGCCCCAGGCCCTGGAGCTGACGGAGTTTGCCGACTCCAAGCGCATCCTGACCGAGGCACACGAATTTCTGAGCAAGTAAACGCAAAGCCGCACCCTTGGGGGTGCGGCACAGACTGTCAAAGAACCTGCTTCCCGTAAAGAACTGTAGGGGCGAGCCTCGCTCGCCCGCCGAAAAACGTAGTTTTTCGGATTTTCCGAAGGAAAATAACCGTATTTTCGCCATGCGGCGATGGATTTTTCTTTGGCAAAATACACGGGCGACCGAGGGTCGCCCCTACGGGGGCTTTTTTGACAAGCTCAAGCCGCACCCTTGGGGGTGCGGCACTTTTTTACTTTTTGCGTACAACGCCCTTCCTCGCCTGGAACCAGACCCGCTGCTCCCCTGCTCTGGGGGCAGTGAATTCCCGGTCGGCCCATACCCGGATGTGGGTGAAGCCCGCGTTTTTCAGATAGCGTGTGAGCTGTTCGATGGAGTAGGCGTACTCCTGGTGCTCCTCGAAGGAGCGGTGCCACACCTCGCCGTCCCGCTGGAAGAGGTCCATGCCGTAGGAGCAGATGTTGGTCTGCTCATCAAACTCGCCCCGCCAGACGCAGTACACATCGTCATCCTCGTCCAGGAACACCTGACCGTCCATGGCCCGGAGCTTTTCCGGGGTGTTCACATCGAAGATGAAAATGCCGCCGGGGTTCAGGGCCTTGTAGGTCCGCCGAATGGCGGCTTCGCAGTCGGCGGGGTCCAGGATGTAGTCCAGGCTGTCCAGGAAGCACACGGCCATATCCACGGCTCTGGGGAGCCGAAGCTCCGCCAGATTCTGATGGACGAAGGTGGGCAGATTTTCGAGGTCCGCACACTTGTCCATGGCCTCGGTGAGCATGCTTTCGCTCAGGTCCACGGCAGTGACCCGGTAGCCCCGCTCCGCGAGAATTCGGGTGGCAGAGCCGGTGCCGCAGGCGAGGTCCGCCACGGTCCGGGGCTTCAGGCCCTCTTTTTCCAGAATGGCCTGGGCGAAATCCACCCAGCCCGCGTAATCCACATCGTTGGTCAGCCGGTCATAGCTGGCCGCCAGATTCTGATAAGCGTTCATTTTTCATCCTCCCAAACATCATACAGACAGCCAACCTGTCCGATGGAGATGTACCCCGCCCGGACGGCGGCGGCATCGGTGCCTGCGGGGATCATGTCATCCGGGGTGGGACTGCCCACGCACTCCAGCAAGATCCTTCCGTCCTCCTGACCCACGGGCTCATACCGCTCCCGGTACATGGACACGGGACACACCAGCCGGTCCCGCAGGATGCCCCGCAGGGGCTTCCCCTCCCGCACCGCCGGGAAATTCACATTCCAAACGGAGCCGGGTTCCGGGTGCTTCGCCAGCAGCTCCTCCAACAGGGGCAGAAGATGGGGCTCCATGGCATCCAGGTATTTGTCCGCCGCCGTGGAAAAGGCGATGGCGGGCACGCCAAGCCGCCGGGCCTCGAAGGCCGCACCCAGGGTGCCGGAATAGGCGATGTCCTGGCCCGCGTTGAAGCCGTTGTTGATGCCGGAGAGCACCACATCGGGCTTCTCCTCCAAAAGATGCTCCAGTGCCACCTTCACGCAGTCCACAGGCGTGCCGCCGATGCGCCAGGCTTTGCGGACCGGGGCCGGGAAATCCGTGACCTCCTCCAGGGAGATCAGCTCCCGCAGGGTCAGCTTCTGGGACAGGGCACTGCACTGCTGGGCCGGGGCCGCGATCCACACATCGCCCAGCTTCGCCGCCGCCCAGGCAAGGTAAGCAATGCCGGGGGCGGAAATGGAATCGTCATTTACGATCAAAATGTTCATATATTCTCTCCTGATTTGAAAAAACACCCCAGGCCGACGGCCTGGGGTGGATTCAGTCAAAGCTTAGCGGCCGAAGATCTTGAAGATCTCGTCGATGTCGGAGACATCGGCGGGCTTGGCAGCGGGAGCAGCCTTGGGAGCGGCGGCGGGAGCAGCCTTGGCAGCGACAACGGGGGCAGACTTGACAGCCTCAGCACCCTCGAAGCCGGTGGCGATGACGGTGACGCGCATCTGATCCTCGAAGTCCTCGCAGACGGTGGCACCGAAGATGATGTTTGCGTCGGGGTTGGCGGCCTCCTGCACGATACCGGCAGCGGTCTCCACGTCGTCCAGGGTCAGCTCGGAGGAGCCGGTGACGTTGACCAGAACGCCGGTGGCACCGTTGATGGAGGTCTCCAGCAGGGGGCTGGAAACGGCGGCCAGAGCAGCCTGCTCAGCCTTCTCGCGGCCGGTGGCCAGGCCGACACCCATGTGGGCGTGACCGGCGTCCTTCATGACGGCGGAGACGTCGGCGAAGTCCAGGTTGATGATAACGCGCTCGGAGTAGGCAACCAGCTCGGAGATGGAGGTGACAGCCTGCTTCAGCACATCGTCGGCGATGCCGAATGCGTTGGCGAAGGTGATCTTCTGATCGGTGACATACTTCAGACGGTCGTTGGGAATGACGATCAGGGAGTCGACCTTGGCACCCAGGTCAGCGATGCCGCTCTCGGCCTGGCGCATACGGTTGGCACCCTCGAACTTGAAGGGCTTGGTGACGACGCCGACGGTCAGGATGCCGGCCTCACGGGCCAGGTCAGCCACGATGGGAGCTGCGCCGGTGCCGGTGCCGCCGCCCATACCGGCGGTGATGAAGACCATGTCGGTGTCTTCCAGGATCTTGGAGATGGCGGCGCGGGACTCCTCAGCGGACTTGCGGCCGATCTCGGGCTTGGAACCGGCACCCATGCCGCCGGTCAGCTTCTCGCCGATCTGCAGCTTGTTGGGGCAGGTGGACTTGTTCAGGTCCTGCTTGTCGGTGTTGATGACGATGAAGTCAACGCCGTTGACCTCGGACTCCATCATGCGGTTGATAACATTGTTGCCGGCACCACCGACACCAATGACCTTGATCTTGACAACGCGATCTGCGAACATTTCAGACATAATAAATATCCTCCTATGTATATTGGGGTAGGCCCATCGGGCCACAATTTACACTGTTACTAACCTATTCTATCGTGAAATCTCCGATTGGTCAATAGAAAATCTCGAATAAAATGAAAGATTTTGTGAACAATCGTGTTTTTTCCTCAGCGGGCGGGGGTAAAGACCGCCTTTTCGGTGTACTCCAGGGTCAGATCCAGCTCGCCGCTCTGGTTGGCTTCCAGCTTTTCCACGGCTGCGGCCAGGTAGCTGATCTTGTATTCCAGCCGCGCATCGTCGCCCAGGCGGACCGTCAGCAGCTGGGGATATTCCAGCCGCAGGTCCGTGATGGTGGTTACATCGATGACGGTGATCTCGCCGATGATGCGGCTGCGCTCCAGGCCCGTCATGATGGCGACAAGGGCGGCAAGCTGCTGGTCCGCGTCGGTCTGGTCCATCTCCACGGCGGTACCCTCACCGGGGTCGATGATCTTGCCGGGCAGGGCCTGGACCTGCTCCCCTGCGGTGGGGGTGCGGATGGCGAGACCCTCCACGCGGGTATAGCCCAGAGCCTTTTCCAGGCTCACGGCCTCGATGGCCCGGCCGGAGGAGGAGATCAGCCACCAGCCGCCGTTTTCATCCTCGATGGAGTAGGTCACCTGCAGCTCCGTCACCTGGATCTCCACGGTGCCGGGGAGCTTTCTGCTGACCTTGACCTCGTCGATGTAGGGCAGGTCCGAGATGATGCGGCTGGCGACTCTGGCCTCGCTGATGGAGAGCAGGGCGTCGCCGGTCTGAACGCCGGAAGCCTCCCGGATCATCCAGGGGGTGTACTTGTCCGCACCGGCCACGGTGATGGTGTCCACCCGGAAGAAGACGGACAGGCCCAGGAACACGGCCACCACCACGGCGGCCATGCTGATGAGCTTCCAGGCAAATGTGCCCCGCTGCATGGGCTTTGGGGCGGTATAGACGATATTGGGGACCTCCTCCCGGGGCGGGCGGATGACCCGCTGCTGCCTGGGGGGATTTTTGATCTTGGCCTTTCGCCGCTGCTGGACCCGGAGCTTGCGCTCCTCCCGGTCCGGGGTACCGGCTCTGCCGGTCTTCCTGCGGCGTTCCGGAGCAGCCTTGGTGCTCCGGGACCGCCGTGCCGGGGCGGCGTTCCGGCGATTCTTCTGTTTCGTATCCATGTTGTTCCCTCCTGGGGGTTACTTCTTGGCGAGCTCCGCGATGATGTCGCAGATGCGGTCGGCGGAGTCGGGCATGCTGGAATCCATCAGGCATTTGCGCATGGCCTCCCGGCGGTCGGTGCCCTGCAGGAGGGCGTTGACCTCCTCATAGAGCCGCTGGGCGGTGCATTCCTTCTCCAGCAGCAGCACACAGCCGCCACGGCCCTCGATGATCCGGGCGTTCTTCTCCTGGTGGTTGTCGGTGACATTGGGGGACGGGATCAGGATGCAGGGCGTGCCGGAGACGGCGATCTCGTTGCAGCTGGACGCACCGGCCCGGCTGATGAAAATATCCGCCGCCGCCATCAGGGTGGGCATATTATAGATATACTCCCGCATATCGATGCTGTTCTGGTTTTCCAGGTCCACGCCCTTGCACTTGACCAGATCCGGCATCCACTTCCAGCCGTGGGAGCCGGTGGCGTGGATGTGCTGGAAGGGCAGGCCGTTGTCGCTTTCGAGCTTCATGAACTCCGCCATGGCCTCGTTCATGGCCTTGGCACCCAAAGAGCCGAAGGCGGAGACGATCAGGGGCCGCTCGTCGAGGCCCAGCTCCTTCCGGGCATCGGCCCGCTTGGTGTAGAGGAATTCGGACCGGACGGGCATGCCCACGCAGGTGACCTTCTCCTGCTGCTTGTAGGCCTTGCCGCTTTCGGCAAAGTTCACCAGGATGCGGTCCGCACTGCCCGCCGCCAGACGGGTGGCAAGACCGGGCACGGCATTGGCCTCATGGACGCAGGTGGGAATGCCCATTTTGCTGCCCACGAACAGGGCCGGGAAGCTGGCATAGCCGCCGGTGCCCACGATGACGTCGGGCTTGAAATCCTTGATGATCTTACGGGCTCCGTTCAGGGCGGCCAGGATCCGGCCCACGCCCTGGACATTGCGCTTGATGTTCTTAAAATTCAGCTGCCGGAAAAACCGGGAGCCGGGCAGGTATTTGATCTCATAGCCCGCCTTGGGGACAAGCTGCTCCTCCATTTCGCCCACACAGCCCACGAAGAGGATCTTACAGCTGGGATCCCGCTCCCGCAGGGTGTTGGCCAGGGCGATGGCGGGGTTGATGTGGCCGCCGGTGCCGCCGCAGGTAAAAATCACATTCATAGCATTTCTTCCTCCTGAAGCTTTGGTTCCTCCCGCTGCCGGGAAACCGCAAGGATGATGCCCATTTCCCCCAGATTCACCGCCAGTGCCGTTCCCCCGTAGGAGAAGAAGGGCAGGGCGATGCCGGTGGAGGGCAGCAAATTGGTCACAACGCAAAGGTTTAAGACCGTTTGAACCGCCAACAGTGTGGTCAGGCCTGCGGCGAGCATACCGGAAAACCGGTCCCGGGCCCACAGGGCGATGCGGTATCCCCGCAGGATCAGGGCCGCGAACAGCAGCATGATCCCCACAGCTCCCAGAAGCCCCAGCTCCTCGCACACGATGGCGAAAATATAGTCGTTGTATTGAAAGGGCAGGTACAGGTATTTCTGCCTGCTCCTGCCGAAGCCCAGACCGAAGACCCCTCCGGAACCGATGGCGTAGAGGGACTGCAAAATCTGGTAGCCCGTGTCGCTGGGGTCCGAGCCTGGGTCCAGCCAGGCCGTGACCCGGTCCCCGGCATAGCCCATGAAGGTGATGTACACCCCCACGAAGGCCACCGCCAGAGCCGCGCCCATGCAAAGATATTTCATCCGGGTACCGGCAAGAAACATCATCACCACCGCCACCATGCCCGTGAGCAAAATGGCTGACAGGTGCTTTTCCAGGGCCAGGGGAACGAGAATCCCCATCAGGGCGGCCCCGAAGCCCAGGACCCCATACCGGAATTCCTCCGCTCTGGGGCCGTAGACCCGGCTCAGCCGGGCGAAGACCAGGATCACCGCGAATTTGGCGATCTCCGAGGGCTGGAACTGGATGCCCGCGATGGAGATCCATCGTTTGGCACCGTTGACATTTTTCCCCACCGCCAGCACAGCCAGCAGCAGCACGATGGCGACCACATAGATGTGCCACGCATGGGCGTACCACTTTTGGGTGCCGATCCGGGAGAAGGCCCCCATGCACCCCAGTCCCAGGAGGGCGCAGACGGCCTGTTTTTGCAGATATCGGGTGGAGACGGTGTAGCCGGAATCATACTGGCTCTGGGCATAGCTGGCGGACCAGAGCATCACAAGCCCCAGCCCCAGAAGCACCAGCACCAAAATCAGAAACACCGGGTCCACGGAATTTTCCCGTTTCCAAACGGGGTCCTCATTGGTGCGGAACCATGATTTTTCCAACGCCGCACCTTTCCGGCTTTCGCCAGTGGAAAGTTGAAAGTGGAAAGCTGAAAGTTATCCCCAACTTTCCACTTTCAATTTTCAATTTTCAACTGAAATCAAAATCTGCCGCTCACGCCGAACCAGGCGAGAATACACATCACCAGGGTGATGCCGGCGAAGGTCAGGTCGATGCGCTCCTCGGACCAGCCGCACTTCTCGTAGTGGTGGTGGATGGGAGCCATCTTGAACAGCCGCTTGCCCTTGGTGGCCTTGAAGTAGCCCACCTGCAGGATGACAGACAGGGTCTCAATGATGTAGATGATGCCCACCATGATGAGCACCAGGGGCATATCCAGGGCAAAGGCCAGACCGCAGACCGCGCCGCCCAGGAACAGGGAGCCGGTGTCGCCCATGAAGACCTTGGCGGGCTTCCAGTTGTAGCACAGGAAGGCAGCCAGACCGCCCACCAGGGCGGCGGGCAGGACCGCCAGGGCAAACTTCTCCATGGCGACCGCCACGGCGGTGAAGAACACCATGACGATGACGGTGACGGAGGAGCTCAGGCCGTCCAGACCGTCGGTCAGGTTGACGGCGTTGACACAGCCCACAAAGACGAACATGGCGAAGAAGATGTACAGCAGGGGGTGGATCTGCCAGCTCACATTGAAGAAGGGGATGTACAGGGAGGCGGACATGATGCCCTCCTTGTACAGGATGTACAGGAAAATGGCGGAGACAGCCATCTGCAGGCAGGCCTTCTGGATGGAGGTCAGGCCCAGGTTGCGCTTGTACTTGACCTTGAAGAAATCATCCAGGAAGCCCACCAGGCCGAAGCACAGGGCCAGCAGCAGAACATACAGGGCGGAAAAATCGCCGCTTTTCATACCGGCGAAGCCGAAGACCGCAACACATACCGCGGCGGCGGCCATGAACATCAGACCGCCCATGGTGGGGGTGCCGGCCTTACTGTTGTGCCAGGTGGGACCGTCCTCACGGATGGCCTGACCGGCCTTCAGAGCCCGCAGGGCGGGGATCAGGAACCGGCCCAGCACCAGGGTCAGCACAAAGGCGGTCACGATGGTAAGGATCACATTCATCATAACAGTTACCTCTCTATTTATTTCTCATCGCTGAAGAACAGCTCCAGGGCCAGCTCCATGTGCATGCCCCGGCTGCCCTTGAACAAAATCACGTCACCGGGCCGGGCCAGACGCTTCAGCTCCAGCACCAGCTGATGCCGGTCGGTGAAGGACCGGGCAGTGCCCTCGATCATGCCGCCGGTCAGCGCGCCCTTTTCCATACGGCCGCCGTTGGGGCCGAAGGCCAGCAGACGGTCCGCCTGCTCGGCGGCCAGACGGCCCACCTTGTAGTGCTCCGCCTGGGTGCACACGCCCAGCTCCAGCATATCGCCGAGAACCGCGATCTTCCGGCCCTTCTGACGGCCCAGGACCTTCAATGCGGCGGCCATGGACTCGGGACCTGCGTTGTAGCAGTCGGAGATGATGGTGTAGCCGTCGCGCTCGTAGATCTCCTGGCGGCCCGCCATGTTGCGAAAGTTGCTCAGGCTCTCCTGGATCTTCACAGGCTCCACGCCCAGCTCCAGACCCACGGCGACTGCCGCCAGGGCGTCGCAGACGAAGTGCTCGCCCTCCACGGGCAGCTCGATGGGGAATTCCCGGTCCCCGGCCTTCACCCGGAAGCTGACACAGCCGGTAGAGATCTCCGGATCCAGACCCCGGACGGCGCAGTTTTCCCCCACGCCGAAATAGCGGACGGGGTGCATGCCGCAGTCGGCGGTCTTCAGGAACTTATCATCGCCGTTCAGCAGCACAGGGGCCGTGGCCTCCATGCCCTCCAGGATCTCCAGCTTGGCTTTCAGGATGCCCTCCTGGCTGCCCAGATGCTCGATGTGCATGGTGCCGATGTTGACGATGACGGAAACATCGGGCTGGCCAATGGTGGAGAGGTAGCCCATCTCCCGGAAATGGTTCATGCCCATCTCCAGAACGGCCACCTGGGTGTCCTCGGGCATGCTGAGGATGCCCATGGGCATGCCGATGTCGTTGTTGTGGTTGGCGGGGGTCTTGGCGGTGCGGAAGGTGGTCTCCAGCACGGTGGAGATCATCTCCTTGGTGGTGGACTTGCCCACGGAGCCGGTGACGCCCACGACCTTCATGCCGATGCGCTTGCGCTCGCCATTGGCGATCCGGCCCAGGGCGATGCGGGTGTCCTCGACCACGATGGCGGGATAATCGCCGTCGCAGTGCTCACAGAGCACCGCCGCCGCGCCCTTTTCAAAGGCCATGGGAATGAAATCATGGCCGTCCCGGGCACCCTTCAGGGCCAGGAAGAGCTGACCCTCTTTAATGATACGGGTATCGTTGTTGGCTCCCAGGAACTCCACCTCGGCGTACTTGGTGTCGATTTTGCCGCCGCACCATTCGGCGGCCTGCTTCAAAGTGATCTTGCCCATAGCTTATCCCTTCTTTTCTTCCAGGATCTGCGCGACGATCTCCCGCTCATCCATGTGGTGCTTCACACCCATGATCTCCTGGTATGTCTCGTGGCCCTTGCCGGCCAGCACGATGATGTCGTCTTTCTTTGCCAGCTCCATGGCATGGCGGATGGCGGCGATGCGGTCCACCACCACCTCATAGGGCTTTCCGGCCTCATCTGCGCCGGGGGTGATGTCCCGGATGATGGCCTCGGGGTCCTCGGTCCGGGGGTTGTCGGAGGTGATGATGGCGATGTCGGAGAGCTCCGCGCCGATGCGGCCCATGATGGGACGCTTGATGGGGTCCCGGTCACCGCCGCAGCCGAAGACGGAGATCAGTCTGCCCTTGCAGAAGCCCCGGACGGAGGAAAGCACATTCTCCAGACCGTCGGGGGTGTGGGCGTAGTCGATGAGGACGGTGTAATCGGTGCCGGGGGTGGGGACCACCTCCACGCGGCCCTTGACACCGGGGGCATCCGCCAGCGCGGCGGCGGCATTCTCCAGGGAGATGCCCAGGGAGACGGCCAGACCCAGCACGGTCAGGGCGTTGTAAACGGTGAACCTGCCGGGGATGCCCAGGGAGACGGGCACCTTCTCGCCATTCATAACAGCGGTGAAGTCGATGCCGTCGGCCCGGAGCTCCAGATTTTCGGCCTTCAGGCCGCCCTCCCCCGCCACGGCGGTGGTGAGCACCTGACAGGCGGCGGCATCCAGGAACCGCTGGGCGTAGCTGTCATCGGCGTTGATGACACCCTTTTCGCAACGGCGGAAGAGCTCCGCCTTGGTGTCGCAGTAGTGGTCCATGGTCTTGTGGAAGTCCAGATGGTCCTCGGTCAGGTTGGTAAAGCCTGCGGCATCGAACCGCACGCCGCCAACTCTGTCCAGGGCGATAGCGTGGGAAGAAACCTCCATGACCACATGGGTACAGCCCCCATCGCGCATCCGGGCGAAGAGGCCCTGGAGCTCGAAGCTCTCGGGGGTGGTGCGCTCGGTGGGGATGATCTCCTCGCCGATCATGTTGGCGGTGGTGCCGATGAGGCCCACCCTGGCACCCAGAGTCTTCTCCAAGACATGCTTCAGAAGCAGGGTGACGGAGGTCTTGCCGTTGGTGCCGGTGACACCCACCATCTTCATGGACTTTGCGGGATGACCGTAGAAATTGCAGCCCAGCAGAGCCAGGGCCTGACGGTCAGAGGGGACCAGGACGTAGGGAACCTCCTGCTCCGGCTTTTTTGCGGTGACGATGACCGCCGCGCCCTTTTCGAGGGCCATGGGGATAAAACGGTTGCCATCGGCGGCGAAGCCGGTGACGGCCACGAACAGGCAGCCGGGAGTCACCTTTCGGGAATCATAGACCACCTGCCCGATTTCCAGGTCCATGCTGACGTTGGACTCCAGAACGGGGATATCTTTCAAAAGTTCCAGTAGTTTCATTGGTACTCCTTCCCGGCGCATCAGTCGTGCGCCGATGGATCGGTAAAGGTTATGGTTACGGTGCTGCCCGGCTCCGCCGCCGTTCCCGGCGGAAGGTCCTGATGCTGCACCCGTGCGTTCGAGTCCGGATTTCCGGTCTTTTGCAGGATCACACCTGCATTTTGGGCGGCAAGCTCCGCATCGGGCGCGGTCATGCCGGTAAAATCGGGGATGGTGACAGTTTCCGGCACCGGCTCCCCCAGGTAGAGGAGCACACCGCTCCCCTGCTCCAGCGCAGTATCCGCGCCGGGGAGCTGGGCGGTGACGGTGGTGCCGTCCCCCTGAAACAGAGACGTCAGTCCCGCATCTTTCAGACGTTTCTCCGCCGCCTGGGCCGCCAGTCCGGTCACATCCGGGACCGTGGCAATGCTCGGCGGTTCGGCCCGTTCCACTTCCAGATAGGGCAGGATATCCGCCAGCACCGCGCCCACGGTGGGGGCGGCCATGACACCGCCGGAGATGTAGATCCCCGTGGCGGTGTCCGGAGTGTCCAGTGCCACTAATATAATATATCGCGGATCGTCCATCGGCGCAAGCCCCACAAATGACACGATTTTATCCCGCACTCTTTGTCCATTCTCATCAAAAACGTCAATTTTCTCGCTGGTTCCCGTCTTTCCGCCCACCCGGTAGCCCCGGACGGCGGCATTTTTTGCGGTGCCCTCGGTGACCACGGACTCGATCATACCACACATGATCCGGGAGGTTTCCTCAGAAATTGCATTTCGCAGGACCGTCGGCTCCTGTTTCAGCAGGGTATTTCCCTCCTGATCGATGATCTCCGACACGATATAGGGCTCCAGCACCCTCCCGCCGTTGACCACTGCCGACACCGCCCGTACAAGCTGGAGAGGCGTGATCTTGAAGGTCTGACCGAACGAGCCGGAGGTCAGGGAGGCAGTGCCCCATTTGTCCGTGTCCACGATCAGCTCTTTGGAGAAAAACACGCCGCCGCTCTCCCCCGCCAGGTCGATGCCGGTCTTTTCCAGGATGCCGAATTTTTCCACATATTCGTAAAACCGCTCGCCCCCCAGCTTCAGGCCGATATGGGCGAAGGCCAGGTTGCAGGAGTTCTGCAATGCCTGGGCGGTGGTCTGTCCCCCGTGGCCCTGACTTCGCCAGCAGTGCAGGAGCTGAGCTCTTCCGGGGATCTGCTCCGCGCCGCCGCAGGCGAAATGGCTGTCCAAGGTCACCGCGCCGCAGTCGATGGCGGCGGCCAGGGTGATGGTCTTGAAGGTGGATCCCGGCTCATAGCCGTCGGAAATACAGCGGTTGCGCCACTGCTTCAGCCGCGCCGCCACCAGTGCCTCCTGATATTTCGTCTTCCCGGCGGTATATTCCGGGGTATTTTCCGCCCAGCGCAGATAGCTGAGCTTCAGCTCTTCCAGCTTTGCGTTTACCGTATTGTCGGTGATTTCCAGATAGTCGTTGGGATCGTAGCTTCCCAGGGTGGCCATGGCCAGGATCTCCCCGGTGTCCACGTCCATGACGATGCCAAAGGCACCGTTTTTCACGGCGTAGCGGTCCACCGCCAGCTTCATCTGATTTTCCAGAGCCTGCTGGACCGTCACATCGATGGTGGTGACCACATCGGCCCCGGTCTGACCCATCAGATACCGCTCCACGGAGAAGGGCATCTCCATCTCGTTGTTGCCCTTGGTGGTGATGGTCCGGCCCGCTTCCCCGGAGAGATAGCGTTCATAGGCGGCCTCGATGCCCTCGGCCCCCTGGCCGGAGGCGTTGGTGAAGCCGATGACCTGGGCGGCCAGGGTGCCCTGGGGATAGTACCGCCGGGAATTGGGCTCCAGGTGGATGCCCTTTGTGCCGGATTCCTCGATGTAGGACCGGACACGGGCGGCGGCCTCCGCCTCCACCCCGGCCTGGATCAGATGGTAGCGAAGGCTTCTGTCCTTCGCTTTTTCCTTCACCCGGTCCGGCGATACCCCCAGGATCTCCCCCAGGGCCTCAGCCAGACCGTCGATGTCCGCCCCGCTCTGCTGCAGCTCCCGGGGCGCGATGTATAGATGCTCCACCGTTTCCGAAACGGCGAGGATGTTCCAGTTTCTGTCGTATATGGTGCCCCGGGCCGACTGGACCACGGTGGTCCGGGACTGGTTGCTCAGAGCCAGAGCCGACCAGGTATCGTAGGACGACACCATCAGTCCCCAAAGCCGGATGCCCACCGGCAAAAAAGCCGCCGCACCCAGCACCACCATCACGAGTCCGATCCGGTGCTGCTGCCCGGAGTCTGCCCGGATGCGGCGGTATTTCCTGTTCCTTCGTTTTTCCCCCATGGGACCACCCGGCCTTTCGATATGGTAGCATCAATGGGCAGCAGGGCCGCGCCCTTCTGCCCATTGCAGCATCTGCCATATTCTATCGGGCCGGCAGTCCGCTTATGCGAAAAACTGCCGCAGGTTCGCCACCAGCGTGTCCCACCAGCTCAGGGTCTGGACCTCCACGCTCTGGGCGGGAACCCGGATCTGAACATGAGCCGCCTCCTCGGCGGGGATCATGCCCATGGATTCGGCAGCGACCCGGACCTCTTCCAGATCAAAGCTGCCGTAGTATTTTTCCAGAAGCATCTGCTCCTGCTGCTCCAGACCGGCCAGCTGGGTCTCCAGCTTCTGGACCTGGGCATTGGCTACTGCCACCTGACAAAAGCCTACGATCATCAGGATCGCCATGAAGATGGCGACCACATTGCCCGCGAAGGCAATGGGATCGAAGGGAATGGGCTTGCGCTTCTGCGCCTTCTGCTCTTTGGGCAGCGATGCCGCGCGCCGGGGATCCTCCACCTTGACAGCCGTGGAGCCGTAGGTGTAGAAGCGCACATATCGATCGTTATATTTGCGTGCCATGACGCATCGCTCCTTTGATGGGATAGTTACAGTTTCTCACAGACCCGCAGCTTCGCGCTCCGGGCTCTGGGGTTGCGCTCCAGCTCCTCGGAGCCGGAGACGATGGGCTTCTTGCTGATGAGCTTGACCTTGGGCTTGTTGCCGCAGACGCACACAGGGAAGCTGGGCGGGCAGGTACAGCCCTTGGCGTTGGATGCCATGCCGTTCTTCACCAGCCGGTCCTCCAGGGAGTGGAAGGTGATGATGGCCAGGCGGCCCTTTTTGTTCAGCTTGGGGACCGCCACTTCCAGAACTCTGCCGACTGCACCCAGCTCGTCATTGACGGCGATGCGGATGGCCTGGAAGGAACGCTTGGCGGGGTGCTGCTTCTCCCGCAGGGCGGCGGGGGGCATGGCGGAGCGGATCACGTCCACCAGCTCCAGGGTGGTGGCGATGGGCTTTTCCGCCCGGCGGCGGTCGATGGCTGCGGCGATCTGGGGTGCGTAACGCTCCTCGCCGTATTCATAGAGGATGCGGCGCAGCTCCTCCCGGGGCCAGGTATTGACCACCTCATAGGCACTCAGGGTGTCCTCGGAGTTCATGCGCATATCCAGAGGGGCGTCGGCCATATAGGAAAAGCCGCGCTCGGCCTCGTCCAGCTGGGGAGAGGAAACGCCCAGGTCCAGCAAAATGCCGTCCACGCCCGCGATGCCCAGATTGTCCAGGACCTCGTCGAGCTGGCTGAAATTGCTGTGGACCAGGGTCACGCGGTCGGCATAGGGGGCCAGCCGCTCAGAGGCTGCCTTCAGGGCCTTGGGGTCCCGGTCGATGCCGATGAGACGGCCGGTGGTGAGCCGGGCCGCGATCTGGCTGGAGTGGCCCGCACCGCCCAGGGTGCCGTCCACATAGATGCCGTCGGGTTTGATATTCAGTGCCTGGATGCATTCATCCAGCAAAACGGAAACATGATGAAATTCACTCACAGGCCAATCGCCTCCAGGGATGCCAAAAGTTTTTCGGGAGTCAGAGCCTCCTGCTCGAAGGCCATGTAATGTGCCTGATCCCAGATCTCCGCCTGTCCGGCGCGGCCCACGATGACCACATCCCGGCCGATGCCGGCGTAGTCCATGAGGCTCTGGGTCAGGGTGAAGCGGAACTGCTTGTCGGGATTGCACTCGGTCGCATAGATGAAGAGCAGGCTGGTGGCACCGGATTTCTGGGCGATGGGCAGCTGGTCGTACTTGTCGGT
This sequence comes from Faecousia sp., assembly GCA_045125955.1. Lineage (GTDB taxonomy): Bacteria > Bacillota > Clostridia > Oscillospirales > Oscillospiraceae > Faecousia. The sequence continues at coordinate 27,917 of JBGVNV010000018.1, forward strand.
CAGCTTCTGCCAGCCCTCCTCGGTGTAGACGGTGAGGCAGCGATGGCCGCAGTTGACGCCGATGGTCACGTAGAAGGTACTTCCCAATTCGCCGCGCAGCTTGGCGGGAACGAAGAGCCGGTTCTTGTCATCCAGCTTCGCGGGGTACTTGCCGATCATATTGCCTCATCTCCTCTCCATTTTGGTGCCATTTTACTCCACTTTGCTCCACCATCAGTATACACCAACTCCACCGGGAAATCAACGACAGATTTCCGAAAAATCAAATTATTTTCGGAGAAATCTATGATATTTCCCGTTTGCGAACGGTTGTTCGATAACTTTTTCAAAAAGTTTGCCGAAAAAAGGCTCCCCTTTGAGGGGAGCGCAATATCTCAAGAAGGAACTGTAGGGGCGGGACATTGAACCGCCCACGGATTTTGCCTGTGCAAAATCCATCGCCGTAAGGCGAAAAATCCTTATTTTCTCCGGGAAATCCGAAAAACTCTGTTTTTCGGCGGGCGGGTCACTGCCCCGCCCCTACAGGGCTTTATTGAACATTCCGTGCTTTCCACCACACGGCAAATACGGCGGCATTGGGTCAGGAAAAGACCAGCTCCTCCCCCACCAGGGCTCCACGGACGGTCCCGGCGGTGAGTCCCTGCTGGAGCAGGTACTGGGTCAGCGGGCCCTCCACCCGGCTCTGGATCAGGCTCCGGAGCTGACGGGCACCGCCCTTGCCCCGGCACCGGGCGGCGAGGCTTTCCGCCAGCTCCCCCGGCAGCACCAGCTCCAGCCCCTGTTTTTTCGCCCGGACCCGGAGCTGGTCCAGGTACTTCCCGGCAATGGACTCCATGACCCTGCCCCGGAGACTGTCGAAGATCAGCACCTCGTCCAGCCGCCCCAGAAATTCCGGGGTGAAATGCTGCCGCAGGCACTGCTCCCGGCGGTCGGACCGGCCCTCCGGGTTAAAGCCCAGGCCGTCGGAGGTGACCTCGGAGCCTGCATTGGTGGTCATGATGACCACGGCGTTGCGGAAGCTCACCCGCCGCCCGCCGGAGTCCGTCAGGCAGCCCTCCTCCATGATCTGAAGCAGGACGTTGCTCACATCCGGGTGGGCCTTTTCCAGCTCATCCAGCAGCACCAGGCAGTAGGGCCGGCGGCGAACCGCCTCGGTGAGCTTGCCGCCCTCCTCATAGCCCACATAGCCCGGAGGGGCTCCGATGAGCCGGGCCACCGCCTGCTTCTCCATAAATTCCGACATATCCAGCCGGATCATGGCGTCGGTGGTGCCAAAAAGCTCCCGGGCGATGGCACGGCAGAGCTCCGTCTTGCCCACCCCCGTGGGGCCCGCCAGGAGCATACAGCACACAGGCCGGTTTTCATCCCGCAGACCGCCCAAGCCCCGGCGCAGGGCCTTCGCCGCCTTGGAAACCGCCTCCTCCTGACCCATGACCGACTCGGACAGGGCTTTTTCCAGACCCAGGAGCCGCTGCCGCTCGTCGGCGGTGAGCCGCCCTGCGGGGATGCCCGTGCGGACGGACACCGCCCAGGCCACATCCTCCGCCGTCACCGCCCGGACCCGGTGGGTATCACCGCTCCGGGCGGCAAGCTGCTGCATCCGGTCCCGCAGTGTCGCCGCCTGCTCGAACCGCCGGTCCCGGACCGCATCGCTGAGCTCCCGTTCCAGATCCTGCCGCCACTGCCGGGACGCGCCGCCCAGCTCCTCCATCCGGGCGTGGCTGGCCGCCTCGTCCACCAGATCGATGGCCTTGTCGGGCAGATACAGGTCCGGCAGATACCGCATGGACATCCGCACCGCCCCCGCCAGAGCCTCGTCCCGGATGCGCAGACCGTGGTGCCGCTCCAATCCCGGACGAAGGGCCTGCAAGATCTCCAACGCCGCCGCCTCGCTGGGCTCCCGGACCGTCACGGGCCGGAACCGCCGCTCCAGAGCCGGGTCCTTTTCGATGCATTTGCGGTACTCCTCCAAGGTGGTGGCCCCCATCATCTGGATCTCCCCACGGCCCAGAGCGGGCTTGAGGATGTTGGCGGCGTCGATGGCCCCCTCCGCCGCACCGGCTCCGACGATGGTGTGCATCTCATCCACAAAGAGGATCACATCCCCCGCCCGGCGAATTTCCTCCAGCACATCCCGCAGCCGCTCCTCGAACTCGCCCCGGTATTTCGTGCCCGCCACCAGATTCGCCATATTCAGGCTGTAGAGCTTCTTATCCTTGAGCTGGGGCGGCACATTTCCCGCAGCGATCCGCTGGGCCAGACCCTCAGCGATGGCGGTCTTGCCCACCCCCGGCTCTCCCACCAGGGCGGGATTGTTCTTGTTCTTCCGGCTGAGGATGCCGATGACCGTCTCGATCTCCGCGTCCCGGCCGATGACCGGGTCCATGGACGCGGCCTTTTGCAGCAGATCCTCGCTGAACTGATCCAGTAATTTCATGGAACTCCCCTCCTTGCATTTGCGCCGGGATTCCATGCGGAACCGGCATTCCAGACCCATGGTAAACAATTCGTCCGGGTCCGCCCCGGCGATGCGCAGGACCATGACGGCGGTGCTGCCATGCCGCCGGGTCAGGGCCAGCAGCAGATGCTCCGGCCGGACCTGGGCGGTGCCCAGCAGCTCCGCCTCGCCCCCCGCCGTGCGCAGGATGGCCCTGGCCTCCCCGGTAAAGCCCTGGGGCAGGGGCAGCTCCGCCTCCCCGATGCCGCAGAGCACCGCCGCCGCATCATGGACGAATTTTTCCGTGACTCCCACGCCCCGCAGGAGCATCCCCGCCTCCCCCCGGCTGGCGCACAGAGCCATCAGCAGGTGGACACTGCCCACATAGCTGTGGCCCAGAGCCCTGGCCTGGGCCGCCGCCGCCACGATCACATCCGCGGCCTCCTGTGAATATCGCACGCGCTCACCTCCTGGCTCTGGATATTTTTGCCAGCGGAATGAAAAATATACAGCAGAAACTGAAAAAAGGAATTGATTTTTCAAAAAACCGTGCTAGAATAGAGACAAGCTACTTCAAACTGTGGCTGACAACAATACTTATGGGAGGAAATATCATGGCTTACAGAATTACCGATGCTTGCGTCTCCTGCGGCGCATGTGCCGATCAGTGCCCCGTCGAGGCTATCGCTGAGGGCGACGGCAAGTTCGAGATCAACGCTGACGTCTGCGTCAACTGCGGTTCCTGCGCTGATCAGTGCCCCACCGAGGCCATCGTGGAGGAGTAATTTTTTCTCATCCCAAAGACAGTTAGCCTGTAGGCCTGCCGGCCTACAGGCTAATTTTCTACAATGATACTATGGAATATATTGCCGATCACTATACACTCGATCTGGGCCCCGGCTTTCCCCTGAGCACGGATTCCATGGTGCTGGCGGATTTTGTCAAACTGCCGAAGAACGCCACCGTGCTGGACCTGGGCTCCGGCTGCGCTACCTTAGGACTTCTGCTCTGCGCCCGGGACCAAAGCTGCCGTGTCACGGGCATGGAGCTTCAGGAAGCCGCCCACGCCGCCGCTGTGGAGAACATCGCCCGCAACGGCCTGGAGGGCCGGCTTTCCAGTATATGCCGAGACCTTCGGGATATGCCCCTGGCTCCGGGGAGCTTTCAGGTCTGCGTTTCCAATCCCCCCTATTTTTCCGGGGGCGCGGCCCACTCCAAAAATCCCACCGCCCGTCAGGAGGATACCTGTACCCCGAAGGACCTCTTTGCCGCCGCATCCAGGGCCCTGCGCTGGGGCGGTGACTTTTTCCTGGTCCACAAGCCGGAGCGGCTGGCCCAGCTGTGTTTTGAGGCATCGTCCCACGGCCTGGAGCCAAAACGCCTGCGCCTGGTCCGCCACCGTCCCGATGCCCCCGTCAGCCTGATTTTGCTCAGCTGCCGCCGTGGCGGCAAGCCGGGACTGCAATGGGAGGAGCTGTGTCTGTACAATCAGGACGGGACCCCCACAGCGGATTACAAACGAATTTACAACCTGTAAGGAGGGCCAATTATGGCCGGAATGTTATATCTCGTCCCCACGCCCATCGGCAACCTGGGGGACATCTCCGAGCGGTGCCGCCGCATCCTGGAGGAAGCCGACTTCATCGCCGCCGAGGATACCCGGGTGAGCCTGAAGCTTCTGAACTATCTGGGCATCAAAAAAAGCCTCGTCAGCTACTACGAGCACAACAAGGCCTTCAAGGGCAATGTGATTTTGGACCGCATTCTCGCGGGCGAGACCTGCGCCCTGGTGTCCGATGCGGGCAGCCCCGCCATCTCCGACCCCGGCGAGGATTTGGTGCGCCTGTGCGCGGAGCACGGCATCACCGTCACCGCCATCCCCGGCCCCTGCGCCGTCATCACCGCCCTCTCCATCTCCGGTCTGCCCACGGGCCGCTTCTGCTTCGAGGGCTTCCTGTCCACCGCCAAGAAGAGCCGCAAGGAGCACCTTGCCTCCCTCGTCGGTGAGACCCGGACCATGATCTTCTACGAGGCACCCCACAAGCTGGTGTCCACTTTGGAGGATCTGGCAGAGACTTTTGGCTCTGACCGCAAGATTTCCCTCTGCCGGGAGCTGACCAAGCTCCACGAGGAGGTAGTCCGCACCACCCTGGGCGAGGCCATCGCAAAATACACCGAAAACGGCCCCAAGGGTGAATTCGTCCTGGTGGTGGACGGCGCGGCCCCTGTGGAAAAGGAGGTCCCCACCGCCGAGGATGCGGGCGAAATGGTCAAGCGGCTCATGGGTGAAGGCCTCAGCCGCAAGGACGCCATCAAGCAGACCGCCAAAGCCCTGGACCTGCCCAAGAATGTGGTCTACGATGCCGCGCTGAATCTGGATGAATAAAATAAAGCACGTCATTGCGAACCAGTGCGCACACTGGTGTGGCAATCCCGTCCATTTTTGTCCCACCGAATTGGTGCAGACTTCGATCCACGGGATTGCCACGGCCTTACGGCCTCGCAATGACGTGCTTTTTTCCACGGCAAATCAATAATACTGCTCCACGATCCGCTCTTCGCCGGTATCTGCATCCCGGAATGTGATCCGGACCAGCTCCCCCTCTTCCTCCCTGGATACAAATTCCATGGGGGATTTTTCGCCCATGGGCCACTCCGGCTCCTGGGGCCAGTAGATCCGCTTCCGGGGCTTGATGTGAAACACTTCCCTCAGCTTCTGCTTGACAAGCTTGTTCCGTTCCTTCGCCGGGCGGACATCCCGGCATTCGTCCACAATTTCCCGGATGAGCTCGTCCACCTCCGGACCGCCCAGGTCCTCCAGCCCCAGTCTGCCCATCAGATCCCCGCCGGATTCCTCCACCGGCTCCTTGATCTTCGCATCCGGGAAGTGAAAGCGGACCAGTCTGCTGAGAATGTACCAGGTATTCCCCTGCCCAAACTGGTCGTAGCCAAAGGCCAGGCACGCCGAGCGGACCGCAAACCCATTGGGTTCCAGACGGCTCCGCAGCGTCCAGTCCCACACCGGATGCTCCGGGTCCGCGATCATCCCGGGAGTCAGCAGCTCCTGTGCCCGGTCCCAGATTTCCGGGTTCAGATGAAACAGCGTCTCAAACTCGTCATAGCTGTATTTGCCCGCCGCAAAATCCAGGATGTATTTCAAATTCTGATCCATCTTCGTTCCTCTTTTTTCAATGATCTTTTCACTTTTCACTTTCCATTTTCAACTTTCAACTGCAAACAAAACCCGGAGCATAGCTCCGGGTTCTTGCTTTGCATTAGTACTTCCCCATGCTGCGGATGCACTCCTGGCAGATGTTCTTGCCGCGATAGCTGACCAGCTCCCGGCTGGAAGAACAGAAGATACAGGAAGGCTCGAATTTCTGCAGAATGATTCTGTCGCCCTCCATGTAGATCTCCAGCTCATCCCGCTCCGCGATGTCCAGCGTCCGGCGAAGTTCGATGGGCAGCACGATGCGGCCCAGCTCATCCACCTTGCGAATGATGCCAGTTGACTTCATTAAATTGTCCCCCTCGATTTCTTTCTCTTCCGAAAGAACATATGAACACAAAAGCTGTTCTAGGATATTATATCGACTCCCACCTGCGCTGTCAAACAAGTTTCGTTGCACGAAACACATTTTGTCGTTTTAAACAAGAAATTTCTTCCACTTTTAGCATATATTGCCTGTGTATTGGAGGGTTG
>JBGVNV010000019.1:0-8455 GCA_045125955.1 Faecousia sp.
AATGCCAACACCTGCAACTGGAACGGCATCGAAATCGCCGAGGGCATGTGCGCTCTGGTGGAGCAGCACACCGGCATCGCCGCCAGGAATGTGGTGGTGGCCTCCACCGGCGTCATCGGCCAGGTACTGGATCTGACCCCCATCGCGGGCGGCATGGAAGCTCTGGTTTCCGGCCTGAGCGTCCCCGGTGCTGCCGACGCAGCCCGGGCCATCATGACCACCGACACCGTGCCCAAGGAAGTGGCTGTGGAATTCGAGATCGGCGGCAAGATCTGCCGCATGGGCGGCATCGCCAAGGGCAGCGGCATGATCCACCCCAACATGGCCACCATGCTGGTCTTCATCACCACCGACTGCGCCATCACCCCCGAGATGCTGCAGCTCGCCCTGAAGGGCGATGTGCCCAATACCTTCAACATGACCTCCGTGGACGGCGACACCTCCACCAACGACATGGTCACCGTCCTGGCCAACGGCCTGGCGGGCAACGACCCCATCACCGCCGAGGGCGAGGAATTTAACACCTTCATGAAGGCCCTGAACACCATCACCGTGTCCCTGTGCCGGATGATCGCCGGTGACGGCGAGGGTGCCACCAAGCTGCTCGAGTGCACCGCCTCCGGCGCGGACACTCTGGAGGCCGCCAAAATCGCCGCCAAGAGCGTCATCACCTCCTCCCTCTTCAAGGCCGCCATGTTCGGTGCCGATGCCAACTGGGGCAGAGTCCTCTGCGCCATCGGCTACTCCGGCGCGGATGTGGATGTGAACAAGATCGGTGTCAGCTTCCGCTCCGGCAAGGGCACCGTCACCGTCTGCGAGAACGGCGCGGGAATTCCCTTCTCCGAGGAAATCGCCAAGGAAATCCTCCTGGAGAAGGAGATCGAGGTCCTGGTCACCCTGGGTGACGGTCCCTACACCGCCACCGCCTGGGGCTGCGACCTGACCTACGATTACGTCAAGATCAACGGCGACTATCGTACCTAAAACGTAACCTGCCGTAGGGGTCGGCGTCCTCGACGACCCATCGGAAAAATATGACCTCGATGGGCATATTTTTCCGCACCCCGCTCTGCCGCCTGACTGCGGTGGGACGTCGAGGACGCCGTCCCCTACGAATCCTTTTTAGGAGGAATTTACCATGCACACCAACTTCTCAAATGCCGAGCGCGCCGAGGTGCTGACCGCCGCGCTTCCCTACATTAAAAAATACTCCGGCAAGACCGTGGTTATCAAGTACGGCGGCAACGCCATGATCAACGAGGAACTGAAGCAGCAGGTCATGGAGGACATCGCCCTGCTGTGGCTCATCGGCGTCAAGGTGGTTCTGGTCCACGGCGGCGGCCCTGAGATCAGCCAGACCATGAAAAAGCTGGGCAAGCAGGCCGTGTTCATCGACGGTCTGCGGGTCACCGACAAGGAGACTGTGGACATCGTCCAGATGGTCCTGGCGGGCAAGATCAACAAGACCCTGGTCAACCTGATCCAGATGAAGGGCGGCCACGCGGTGGGCCTTTCCGGCATCGACGGCGGCATCCTGGAAGCCAAGGTCAAGGACGAGCGGCTGGGCTTCGTGGGCGAGGTCACCAAGGTCCGTCCCCAGCCCATCATGGACCTGTTGGAGAAGAACTACATCCCCGTGGTCTCCACCGTGGCTTCCGACCGCCAGGGCAACACCTACAACATCAACGGCGACACCGCCGCAGCGTACCTGGCCGGTGCCCTGGGGGCCGAGCGGCTCATCATGATGACCGACATCGCCGGTATCCTCCGGGACAAGGACGACCCCACCACCCTGATCCCCCAGATCACCGTCAGTGAAGCCAAAAAGCTCTATGATGAAGGCATCATCTCCGGCGGCATGATCCCCAAGGTGGACTGCTGCATCGAAGCCCTGGAGCACGGCGTCAACAATGTGGTCATCATGGACGGCCGCATCCCCCACTCCATCCTCATGGAGCTGCTCACCGACGAGGGCGCAGGTACCATGGTGATGAAGGGCTGATAAATAGAACACGTCATTGCGAGGAGGGCGTAGCCCGACGTGGCAATCCCGTCGTTCTTACTCCCCGCCGAATTGGTGCTCCTTTCTATCCACGGGATTGCCACGCCGCTATGCGGCTCGCAATGACGTAATCGTTTGAGGATGGGCGCACCAATCTCCCGATAGATCCGCAAGAAAGGATGAACAACATGAGCATCACATCCATTGACAGAGAATTCGTGGCCGGTACCTATGGCCGGTTCCCCGTGGAGCTGGTCGAGGGCCACGGCAGTGTCCTGACCGCCGCTGACGGTAAGCAGTACATCGACCTGGGCTCCGGCATCGGCGTCACGGCTTTCGGCTTCGGCGATGAGGCCTGGACCAAGGCCGTCTGCGACCAGGCCATGAAGCTCCAGCACGTCTCCAATCTCTACTACACCGAGCCCTGCGCCCGTCTTGCAAAGCTCCTGTGCGAGAAGACCGGCATGAAGAAGGTCTTCTTCTCCAACTCCGGCGCGGAGTCCAACGAGTGCGCCATCAAGGTGGCAAGAAAGTATTCCGCCCAGAAAAAGGGCGCGGACTGCTGCACCATCATCTCCCTGGTGAATTCCTTCCACGGCCGGACCCTGACCACCCTGGCCGCCACGGGCCAGGATCACTTCCACAAGGACTTCCAGCCCCTGACCCCCGGCTTCGCCCATGTCCCCGCCAATGACATCGAGGCCCTGACCGAGGCTGTCGCCACGCTGAACCCTGCCGGCATCCTGCTGGAATGCGTCCAGGGCGAGGGCGGCGTCAATCCCCTGACTCCCGAATTCGTCCGGGCCGCCGCCAAGCTCTGCTCTGACAACGACATCCCCCTGATGATCGATGAGGTCCAGACCGGCAACGGCCGCACCGGCAAGCTCTACGCCTACCAGTTCTTCGGCATCACCCCCGACATCGTCTCCACCGCCAAGGGTCTCGGCGGCGGCCTGCCCATCGGCGCGACCCTGTTGGGCGAGAAGGTCCAGGATGTGCTGAAGCCCGGTGACCACGGCTCCACCTACGGCGGCAACCCCGTGGCCTGTGCCGGTGCCCTGAGCGTCATCGAGCGTCTGGACGACAATTTCCTGGGCTCCGTCCGCCGCAAGTCCGGCTACGTCTTCGCCACCCTGGCAAATGCCCCCGGCATCGAAAGCATTTCCGGCCTGGGCCTGATGGTGGGCATCAAGACCACCAAGCCCGCCAGGGAGGTCGTCGCCAAGTGCCTGGAGCGCGGTGTCCTCTGCCTGACCGCCAAGGACAAGGTCCGGCTCCTGCCCGCCCTGAACATCCCCATGGACGACCTGTGCAGGGCTCTGGACATCCTCAAGGAAGTCTGCGCCGAATAAATCTTATATGTTCTGCGGGCAACGCGCCGCATCACATAACAAAACCGTTTTTAAGAATTGAAAGGAACATGAAGTATGAAAAAGCTGATCGCACTGATCCTGACCACCCTGCTGGTCCTGTCCTGCATGACCGCATGCGCTTCCGGTAAGACCCTGGCCGATGTCCAGGATGCCGGCAAGCTGACCATCGCCACCAGCCCCGATTTCCCTCCCTTTGAGTACCTGGCCGAGGACGGCTCCGTTGTCGGCATCGAGATCGACATTCTGAACCTGGTCTGCGCTGAGCTGGGCGTGGAGCTGGACATCCAGCAGATGGACTTCGACTCCGTCCTGCCCGGCGTCCAGACCGGCAAGTACGACCTGGGTGCCTCCGGCATCTCCGTGGACCCCGAGCGTGAGGAGAACACCCTGTTCACCGTCCCCTACTGCCTGGCTGCCCAGTCCATCGTGGTCCTGAAGGACTCCCCCATCACCTGCAAGGCTGACCTGGACGGCAAGACCGTTGCCGTCCAGACCGGCACCACCGCCGAGAAGTTCTGCATGGCCTCCGGCTACACCGTCAACGCCTACGCCGCCAACGCCGATGCCCAGCAGGCTCTGCTGACCGGCAAGGTCGATGCCTGGATCATCGACGATCTGACCGCCGCCGACATGGTCAAGATCTACAACGCCGAGAACGGCGAGGCCCTGGTGGTCCTGTCCGAGGCCATGACCACCGAGCCCTACGCCTTCGCCTTCATGAAGGGCAGCGACGATCTGGCTGCTCCCATCAACGAGATTCTGAACAAGCTCCTGGCTGACGGCACCATCGCCGAGATCTTCGCCAAGTACGAGGCTCCCTACACCGCTCCCAACGCGGGCTAATTCGACAAAACGCCAAAAAGGATGTGGCCTGACCAGCCACATCCTTTTGGTGGTATCATGGAAGGAGAATTGAAACTGTGAATATTCTTCAAGCTGCCCTGGAAAGCTGGGTCGCAAAGCTGGATAAGACCTTTATCCAGTCCGGACACTACAAAATGATCCTGGAGGGCTTGGGCACCACGGTGAAAATCACCCTGGGTGCTCTGGTCATCGGTGTCATCATCGGTCTGATCATCGCCCTCATCAAGTATCTGGCAGAGGACAGCCGGGCACTGAAGCCCCTGGCGAAGCTCTGCGACTGGTATGTCACCGTCATCCGGGGTGTCCCCGTGACGGTGCTGCTGCTGATCTTCTACTACCTCATCATGGTCACCTGCACCAACGGCGTGCTGGTCGCCACCATCACCTTCGGCATCAACTCCGGCGCCTACATGGCGGAGCTGATCCGCTCCGGCATCAACGCCGTGGACCGGGGCCAGGTGGAGGCGGGCCGCAGTCTGGGCCTCTCCAAGCTGCAGACCATGCGCAGGATCATCCTGCCCCAGGCGGTGCGCTATGTGCTCCCCGCCGTGGGCAATGAGTTCATCGCCCTGCTGAAGGAGACTTCCGTCGCCGGTTATGTAGCCGTCGTCGATCTGACCCGTGCGGGCAATCTGATCCGCAACAACACCTTTGACACATTCAATCCCCTGATGCTGATTGCGGTTTCCTACCTTCTGATGGTGGTTATCCTCACCAAGGCACTGGGAATCCTGGAAAGGAGGCTGGCTAAGAGTGATAAGCGTTAACAATCTGCGGAAAAGCTTCCACGGTCTGGAGGTCCTGAAGGGCATCTCCACCGAGATCAAGCGGGGCGATGTGGTCTGCGTCATCGGACCCTCCGGCTCCGGCAAGTCCACCTTCCTGCGGTGCCTGAACATGCTGGAGAAGCCCGACAGCGGCGAGATTATCTTCAACGGTGAGGACCTGACCAGGCCCAGGACCAACCTGAACCTGCACCGGCAGAAGATGGGCATGGTCTTCCAGCAGTTCAACCTCTTCCCCCACATGACTGTGCTGGAAAACCTGACCTGCGCCCCGGTGATGCTGAAAAAGCTGACCCAGGCCCAGGCCGAGGAGAAGGCCATGGAGCTGCTGGGCCGCGTGGGTCTGGCCGACCGGGCAAACGAGTACCCCAACAAGCTCTCCGGCGGTCAGAAGCAGCGCGTGGCCATCGTCCGCGCGCTCTGCATGGACCCTGAGGTGATGCTCTTCGACGAGCCCACCTCCGCCCTGGACCCCGAGATGGTCGGTGAGGTTCTGGATGTTATGAAGTCCCTGGCCCAGAAGGGCATGACCATGATCGTGGTCACCCACGAGATGGGCTTCGCAAGAGAAGTCAGCAACCGCGTCCTGTTCATGGACGAGGGCATCATCATGGAGGACAACGCCCCCCAGGAGCTGTTCAGCAACCCCCAGTGCGAGCGTCTGAAGTCCTTCCTGTCCAAAGTTCTGTAAGTGAGGTAAAACATGAAAGGTAATTCTTTTCTGAAGCTGCTGGACCTGACCCCCGCCGAGATCGCGGGCCTGCTGGATCTGGCCGCTGATCTGAAGGCCAAGAAGAAGGCCGGCATCCCCCATCGCCTCTGCGAGGGTAAGAACATCGTCCTGCTCTTTGAGAAGGACTCCACCCGCACCCGCTGCGCCTTTGAAGTCGCCGGTCATGATCTGGGCATGGGCGTGACCTACCTGGGCCCCACCGGCTCCCAGATGGGCAAGAAGGAGTCCATCGCCGACACCGCCCGGGTCCTGGGCCGGATGTACGACGGCATCGAGTACCGGGGCTACGGCCAGACCATCGTCGAGGAGCTGGCCAAATACGCCGGTGTCCCCGTGTGGAACGGCCTGACCAACGAGTTCCACCCCACCCAGATCCTGGCGGACTTCCTGACCATCCGGGAGCACTTCGGTGATCTCAAGGGCAAAAGATTAGTATACTGCGGCGATGCCCGATACAACATGGGCAACTCCCTGATGGTGGGCTGCGCCAAGATGGGCATGCACTTCGTCGCCTGCGCCCCCGAGGCCTACTTCCCCGCCCCCGAGCTGATCGCGGAGTGCCAGGCCGTCGCCGCCGAGACCGGCGCGACCCTGGAGTTCATCACCGATCCCATGGTTGCCACCAAGAATGCCGATGTGATCTACACCGACGTCTGGGTCTCCATGGGCGAGCCCGACAGCGTCTGGGCCGAGCGCATTGAGGCCCTGACCCCCTATCAGGTGAACAAGGCCATGATGGAAAATGCCGGTCCTCAGTGCCGCTTCATGCACTGCCTGCCCGCCTTCCATGACCTCAACACCGTCATCGGCAAGCAGATCCACGAGAAGTTCGGCCTGACCGCCATGGAGGTCACCGACGAGGTCTTCGAGTCCGAGCAGTCCATCGTCTTCGACGAAGCCGAAAACCGCCTGCACACCATCAAGGCCGTCATGGCCGCAACCCTGGCATAAAACAGTGAAAATCAAAATGGCTGTTGCTTTTCGCAACAGCCATTTTCAGTCTGTCAAAGAACCCCCATTCTTGCCCCCCTCATAAATGCGGGGGGAGTCCGCATATTTGCTGCGCAAATATGCGCAAATGCCCGCCACCTGTTTGGGCGGCGGGCATTTTCAATTCATTCTGCATTCATCATTCTGCACTCTGCATTAATTGAAGGCAGGCAGATAGTCCCCATGGGCTTCGATGAGCTCGTCCACCATGGCGCGGATGTCGTCGATAGAAAGCTCTGCGGCGGTGTGGGGATCGAGCATGGCGGCCTGGTAGATGTGGTCCCGCTTACGGGTCCGGGCGGCCTCGATGGTCAGAAGCTGGACATTGATGTTGGTCATGTTCATGGCGGCGCACTGGATCGGCAGCTCACCCACATAGCAGGGCTGGACACCGCCCCGGTTGACGAGACAGGGCACCTCCACGCAGGCCTCCTGGGGCAGATTGGAGATCAGGCCACCCCGGTTGAGCACATTGCCGCCGATGGAGATGGTCTTGCCCCCGGCGATGGCCTCCATGATGTGGGAGGCGTACTCATTGGACCGGGTGTGGTCCCGCAGACTCTCGGCGGTGATGTTGGCAAAATCGTCCTTCCAGCTCCGGATCTGACCCACACAGCGGCGGGGATACTCGTCCAGGGGGATGTTGTACCGCTGGATCAGCTCCGGGTAAGCGCGCTTGATGTAGAAGGGGTTATACTCGGCGTTGTGCTCGCTGGACTCGGTGCAGTAGTAGCCGAAATGGCGGATATAGTCCAGCCGGACCTTGTCATAAAAATTGGGGTCCGCCATTTTCGCGCCCATCCGCTCCCTGATCTCCGGGTACAGGTCCTTGCCCGCCCGATCTTTGATCTCCAGGAGCCAGGCCATGTGGTTGATGCCGGCGATTCGCTCCTGTCGGCCCTCCAGACGGTCCTCCATGCCCAGATTCCGCAGCAGCGTCTCGGAGCACACCTGAACGCTGTGGCACAGGCCCACGGTCTTCACAGGCGTGTGGCGCAGCATGTAGCCCGTCAGCATAGCCATGGGGTTGGTGTAGTTCAGCAGCCACGCATCGGGGCAGACATCGGCCATATCCCGGGCGAAATCCTCCATCACCGGGATGGTCCGCAGGGCCCGCATGATGCCGCCGATCCCCAGGGTGTCCGCGATGGTCTGGCGCAGGCCGTACTTCTTGGGAATTTCAAAGTCGATGACGGTGCAGGGCTCATAGCCGCCCACCTGGATGGCGTTGACCACGAAATCCGCTCCCCGCAGGGCCTCCCGCCGCTGGTCCGGGCCCAGGTAGCACTCGATGCGGCCAAAGCCGCCCTTGGCCCGGCGCATGGCCTCCAGAATGGTCTCGCTTTCGCGCAGCCGCTGACCGTCGATGTCGTAGAGGGCAAAGGTCGCATCCCGCAGAATCTCGGTGCACAGGCAGTCCCCGATGACATTCCGGGCAAACACGGTGCTTCCCGCACCCATAAAGGTAATTTTCATAGAAAACGCCTCCTTATTTGTTCTGATGGTTCCATTTTATCCGCCGGGCCCGGCCTTGTCAACACGCGGAGCGAAATGCCGGAGAACGAAGAAAACAGCCCTGCCCGGAAACCCGGACAGGGCTGTCGCGATTAGGTTAGGTCACTCAGAACTCAGCCCTCTGCACTCAGCACTTACTTATTGTAGGTGCGGTACAGGAAGGTGACGACCTGAGCGCGGTTGCAGACATTCT
>JBGVNV010000020.1:0-34281 GCA_045125955.1 Faecousia sp.
TCCGGGCAGTGCCGCAGCACCACACCGGGGGTAAGATTTATCGTTTGGATCATAGATACTCCTTGCGTTGGGAATGTAAAATTGAAAATTGAAAGTTGAAAATTTCGTTCTTAATTTTCAATTTTTCATTTTCAATTTTTAATTTCCTATCATTATAGCGTACTTTGCTGAAAATAGAAAGGTGTTCAGGAAAAATTAAAATGTTTCCATATTGCGAAGAAGGGCGGTTTGCGGTAGAATAGGTATATCCTTAAAATAGGAGTGCTGTGACTATGGATTATTTGGAAGTAACCATCCAGACCGCCTCGGCGGGCATTGAGCTTGTGGCCAACGCCCTGACCGCCGGCGGCTTTGACAGTCTGGTTGTGGAAGACCAGGCAGAATATGAGAATTTCCTGGAGGACAACCGGGCATACTGGGACTACATTGACGAGGAGTTCCAGGCCGAGCTCCAGGGCCTGAGCCGGATCAAGCTCTATCTGGAAGTGGACGGCAACGAGGAAAAGCAGCTGGGGAAGCTCCAAAAGGTGCTGGAAGCCCTGAAAAAGCGGACGAAAAAGAATCTGGGCTCCCTGGAGATCAGCTCCCAGCTCCTGCCGGAGACCAACTGGGAGGAGAGCTGGAAGGACAACTATCCTCCCCAGCGAGTAGGTGAGAAGCTCATCGTGGTCCCCTGCTGGAATCCCGAGGCCCAGGGCCGCATCCCCGTGATTTTGGACCCCGGTCTGACCTTCGGCACCGGCGCGCACCCCTCCACCCAGATGTGCATGGAGTTCATGGAGGAGCTGGTGAAGGACGGCATGGACGTCATTGATCTCGGCTCCGGCAGCGGCATCCTCTCCATCGCCGCCCTGCGGCTGGGGGCGAAGACCGCCGTAGGCGTGGATATCGACCCCAAGGCCGAGGACATCGCCCGGGAAAACGCCGCCTACAACGATTTCGGCGCGGACCGCTTCGATGCCTTCACCGGCAACGTCACCGAGGACCACGAGCTCATGGCCCGGCTCAGCGGCAGGCACTACGATCTGGTCTTCGTCAATATCGTGGCGGACGTCATCATCGGCCTGGCCCCGGTGCTGAAGCACTTCATGGATGAAAACACCAGGGTCATCTGCTCCGGCATCCTGGATGTCCGGGAGGCCGAGGTCCACGAGGCCCTGACCGCCAACGGCCTTGCCATCCTCGCCACCAGGGCCAAGGAGGACTGGCGCAGCCTGGTGGCCGGGAGGGCGAAGGTATGAAGCTGAAACTTCCCAACCTGACCTGGCGGACCCGGAAGCGGCTGAAGACCACCGCCCTGATCCTGGGCTCCGCGGCGGCCCTGACCTTCGCCCTGTGGCTGTGCTGGATCCTGTATCTGGGCCGGTTCGTGGTCTACTCCCGAAACGGCGTGCGGCTGGATTTTGACTGGGTGACCCCCGGCAGCTTCGTCACCGCCGAGGAGCCGCCCCAGCAGGATGTGACCATCCTCTACGACGACGGCAGCGAGACCGTGGTGGAGCGGAAGAAGGAGCTGGAAAAGCTCACCGGCTGCACCGTCTCCCTGGATATGCTCACCGGCGACCTGGCCGAGGTGGACGAGGCCATCCGCCAGCAGCCCAAGGGCACCGCCGTCCTGCTGGAGCTGAAATCCGGCACCGGCAATTTCTACTACAAGACCACCATGCCCAACGCCAAGGTCAGCAGCAAGGTGGACCAGGCCGCTCTGGAGGAGCTGGTCAATTACCTCGTGAAGGCGGATTACTATGTCATCGCCTCCGTGCCCGCCTTCCGGGACCGGAATTACGGCCTGAACAACACCTCCTACGGCATCCACCATTCCTCCGGCCGCTATCTCTGGGCCGGTGACGACAAGTGCTACTGGCTGGACCCCGCCAAGAACGGCACCCGGTCCTGGCTGGTTCAGATCGCCTCGGAGCTGCGGGACATGGGCTTCGACGAGGTACTGTTCACGGACTTCTGCTTCCCGCCCACCGAGGATATCCTGTATGAGGGCGACAAGCTGGCCGCGCTGAACGAAGCTGCGGCGGATCTGGCTTACAATCTGGCCACCGAGGATTTCTGCGTCAGCTTCCTGTGCAACGAGGAGGGCTTCGTCCTGCCCGAGGGCCGGACCCGGCTCTACCGGGATCAGGTGGATGCCTCCATGGCCCAGGCCGTGGCCCAGACGCTGACGGTCCCTGACAAGGCCATCAATCTGGTCTACCTGACCGATGTGGGCGATACCCGTTTTGACGCCTTCGGCGTTCTGCGGCCCCTGACTCTGGGCATGCAGCAGCTTCCCGTTCCCACGGAGCCCCCCGCCACCACGGCACCCCCGGAGCCCGCCCCCGTCCCCGAAGAGGAGCCCGTCCAGGAGCCTGCTGCGGAGCCGGAAGAAGGAGCCTGAGCCCCAAAATAGATACCTTTCCATAAGCTTTCTCGTCACATTTCGATGGATTTTTTCCGTTGCACAGCGCATATTGTTAGTTGAGGGACCATATCACGCGGCACATGATGTATACTGTTTGGTGTGCAATTTGAAAAATATGTCATTTTTTGTACATTTTGACGGTTTACATTTCTCGCATTGGTGATATAATGGTTTTACAACGAATATGGCTCCTGCCATGCTCCCGTTGTGCCCTCATCAAGCCCTTGGCAGTACGCCCCCGTCTATCTGGGAAAGGCCGAGCCCAAGGGCTTTATTGTACCCTAGGTAAAAAGGAGAAATATAATGTCCAAAACAGCCATTTTAGTTGATGGTGGTTTTTATCGCCGTAAATTTGCAAAAGTAGCAGAACATACCCCCGAAGAAGCGGCTGATGCATTGGTAAAGTATTGCTACCGCCACTTGCATGAGCATCATCGCGATCACGACTTATACCGTATTTTTTACTATGACTGCTCTCCGTGTGGCAAAAAGATTTTCCATCCACTCCTCAACCGTACAGTAGACTTTTCCAAAACACCGCAATACGCTTGGATGCATGATTTCCTAAAGGAACTTACGAAAAAGCGCAAGGTTGCTCTTAGACTTGGAAACATCGATGAGGGCTCCGCTACATATGTTCTTACGGAAAAAGCCACCAAAGACCTTGTGCTGAAAAAACGCTCGATTGATGATTTGACTGAGCGCGATTTCTCCGCTTCCATCAAACAAAAGGGCGTCGATATGAAGATTGGTATGGATATAGCTTCTCTTTCCTATAAGAAGCAGGTTGATCAAATTGTGTTGATTGCTGGAGATGCAGATTTCGTACCTGCTGCAAAACTTGCTCGGCGCGAAGGTATCGACTTTGTGCTTGATCCGCTCGGACATGCAATCAAAGATGATTTATTTGAGCACATTGACGGCAAACGCTCTTGCGGCGATCCTTACAACTCCAAGAAATCTGACTCTAAATAATATCGTGCTTTTTCTGACCGCCGCCCTTCGGGCGGCGGTTTTCTTGCATCTTCCTATTGCTTTAAGTGAAAACCGTGATATAATAACCATACAAGGAAGTGATTTTATGTACAGTGACGTCTTTTGCAAGGTCTACAACGAATTCGGCTGGAATTACTATCCCGAAGCCTTTGGCGAGCAGCTTCTGACCTGGCTGAGCCGCCGGGGCATCGCCGTCCGCACCGCCCTGGACCTGGCCTGCGGCACCGGCGTGCTGTGCCGGATCCTCAAAAAGGCCGGCATCGCGAGCCGGGGCATGGATTTTTCCGAAGGTATGATCGCCATTGCCCGGTCCGAAAGCCCGGACATCCCCTACGACGTGGCGGACATGACCATCTACCGCCCCGAAATGCAGTTCGATCTCGTCACCTGCACCGGCGATGCGGTGAACCACATCCCGGACCTGAGCGACGTGGGGAAGATCTTCCAAAATGTATACGCCTATCTGGCCCCCGGCGGGTACTTCATCTTCGACCTGCTGGACGAGAACGAAATTTCCACCGAGGAGCCCTTTGACCTGGAATTCGACGAGCACATTTCCGCCCGGTTCCAGATCACCCGCCCCGCAGAAAACAAGGTCCATCTGCAGACCCAGGTCTTCGAGGACGGCGTCCACAGCTTCACCGAGGATATCTTTGAAACGGTCCACGACCGGCAGGCCATCCTGGCTCTGCTCCGGGAGGCGGGCTTTGTGGTGGAATCCTGCGCCCACCGGCTTCTGGAGGGCAGCCCGGAGGTGGCCACCTGGTATCTGATCGCACGGAAACATGTATCTTGAACCGAAATTACCATTGAATTTCAGCGAAAAATATGATACGCTGTACACAGACATTGGTCCGCCATCGGCGGCCGAAAATACGGAGGTAGCATTATGAAGGTTAGAAGAATCGGCGTTCTGACTTCCGGCGGCGACGCGCCCGGCATGAACGCCTGTGTCCGCGCCGTGGTCCGCACCGCCATCCATCATGGCTTCGAGGTCTACGGCATCCGCCGTGGCTGGCACGGTCTGATCAACGGCGATGTGGTCCGGCTCCAGGTCCGGGACGTTTCCCGCATCATCAACCGTGGCGGCACCATCCTCTACACCGCCCGCAGCAAGGAATTCATGACCGAGGAGGGCCAGCGCAAGGCCGCCTCCACCTGCAAATTCCTGGGACTGGACAGCGTCATCGCCATCGGCGGCGACGGCACCTTCCGGGGTGCCCAGGCTCTGAGCAAGTTCGGTGTCAACGTCATTGGCATCCCCGCCACCATCGACAACGACATCGGCTGCACCAACTACTGCCTGGGCTTCGACACCGCCGCCAACACCGCCATCGAGTGCATCGATAAGCTCCGCGACACCATGCAGGCCCACGAGCGTTGCTCCGTGGTGGAGGTCATGGGCCGCCACGCCGGCTTCCTGGCCATGTATGTGGGTCTGGCCGTGGGTGCCACCGCCGTTCTGGTGCCGGAGAACCCCATCAGCTCCGAGGATCTCATCGAGACCATCCGCAAGGCCCGCCTGGGCGGCTTCTCCCACTTCATGGTGGTGGTGGCCGAGGGCGCAGCCCCTGCCCAGCAGGTGGCTGACATCATCCGGGAGGCCACCGATCTGGATCCCCGCGTCACCGTTCTGGGCCACATCCAGCGCGGCGGCGATCCCACCGCCCGCGACCGCGTGGCCGCCACCAAGATGGGCTACCTGGCCGTGGAGCTGCTGAAGCAGAACATGACCAACCGCATCGTCTGCACCCATGACGGCGGCTACACCCATGTGGACATGGACGAGGGCCTCGCCACCCACAAGAACATGCAGGTCATGGAAATGGATGTTCTGGCTGCCATGACCGGCCTCTGATCGATATAGAGCCCTGACAGGCTCTTCGATATACACTTCGCGTTCGATATGTGCTTCGCACTCGATATGCCCTGCGGGGCGAGTGGGCTCTATATCATATCGAATCTGCGTCAGCAGATATATCGAATCCGGCGCAGACGGATATATCGATTTTGCGACAGCAAAAATATCGATAAACACCCGATACGATGCAAAACATCGTATCGGGTGTTTTCATCTCCCAAAATGAGAAATGACCCGTTCCAGCTCGCTGTCAAACCCCTAACAACGGCTGTACGGATCATTTCCCAAAGTGCTTGGGTTCCATCATTGGTTACCTCGCTTTCTTCAAGATCGAGGACACACGCGGGATGCTTGGACTCATCCCGTTTACATCATTATATTACCATCGCGCTTAAGCTTTCGCAAGATGGCAGTTTTTCCAAGAATGTTCTCCGTTCTCTGGTCAAAAGGCCGATTCTGTACTTTTTGTCCCGAAATTGTTGACAGGTGAATAGAAACTATGGTATATTGTATGTGTATTCGGCGGCTTTCGGCTGCCGCTTTTTTTGTGGCAAAATACCGCGAAGTATGCTATGATAGGCAAAACGCGATTTCACGGAGGCAGATATGTTACTCTCAGCAGAGCATCTTTCCATCAATTTCGGCATGCGCCAGCTTCTTTCCGATGTGAATTTCTATCTGGAGGAGGGCAAAAAGGCCGGTATCATCGGCATCAACGGCACCGGCAAGTCCACCTTTCTGAAGGTCCTGGCGGGGGTCATCGAGCCGGACGCGGGGCGCATCACCCAGAGTCCCAATGTGCAGATCAGCTATCTGCCCCAGAACCCCGTCATGGAGGACTCCGCCACGGTCCTGGAGCAGGTGTTTCTCCATTTCCCCAGGGAATTCCGGGAGCTGAGCGAGTATGAGGCCAAGACCATGCTCACCAAGCTGGGGCTCAGCGACTTTGACCAGAAGGTGGGCACCCTCTCCGGCGGTCAGCGCAAGCGGGTGGCTCTGGTGTCGGCTCTCGTGCATCCGGCGGACATCCTCATTCTCGACGAGCCCACCAACCACTTAGACAGCGAAATGGTGGCCTGGCTGGAGGAGCGGCTGCGGGCCTTCCGGGGCGGCATCGTCATGGTCACACACGACCGCTACTTCCTGGAGCGGGTGGTGAACCAGATCACGGAGCTCAGCCGGGGC
The DNA here is from genome assembly GCA_045125955.1 of Faecousia sp. Lineage (GTDB taxonomy): Bacteria > Bacillota > Clostridia > Oscillospirales > Oscillospiraceae > Faecousia. Next base: position 6,456 of record JBGVNV010000020.1, read on the forward strand.
AAGCTCTACCATTATGAAGCCAATTACTCCAAATATCTGGAACTCAAAGAACTCCGCGCCGAGATGGCCGAGGCCACCGAGCGCAAGCGGCAGGCGATCCTGCGGACCGAGCGGGAGTGGATCATGCGCGGATGTAAGGCCCGGACCACCAAATCCAAGGACCGCATCCAGCGGTACGAGGACCTTTTAAACCAGGACGCTCCGGAGACGGACGACGTGCTGCAGCTCTCCGCCGCATCCAGCCGCCTGGGCCGGAAGATCATCGAGCTCCATGGCGTTTCCAAGGCCTTTGACGGGAAGCAGATCATCGAGAATTTCTCCTACAACCTGCTCCGGGGGGACCGCATCGGCATCGTGGGCCACAACGGCGCGGGCAAGTCCACTTTGCTTCACATGCTGGCGGGCACCCTCCAGCCGGACTCCGGCGCGGTGGAATTCGGCACCACCGTCAAGATCGGCCACTTCTCCCAGGAGGGCCGGGAGCTTTGCTTAAGTCAGCGGGTCTACGACTTCATCCATGAGATCGGCACCACCGTCAAAACGGCGGAGGGCACCTTCACCGCCAAGCAGATGATGGAGCGGTTCCTGTTCCCCAGTGATTTGCAGAGCGTGCCCATCGGGCGGCTCTCCGGCGGCGAACGGCGCAGACTTTACCTGCTGTCCGTGCTCATGGAAGCTCCCAATGTGCTCCTGCTGGACGAGCCCACCAACGATCTGGACGTGATGACCCTGTCCATTCTGGAGGATTATCTGCAGTCCTTCCCCGGCCCCATCATCACCGTGTCCCACGACCGCTTCCTGCTGGACAAGCTGGCGGACCAGATCTTCCAGGTAAAAGGCGGCGGAGCTGTGGAAATTTTCACCGGCAACTGGTCCGACTGGATGGAAAAGCGGAAGACCGAGCAGACCGTCAAGGTGGAAAAGCCCAAGGTCCAGACCGAGCGGGTCCGGGAGAAGAAGCTGAAATTCTCCTTCAAGGAGGAGCGGGAGTTTGCAACCATTGACGAGGACATCGCCGCTCTGGAGGCTGCCATCGAGGAAAATCAGGCCGCCCAGGAGGCCGCCGGTGCGGATTTTGTGAAATTACAACAGCTCCAGGAGGAGCTGACCGACCTGGAAGCCAAGCTGGAATACAAGACCGAGCGGTGGATGTACCTGACCGAGCTGGCCGAAAAGATCGAGGCCCAGAAGAAATAACACATCCCGTAGGGCGTGCGGCACTGCCCACGCCGACCAGCCTTAATAATCGACCGATTGAATCAGAAGGACCAGCCTCCGCCCACCGCTGTCATTGCGAGGAGGCCACAGGCCGACGCACCCCAGGGTGGCCTCTCTTGCCCCTTCGGGGCAATTCACCTTCTGGAAATCCGTTCTCCTTCCGTCCCCTTCGGGGACGGTCAATGCTTCGCATTGAGGGGATGCGGATTGCCACGTCGCTTCGCTCCTCGCAATGACAGCGGTTGTGGGGACACGGTTCCTCTATATTCGGTCAGGCAGTCAACGAACCTGGTCGGCGGAGTGGTGCTCCGAGCAGCGAATCCATAATCCAATGATTGCCGGGGGCAATCATACCTTGATTCAAGTGCCACCCGCCCTACAGAGGATATCTCAATCGTACAAAAATGCCCCTCCCGTTTGGGAGGGGCAAAATTTATGGGTTCAGAAGCTATGTGCGCCGGACCCTGCCCGGTTAGATGCGGGCGACGCCGGTGGCGCGGGCGGCTTCGGCGACAGCCTTGGCGACGGCGGGGCCGACTCTGGGATCGAAGGCCTTGGGGATGATGTACTCCTCGTTCAGCTCATCGTCGGAGATCAGGTTCGCCAGAGCCATGGCGGCGGCCATCTTCATCTCCTCGTTGATGTCGGAGGCGCGGACGTCGAAGGTGCCGCGGAAGATGCCGGGGAAGGCCAGAACGTTGTTGATCTGGTTGGGGAAGTCGGAACGGCCGGTGGAGATGACGCGGGCACCGCCAGCCTTGGCCTCATCGGGGTAGATCTCGGGGGTGGGGTTGGCGCAGGCGAAGATGATGGCATCCTTGTTCATGGTGGCGACCATTTCCTTGGTGACCTGACCGGGAGCGGAAACGCCGATGAAGACGTCAGCACCCACCAGCATCTCGGCCAGAGTGCCGGACTTCTTGTCCAGGTTGGTGACCTGAGCCATCTCTTCCTTGATCCAGTTCAGACCGTCGCGGCCAGCGTAGATGGCACCCTTGCGGTCGCACATGGTGACATTCTTGAAGCCTGCGGACAGCAGCAGCTTGACAATGGCGATAGCGGCGGCACCGGCACCGGAGGTGACGATCTTGACCTCCTCCTTGGTCTTGCCGACGACCTTCAGGGCGTTGGTCAGACCGGCCAGGGTGATGACGGCGGTGCCGTGCTGGTCGTCGTGGAAGATGGGAATGTCGCACTTCTCCTTCAGCTTGCGCTCGATCTCGAAGCAGCGGGGAGCACCGATGTCCTCCAGGTTGACACCGCCGAAGGAGCCGGAGATCATGTAAACGGTGTTGACGATCTCATCGACGTCCTTGGACTTGATGCACAGGGGGAAGGCATCCACGTCAGCGAAGGCCTTGAACAGGGCGCACTTGCCCTCCATGACGGGCATACCGGCCTCGGGGCCGATGTCGCCCAGACCCAGGACGGCGGTGCCGTCGGTGATGACGGCGCACATGTTGTGGCGGCGGGTCAGCTCATAGGACTTGTTGACGTCCTTCTGGATCTCCAGGCAGGGCTGGGCAACGCCGGGGGTGTAAGCCAGGGACAGGTCGTCCTTGGTCTCGCAGGGAACCTTGCAGATGACCTCGATCTTGCCGCCCCACTCACCGTGCAGGCGCAGAGACTCTTTTGCGTAATCCATAATATTAAATCTCCTTTACAATAACAGAAATACCGTTGGGAATCAGGGTAACGGTGGCCTCCTGGCCCTTGAGCTGCCGCGCTCTTTCCATGGCGGCCTCCAGGGTGGGGGCGTAATCCAGCTTCATCTCCCGGAGTGTGTTCTGCATCTCGGGACGGGAAACGAAGATGACATGGTGCTTCATGAGAATTCTCGCCAGAATCTGACTCTCCCACTGGTCGGGGATGGTCTTATTCTGGGGCGTTGCCACGCACTGGGCGAAGTGGTCCGCGGCAGTCAGGCAGTCCCGGAGAGACCGGTAGAAGCCCTCGCCGCCGGTGCCGTCGGCCAGGTCCGCGCACATGATTAAGACCGCGCCCTTCTTGGCGCAGGCCTCGGCGGCGGTCAGGCCCTTGACGCTCTGGTAGATGTTCTGGTCCAGAGGGGCACCACCGTTGGAAGTGATGACGATATCTGCGGGGATGGCGTCCACCTGGCAGTAGGGCCGCAGGAAGGCGACACCGGCCGCATGGGCGGCCTCCAGATCGCCGGCGAAGGCGGCGACGGTCTTCTTCTCCTCGTCGATGATGACGTTGACGATGAACTGCAGCTTTGCCATCCGGGCAGCGGCCACCATGTCGATGTGCAGGGGGTTATTCTCCAGCACGCCGGTGCGGGCGTAGGGGGAGGCGATGAACTTGCCGCAGTGGTTGCCCAGGACCGTGGTCTTGTCGCAGACACCGGGGAGCACGCTCTTGCGGCCACCGGAGAAGCCGGCGAAGAAATGGGGCTCGATGAAGCCCTCGGAGATCAGCAGGTCCGTCTGAACCGCCAGCCGGTCGATGACCAGGGGCGCGCCGGAGGGCAATACGCCAATCTCCACATTGGAGCTTTCATCGAAGGCATCGTGGACCACGATCTTCTCGCGAGATGCGATCTCCTCGCCCAGCTTTGCTTCCAGCTCGGCGGTGGTGGTGGGCCGGTGGAAGCCGGTGGCCACCAGCAGCGTCACCTCGATGTCGGGGCTGCCCTTGCGGAGCTCGGCCAGCATGGGGGGCAGGATGTCCCGGCTGGGGACGGGGCGGGTGTGGTCGGAAATGATGATGGTGCAGCTTCTTTTACCGGCGGCCAGCTCCCGCAGGGGCTTGGAGCCGATGGGATTCAGGACCGCTTCCCGGACGATCTCCACGCCGGGCCGGTCAGACTTCAGCGTATCGATCCGGGAGGTCAGCAGACCATCGTAGGGAATATTGCACTCGATATGGCCCTTGCCATAAGGGATGTGGATGCTCATAGGATTTGCTCCTTTCTGAGTTGAAAGTTGAAAGGTGAAAGTGGAAAGTTATTGCGCTAACTTTCACCTTTCAACTTTACACTTTCCACTCAATCAATAGTTGCCCTTGAACACGTCCTCCTTGACGGGGGGACGGTAGTCGCCGAAGTAGGAACCGAAGTCCATACCCAGATAGTTGCACAGGTCCAGGACCTCGACCATGGTGTTGTCGTTGACGGGGATGCCGTTGGCCTTGCGGTCTGCGATGGCGGCGACTTCCTTCTCACCGTGGGTGTAGATCTGAGCCTGGCCGTCGGCCTTGGGGGACTCGCGCAGCTCCTGCAGGTACTTGGAGAAGTGCTCCTTGATGGCGGCGGGATCGCCGAAGAAGGCGGGGTTGATGGCCATGAAGCCGTGGCAGATGTTGCCCTTGCCGCCGGTCATGCAGTAGTTGGAGGTTGCACCCATGGAGAGGATGGAGGAGAAGATCTCACACAGCATGCCGTAGCCGTAGCCCTTGTGGGAGCCCAAAACCTCGGTGTTGCCGCCCAGGGGCATGATGCCGCCGCCGTTCTTGGCAACGATGTTGGCCAGGACGTCGGGAGCGTCGTTGGAAGCATGGCCGTCCTTGTTCAGAGCCCAGCCGTCGGGCAGGGGCTTCTCCATCTTGTTGTACATCTCCAGCTTGCCGCGGGTGACAACGGTGGTGGAAGCGTCGAAGAAGAAGTCGTAGGGCTCAGCAGGGAAGGCGCAGGCGATGGGGTTGGAGCCCAGCATGGCCTTGCGGCCGAAGGTGGGGACCATGATGGCCTCGGAGTTGGTGCAGGAGAAGCCCATCAGGCCCTCAGCGCATGCCATTTTGGCGTAGTAACCGGCGATGCCGTAGTGGTTGGAGTTACGGACGGAGACGATGCCAACGCCGGTGGCCTTAGCCTTGGCGATAGCCATCTCCATGGCCTGGTGGGAGACCAGCTGGCCCATGGCATCATGGGCGTCGATGACGGCGGAGATGGGGGTCTCGAAAACGATCTCAGGCTTGGCGTCGATCTGGATCATGCCCTTCTCGATGCACTTGTGGTAGCGGACCATGCGCTGCATGCCGTGGGACTCGATGCCGAACAGGTCGGAGGTCAGCAGGACGTCCTGAATGATGTCGGCCTCCTTCTCATTGAAGCCGAACTTCTGGAAAGCGTCCATGCAGAACTGGTGCAGAGTCTCGTAGGACCAATACTGATAAGCCATAGTAAATTCCTCATTTCTCAAAAATTCTCCGTGCGCAGCCTGCGCACAATGATTCATTATCTTTATATCGTTTTTTCCTGCCAATGTCAATTCGCAGGATATGGAAAAATCAGCCAGTTTTTTGTGCAGGTTGCCAGATTCTCATCCCCCGGCCAGCAGGTCCCAGAGGCCGTCCTGGCTGAGGACCCCGCGCTTGAGTGTGGCAGGGAGCTCGCCCCGCTCGTCGGCCTCGTAGTCGAGGAGCCACTGGCCGTTTTCGTAATATTCCCGGAGCTCCCGGGGGATCTGCCCGGTGGCAAGGGCCATGTCGTAGAGGGATTCCATATATTCGATGCGCCGGATGGTGTCCATATTTTCTCTCCTGTATTCGCAAAAGGGTAGGGGCGATCAATGATCGTCCGCCTGCCGCCTGTGGCGGCAGGTCACCCACATCAGTCATGGACTCGGTTCCGAAGAGCCGAGTCCATGCCAGCTTCTCCCTCGAGGGAGAAGCCTTGGGCGGTAACTTCTGCATTTCTGGGTATATCGGCAGTATGTTGGTCACGGGACAAAGGCTTCTCCCCCGGCGGGGGAGAAGCTGTCATCCATTGGCTCTTCGGAACCAATGGATGACTGATGTGGGGGGCCGCCGCAGGCGGCATCGGATTTTGCTCTGCAAAATCCGCGGGCGATCGATGATCGCCCCTACAGACCACATTGAAATGCAAATCAGCCCGCCGGGGTTCGGCGGGCTGGTTTCATCAGACGAGGATGTAGCCGTCCTCATCGGGCTTCATGACCACGTACTGGAGCCAGTCCACGATGGACATGCTCAGGGAAAAGCCGGTCCAGCAGGTGCACAGGTACAGGGTGCCCAGACCCGGCTGGCGCAGGACAAAGCGGTGGCCGCCGCACCAGCCCAGCAGGAAGGTCAGCCACAGCAGGGTCTTCTTGCGGATGCGGACCTTATCGCGGGCGTCCTGCCGCTCGAAGAACCTGGAGATCATCCGGGCGATGCCCTTCTGCTCCACCTCTTCGCCGTTGGCGCGCTTGAGCTCGTCCAGCTCCAACTGCAGGGCGATGTACTCGTCGATGTTGACATCCTTCTCAACGAAGGCCTCGTTGAGCTGGGAAATTTCTTCTCTTTCACTCATAGGTATTCAGTGCCTTTCTTCGGAAGAAAAGGGTGCCGCAAGCGGCACCCTTTTGCTTGTGGAAAAATGCTGTATGAGGGATCAGCAGGTTTGGAAAATTACTCGGCCAGAGCAGCAGCCTTGATCTTGGCGACCTCGTCCTGGATCTCGGCCATCTTCTCCTTGGTCAGGGGGTAGAACTTCATGGCGATCAGGTTGCAGATCAGGCCGAAGATGATGACGCCGAAGGCCAGGAATGCAGTACCGACGCGCAGCTCCCAGGTGACGATGTCACCCTCGACGGGGTTGTGATCAGCGAAGCCAACGGCTGCGAAGACGACACCGGCGATCATGGGGGCGAAGGAGGAGACGATCTTGTCGACGAAGGAGAACAGGGTGCCCATCAGGCCGGGAACGTACTTACCGGAGCGGTAGGTCTCGTAGTCGGCGCAGTCGGCAGTCATGGGGATGACGATGTTGCCGGAGATGCCCTGGAAGCCAGCCTGCACGCAGGTCAGAACCAGGTAAGCGTTGGTGAAGAAGCCGAAGTAGACGGTACCGGCAGCGGGATCCTGGGTCATGGTGGTGGGATCACCCAGCAGCCACAGAGCGATCAGGGACAGGTTGGTGATGATACCACCGATGGAGCCGATGATCATGGCCTTACGCTGACCGACCTTGGGAGCGATCAGGGAGATGGCAGCGAAGGTGATGATGGTGGAGGGAATGGTGGTCAGAGCGGTCATGTTACCCTGCAGCTTGGTGGAGCCAGCGATACAGGCGAACAGAGCGACCATAACAGCGGAGGTCTTGGCGGAAGCACCCAGCTTGTCGGTGGAAGCGGACAGAACCAGCATCTGGATGGCACGGTTCTTGGACAGAACCTCCCAGTAGTCCTTGATGCCGACCTTGATGGCCTTACCGGTGCCGAAGAACTCTCTGCGATCCTTGGGAGCGATGGAGAAGACGGCGATGGCGGTGAAGACAGCGGAGGCGATGGCAACGTACAGCCAAATCTCGTGGAAGAACTCGACGGAGGAGTAGCCGCCGACAGCCTTGTACTTGTCAGCGATGTTGGAGGTCACGACAGAAGCACCGGCGAACAGCAGGGTGTTGTAAACGCCGTCGAAAGCGGCGAACAGGGGACGCTGCTTGGGATCGTTGGTGATGCAGGACTGTGCGGACTTGGTGACGACGCACTGGCAGGTGTAGCCGATGTAGTACACAGCGGAGATGATGATGAAGAAGATCAGACGGATGTTGCCCTCAGGCAGCTTGTGGGTCACATGGAACAGGATCCAGGAGCAGATGCACAGGATGACGTTACCGATGACCATGAAGGGACGGTTCTTACCGAACTTGCCGTCGGTGGTGTCGACCAGGAAGCCAACAATGGGGTCGGTCACGCCGTCCCACAGACGCATGCACATGGAGAAGGAAGATGCCAGCACCATACCGACGCCGACCCAGCCCATGAGGTAGAAGGAGACGTAGTTCATCAGGAACATGTACAGGTTGGTTGCGGTGTTGTTCAGGGCTTAGCCACCGATACGCCACAGGGGCACGCGATGGATGCCGTTCTCGCCCAGATACTTGGGGTTGATGGGTTTGCTCATTGCAGATTTCTCTCCTTATCAATTTTTTCATCCGGCTCTATTTGTGCAGGTGTTATAATTTGATCCCTCAGACACCGCATAAATATCACCGGACGGAATTAACTATATTATATAAGAAACCCCTAAGAAATGGAGGGGACAAACGGCGGAATCTGTGACACCTAATGGAAATTTAGAAGAAAGTTTTTTGTCGGTTGTTTACAATTCATTTACAAATTTAGGGAATTCCCGTTCCAATAGCACCCCATTTCGGAACGTTTGTACAAATATGTACCTTTGCGATGCAGAAACAGAAGTACCGCCTGAAACAGGCACGTCATTGCGAGGCCGCAGGCCGTGGCAATCTCCCGGTACACTGCCGCAGAGCAGTTCAAATGACCGGGAGATTGCCACGTCGGGCTTTGCCCTCCTCGCAATGACGTGGTAACTTGAGGCTGATGCTTCTGATTTCACATAGGCGGTTATTGCGGCGGCGCAGAGGTGGACGCCTTCAGCATATTTTCGATAAAAATGCCGTAGCCTCGTGTCGGATCATTTACTAAAACGTGAGTAACTGCTCCCACAATTCGGCCATTCTGGATTATTGGGCTGCCGCTCATGCCCGCCACGATGCCGCCGGTGGCCTCCAGGAGGGCGGGGTCCGTGACCTGGAGCACCAGATCCCGTCCGTCGCCGTCGGGGCGGCATTGGAGAATCTGCACATCGTACAGCCGGATGTCCTCGCCGCTGACGTTGGAGAGGATCTGGGCCGCTCCCTCCCGGACCTCCCCCGGCTCCGCTGCGGGCAGGGCCTCGCCGTTCCACCGGGCCCCGGAGCCGAAGACGCCGAAGGCGGTGTTGGCCCGGAGGCTCCCCGCCGGAGTCTGGGACCGGACCGCGCCCCGGAGCTGCCCCGGCTCGCCGCACCGGCCCCGCTTCACGCTCTCCACCGTCGCCTCGTAGACCCAGCCGCTGTCCATGGGCGCGAGGACGCCCCGGCTGTCGCTGATGCCGTGGCCCAGGGCTCCGAAGGTCCCCCGGTCCGGGTCATAGTAGGTCACGGTGCCGATGCCCGTGACGCCCTCCCGGATATAGATCCCCAGCCGGGGGCCGTCGGCGGTGGCTGTGGGGGAGAGCCGGACCTCCTGCTCCCGGCCCTCCCGGCGCAGGCAGACCGTCACCGTGCCCCCGGACCGCTTCAGGGCATCATACAGGTCCTGGGCCGAGTCCACCGCCCGTCCGTCCACGGATACGATCTCGTCCCCGATCTGCACCCCCGCATCCCGGGCCGCGCCGCCGTAGCTCTCGTGGAAGGCCGCTACCGTCACGGTCCCCTCGCTTAAGGAAAGGCCCACCACCTCCCCCACCGGCACCAGCAGCCGCGCCGCGCTGGCGGGGATGCCCCAGGCCACGGCCAGCACCGCCGCCGTCAGCCATCTGAAAATTTGTCGCTTCATCTTCCGCGCCCTCCTTTTTCGCTATGGGTCTAATATGCCGCAGTTCGGGGAACGCTAACCCATGAAACTTGGAGAAAAAACGGAAGATGATGGGAAAAATAAAACTGTAGGGCGGGGGCATGCCCCCGCCGACCCGCTTCCAATGACTGCCCATGCAAATCAGAAGGACTGGCTCCCAAATTTCCACGTCATTGCGAGGAGCCGACAGGCGACGTGGCAATCTCCTGGACGATGGCTCTGTTCGCAAAACCACCAGGAGATTGCCACGCCCTCACGGGCTCGCAATGACGAGGTTATTTTGGCTGGTTGCGATTACTTTTCCTCCGGCAGTTACGCAGACGGGTCGGCGTGGGCGGTGCCGCACGCCCTACTATATCAAATATGCTTTCATTTTCTTTACGAACAATCATTGACTTTCGTCCCCGGCAGGCCTACAATCGTCATAGACAACATTAAAGGAGGATTTTTCCATGTTTGTGGACCCCAATGCCCTTCAGATGATCCGGGAGCTCTCTGATGCCCCCGGTGCGCCCGGCTTCGAGGACGAGGTGGTAGCCGTGGCCCGGCGGTGGTGCGCCCCCATCGGCGCGATGAAGGAGGATTTCCTGCGCAACCTGTACATCCACCGCAAGGAGAACCGGGGCAACCGTCCGGTCATCATGCTCGATGCCCATTCCGACGAGGTGGGTCTGGTGGTGCACTCCATCAAGCCCAACGGCACGCTCCGTTTTCTGATGCTGGGCAGCTGGAACAAGAACGCCCTCATCGGCACCAAGGTCCTGGTCCGCAACGCCGACGGTGACTACATCCCCGGCATCATCGCCGCCAAGCCCGTCCACTTCATGTCCGCCGCCGAGAAGACCGGCCCCGGCATCACCGACATCGCCAACATGGTCATCGACGTTGGTGCAACTTCTTACGAGGACGCTGTGGAAAATTTCCGCGTCCGCATGGGCGAGCCCGTGGTCCCCGACACGAAATTTTACTATGATGAAAAGCGGGATCTGATGTTCGGCAAGGGCTTCGACTGCCGCATGGGCTGCGCCGCCCTCATCGAGGCCCTGCGCCGTCTGGAGGGCCGCGAGCTCCCCTGTGATGTCATCGCGGTCTTAAGCACCCAGGAGGAGATGGGCCCCCGGAATTCCAAGGTCACGGTCCACCACATCCATCCCGACATCGCCATCGTCATGGAGGGCTGCCCCGCCGACGATACCTTCACCGAGCCCTACGCCATCCAGACTGCCCTGAAAAAGGGCCCCATGTTCCGGCATCTGGACGTTTCCGCCATCTGCGCCCCCCGGTACCAGCGGTGGGCCCTGGATCTGGCGGCGAGGAAGGGCATCCCCGTCCAGGAATCCGTCCGCCAGGGCGGCGGCAACAACGCCGCCTCCATCCAGGAGGCCCTGGTGGGTGCGCCCAGCATCGTCTGCGGCGTCCCGGTGCGCTACGCCCACGCCCCCAACTGCATCTCCACCTACTACGATTTTGAAAAATCTGTGGAAATGGTCATCGCCCTGCTGGAAAACATCACCCCGGAGATGATCGTGACCCTGTAAGATACCAAAAGCGCGTCATTGCGAGCCCGCAAGGGCGTGGCAATCCCCTGATCCATGGCAACCGGAAACTCGACGGGATTGCCACGTCGCTTCGCTCCTCGCAATGACGTGGTTATTTTGGCTGGTTGCATCTGTTTTACTCCGGCTATTGCGGAAGCTGGTCGGCGTGGGCAATGCCGCACGCCCTACAAAACGGAAGTACGAAAAGAGCGGCATTTGCCGCTCTTTTTTGCATATCCTGTCTTAGGAGGGATGTGCATGAAGCATTGGAAATGGGCCGTTCTGGGGGCGGCTGTGCTTTTGATCGGAATTTTGCATTTGGACCGGGCGGTGCCCGCAAATGGCTGGGGGCTGTCCTTTCAGACCCCCGGCGGGGCTCCCGCAGGGCCCGTGAGCCCGGAAAAGCTGGCAGAGCTGGGCGGGGCCTACCTGGACCCGGACGGGGGCAAGGTGCTGTATCTGACCTTCGATGCCGGGTACGAAAACGGTTATACGGCGAAAATTCTCGATACATTAAAGAAAAAAGAGGTCCCCGCGGCCTTTTTCCTGGTGGGGGACTATCTGGAGCGGAATCCCGATCTGGTCCGGCGGATGGTTCAGGAGGGCCACATCGTGGGCAACCACACCATGGACCACCCGGATATGTCCGGACTCAGCGGCGATGCCTTTGCCGCCCAGCTTCAGGGCATGGAGCAGCTCTACGAGGAGATCACCGAACAGACGCTCCCCAAATTCTACCGCCCGCCCCAGGGGCTTTACTCCGAGGAAAATCTGAAAATGGCCCAAAAACTGGGATATCAGACGGTTTTCTGGAGTCTGGCCTACGCGGATTGGGACAATGAGCATCAGCCGGAGCCGGATGCGGCGGTGGAGAAGCTCCTGTCCCGGACCCATGACGGAGCGGTAATCCTCCTCCACGCCACCTCGAAGACCAACGCGGAAATTCTCGACCGGCTGATCGGAAAGTGGCAGGAGATGGGGTATCGGTTCGCGCCATTGACGGAGCTGTTTGATTGATCTTAAGGTGGCGACCAGAGTCGCCACCTTGCCGCCTTCGGCGGTGCCCCACATCAGTCATCCCCCGGTTCCGAAGAGCCGGGGGATGACAGCTTCTCCCCGAGGGGAGAAGCCTTGTCCCGTGACCAACGCGCTTCATGATACGAAACCGGGTTGAAGTTACCACCAAAGGCTTCTCCCTTGAGGGAGAAGCTGTCATAAAATCGGCTCTTCGGAACCGATTTTATGACTGATGTGGGTGATCCCGCCCCGTTGGGGCGGGATTTCCGATGCCGTTCCGGCATCGGCGGGCGAGCGAGGCTCGCCCCTACACGCAATTTTTGCGATGCTGCCGCCATGATTGCATTTTCCCGAATATTATGCTACAATATCCCCATCTTTATCATGGGGACTTGTGTCCCCCAGGAAAAAGGTGGATATTTTGAAGACAAAAGACCTGACCCGCATGGCTCTGCTCACGGCCATTGCGCTGACCATCTTCATGGTGGAGCTTCAGCTTCCCGGCCTGTCGCCGGTTCCGGGCATCAAGCTGGGTCTGAGCAACATCGTCACCGTCTGGGCGGTGTTCACCATGGGGCCGAAGAAGGCCGCCATGATCTTAGCCGCCCGGGTGTTTCTGGGTGCGGTGTTCTCCGGACAGATGAGCACCATCCTCTACTCCGGCGCGGGTGGAGCCTGTGCCATCGGCATCACCATTTTGTCCCGGAAATTTCTGACGAAAAAGCAGATCTGGATCGCCGGTGTCCTGGGCTCCATCGCCCACTGCGCGGGTCAGATGGCCGTGGCCATCGGTGTGACCCTGACCCCCGGCCTTGCGGCCTATCTGCCGGTGATGATCGCAATCGGCATCTTTACCGGCGCGTTTACCGGGCTTTGCGCCCAATTCCTCACGGAAAGGTTGAAATTTTAATGGAAAACTACTTCCAGCTTCAAATGGACCCCAAGAAGGTCAATGCCATCTCCAATCTGGGCCTGGCCCACATCGGTGACGGCGTGTTTGAGCTGCTGACCCGCTCCTGGCTCTGCGCCCACGACCGGCTGACCGTGGGCCGGATGCACAAGGACACCATTTCGATGGTCAAGGCCACGGCCCAGGCGCGCTTTGCCGACAAGCTCCTCCCGCTGCTCAGCGAGGAGGAGAAGGCATTTTACCGCCGGGGCAAGAACAGCCACGTCCACGCGGTGCCCAAGTCCTGCACCCCCGCCGAGTACGCCAAGGCCACGGGCGTGGAGGCCCTCTTCGGCGGACTGTACCTGCTGGGCCGGACGGAGCGCATCAACGAACTTTTTGTCACCGTAATGGAGGAACTCTATGGCATTTGACGCATATTTTCTCACTGCGGTGCTGGAGGAGCTCCGCCGGGAGGCCACCGGCGCGCGGGTGGAGAAAATCCACCAGCCTGCCCGTGATTCGGTCATTATCCTCCTGCGCACGGAAAAGGGACGGCAGAAGCTGCTGCTGGCGGCGAATCCCGCCGCGCCCCGGCTCCATCTGACCACCGCATCCCCCGAAAATCCCACGGAGCCCCCCATGTTCTGCATGCTCCTGCGCAAACACCTGAGCGGCGCGCGGCTGAACGCCATCGAGCAGCCCCCCATGGAGCGTTGCGCCACCTTTATTTTCGACTGCACCGACGAAATGGGCTACCCCGTCCAGAAGCGGCTCGTCTGCGAGCTCATGGGCCGGACCTGCAACATTTACCTGCTGGGCCCCGATGGGCGGATCCTGGACTGTCTGCGGCGGGTGGGTCTGGACGAGAGCAACCGCCCCGCCCTGCCGGGCCTGAACTACCAGAGCCCCGAAGCCATTTCCAAGCTGGACCCCCGCACCATGGATGCCGTGGACTTTGACCTGCTCCTGCGCAGTCCCGGTGCAGACAAGCTTTCCGACCGGCTCATGGACAATCTGGGCGGCCTCAGCCCCCTGGTCTGCCGGGAGGCGGCGATTTTTGCCGCGGGCGATCTGGACGCCAGAGCCGACGATCTGGGAACCGGCACCGCCGAAAAGCTGCACCTGTTCTTTGGCGAGCACCTGAACCATCCCGCTCCCTATTTTGTCCGGGGTAAGGACGGCGTGCCCAAGTATTTTGCCTTCTGCCCGGTGGTGGAATACGGCGAATATGAGCGGGCCGAGAGCTTCACCCAGCTTCTCGACTCCTTCTACACCCTCCGGGACCGCAACGATGCCATGCGCCAGAAGAGCCAGGCGGTCCGCAAGACCGTCAGCAATCTCTGCCAGCGCATCCGCCGGAAGCTCGCCATCCAGGAGAAGGAGCTTGCCGCCACCCTGGACCGGGAGCGTCTTCGCCAGCTGGGCGACATCGTCACTGCCAACATCCATTCCATCAAAAAGGGCCAGAAAATTCTGGAGGCTGAGGATTTTTATGACGAGAACATGCCCGTCATCCAGATCCCCATCTCCGAGGTCCTGAGTCCCCAGGAGAACGCGGCGAAATTTTACAAGGATTACACCCGCATGAAAAACGCCCAGAAGGAGCTCACCAACCAGCTGGAGCTGGGCCGGACGGAGCTACAGTACCTGGAATCCGTTCTCGATGAGCTGACCCGCGCCGATTCCGAGCAGGCCCTCGAAGAAATTCGCCAGGAGCTCCAGGCCGGCGGCTATGTCCGCAGGGACACCGGCAAGCGGAAGATGAAGCAGTCGAAGCTCCAGCCCATGCGCTTTGAGTCCACCGACGGCATCGGCATCTATGTGGGCCGGAACAACCGCCAGAACGACGAGCTGACCTTCAAGCTGGCCAGCAAGGGCGACATCTGGCTCCACGCCCAGAAGGTCCACGGCTCCCATGTTATCATCGCGGCCAACGGCCGGGCCGTGCCCGACGACACCATCACCCAGGCCGCCCAGTTGGCGGCGTACCACTCCGAGCTGCGCCTGGGCAAGAATGTCCCCGTGGACGTGACCCCCGTCAAGCAGATCAAGCGTCCCCCCGGCGCCAAGCCCGGCATGGTCATCTACCATACCTACCGCACCGTCATCGTCAATCCCTACGAGAATATCGTCAAGGAGATCGAGACAGGCAAGCCCAGAGGATAAAAAGGTGGTCCGGCCCAAGGGCTGACCATTTCTGAAACTGTTTTGAAAACCGCCCGGAGTGAAATCCACTCCGGGCGGTTTTTTGCAAAAAACATGGCGGTTTTGGGACGTTCTCCCGCCCTTCGCGCCTTGACGGTCACTTTTTCTCCATGTATAATGGAAAAACCGGGTATGCTCCCGGAAAATATCAATGGAGGAAAAGAAAATGCACAACAAGCTTGGCATCCGCGCCCTTGCGCTGGTGCTGGCGATGGTCATGGTCCTTGGCCTGATCCCCGCCGCATCCGCAAGTTATGCGGGCGCATCCCATCTGGATGCGTACAAGACCATTGCCGACTATCTGGAAGCACAGAAGACCACCTTCGACCAGATAGCCCCCGAAACCGAAGTGGAATTCATCGTGGAGCTGGAAAACGCTCCTCTGGCCAATTCCATCCCCGCCGGTATGAAGCTGGCGGACTACCTGGACACCCAGCGGGGCACCGTCCAGGCTGACGCCATCGAGCAGCAGCAGGCCGTCATGGCTGCTGCCATTGAAAACTGCGCCGATGATCTCGCCATCATCCGCACCTACAAAGCCGTCCTGAACGGCTTCGCCGTCTCCGGCACCTACGCCGACAAGGCCGCGCTGGAGGCTCTGCCCGGCGTCAAGCGGGTCAGCGTGGGCAACACCTACAATGTCCCCGAAAAGATGGAGGCCGAGGGCGAGCTGATCACCAGCGGTGAGATGATGAATTCCGACGCCGCCAACGCCGAGGGCTACACCGGCAAGGGCACCTTCGCCGCCGTGCTGGACACCGGCCTGAAGGTGGACCACGAGGCCTTCATCGGCGAAAAGGTCCAGGGCGCGGTCATCACCGCCGAGACCATCGCCGCCATGGTGGGCCTGAACGCCCAGGGCGAGCTCTACAAGAACGCCAAGGTGGCCTTCGCCTACGACTACGCCGACGGCGATGACGACGTTTCCGATGCCCAGGGCCATGGCACCCACGTGGCGGGCACCGTCGCCGCCAACGGCGACAGCTTCATCGGCGTGGCTCCCGATGCCCAGCTTGCCATCATGAAGGTCTTCCCCACCGAGGGCGGTGCCAGGGACTCCGACATTCTGGCCGCTCTGGAGGACTGCGTGATCCTGGGCGTGGACACCGTCAACATGTCCCTGGGCAGCCCCTGCGGCTTCACCTTTGAAAGCGCGAGCGTGGACGCGGCCTACAATGCCGTCCGCAACGCCGGTATCAACCTGATGATCTCCGCCGGCAACGACTACAATTCCGCCTTCCAGAATCTCCACGGCACCGACCTGGCTCTGGCGGGCAACCCCGACTACGGCATTGTGGGCTCCCCCTCCACATACAGCGCAGGTCTGTCCGTGGCCTCCGTCAACGAAAATCTGGCCTTCGGCAGCTTCTTTATGCTGGGGGACACCAAGATCTCCTACGACGAGAGCCCCGATGCGGCTCTGAAGTTCAGCACCCTGGACGGCGACTACGCCTACGTCCGGGTGGGCGGCGTTGGCAACGCCAACGACTTCGCCAAGGTGGACGTCCAGGGCAAGATCGCCCTGGTGGAGCGCGGCGAGCTGGCCTTCACCGAGAAGGAGCAGAACGCTTATAACGCCGGTGCCGTCGCCATGATCGTCTACAACAACTCCGATGCGGAGGAGACGGTTTATATGCAGCTGAATGGTCTTCTGCCCGCCGTCTTCGTGAGCAAGGCCGAGGGCAAGCTCCTGAAGGATGCCGCCAGCAAGGTCATCGCCATGTCCCCCGACTTCTCCGGCCGTCTGGAGAGTCCCGACGCGGGCACCATGAGCGATTTCAGCTCCATGGGTGTGGCTCCCGACCTGAGCCTGAAGCCCGAGATCACCGCCCCCGGCGGCAACGTCTGGTCCACCTCCAGCACCGGCGGCTACGAGGAGATGAGCGGCACCTCCATGGCGGCTCCCCACATGACCGGTGCCGCCGCCATTATGCGCCAGTATGTCAACGAGGCATTCCCCACCCTCAGCGATTTTGAGAAGCAGGAGCTCATCGACAATCTGCTCATGTCCACCGCCGAGCCTGTCATCGCCCCCAACGGCGCGGCCTACACCCCCCGCAAGCAGGGCGCGGGCCTGACCAATGTCTCCGCCGCCATCCATGCCGAGAGCTACCTGACCGTGGAGAGCGGCCGCCCCAAGGCAGAGCTGGGCGAGAGTGAGGAAGGCAAGTACAGCTTCACCCTGACTGTCCACAACCTGGCTGACACCGCCAAGACCTGGACCATTTCCGCCCAGCCCATCGCCGCCCAGGTTGAGGAGCTCTACGGCGAAAATTACATCAGCGAGCTCTGCCGGGCCATGGAAGCAAACGAGATCACCTTCACCTACTCCGCTGAGACGATTACCGTCCAGCCCGGTAAGACCGCCGACATCACCGTCACCATCGAGCTGACCGATGCGGGCAAGAAGGCCCTCTCCGTCTTCCCCAACGGCATCTATGTGGAGGGCTTCATCCGCCTGACCGGCGACGATGCCGCAACTCTGGGCCTGCCCTACCTGGGCTTCTACGGCGACTGGGCCGATGCCCCCATCTTCGACTCCACCCTGTACGATGACGAGGCTTCTTTCATGGTCGAGTCCGCCATGGCCCAGATGGACTACAACGGCAACGGCAACTACCTGGGCATCAACGCCATCACCGGCAACGCCCGGGCCGAGTGGATCTCCTACGCCAGCCGCACCGCCGGTTACTACCTGATTACCCCCATGCAGGGTCTGCTCCGTGCCCCCAAGGAGATCTACTACTCCGCATTCTCCAACTCCGATCTGGAGAATGCCGTCTACGCCGTGGGCTACGGCAACACCTACAAGTCCTTCTACTACGCCTCCGGCGGCTACATCTACTCCGATTTCGTGGGCTGGTCCGATTCCTGGCAGCCCATCGCCGGTGACGATGATACGGGCTACTACTATCTGGAGGACGGTCCCTACACCTACCGCGTCGATGCCCGCATCGATGGCGAGGAGGAGTACCAGACCAGCACCTACCCCATCTACATCGACAACGAGGCTCCCCAGATCGTCTCCCACACCTACGAGGTCATCGACGGCACCCCCTGGCTGACCATCCGGGTCACCGACAACCACTTCGTCATGGCCGCCCAGCTGGTGGACGAGGACTTCACCAAGGCCCTGAGCGGCATCGTGGCCGTGGAGGAGACGGAGCTGGGCGCGGTCACCGAGCTGCGCTTTGATCTGACCGATGTCCAGG
The DNA here is from genome assembly GCA_045125955.1 of Faecousia sp. Lineage (GTDB taxonomy): Bacteria > Bacillota > Clostridia > Oscillospirales > Oscillospiraceae > Faecousia. The sequence goes on from JBGVNV010000020.1 coordinate 24,859, forward strand.
CCGACGGCTACAAGCTCTGCCGTCTGGACCTGTACGACTACGCCTGGAATGAGCATCTTTCCGATGTGTTCTCCACCGTTTCCCAGGACATCGAGCCCCACACCATCAGCCTGAGCCCCTACGTCATCACCGCCAGCGTTACCTCCAACGATTCCGAGATCGTGGCCTACATCGATCCCGCCAACGCCGTGAATCAGGAGCTGACCTGGTCCTCCACCGATGAGTCCGTTGCCCGGGTCGCCTCCGTCAGCGAGGATACCCACTCCATCATGGTGGACTATGTGGGTCCCGGCTCCTGTCTGATCGTGGCCACCGCTTCCAACGGCGTCCAGGGCATCTGCGAGGTGTCCATCGCCAAGACCGTTAAGGCATGGCCCAGCGACAACGTCATCCGCGAGGACGGCTGGTACGAGATCCCCGAAAATCTGAACACCACCGTCACCATTACCGATAACGCCTACCACGTCTCTCTGACCGGCTCCAACTCCGCAGAGAATCCCTACTCCAATCTGGCCATCGACAGCCTGAACGCCGGTCTGGAGCTGACCATCGAGAACCTGCACCTGATGAACGGTGTCAGCTACAATTCTGCCAACGGCATCGACTTCACCGGCACCGGCAACGTCCTGAAGCTGGTGGGCGAGAACTCCGTGGCCCTGGCGGACTACTCCTCCAGCGCGGCCATCCATGTCCCTGACGGCGCAGAGCTCACCGTCGAGGGCACCGGCAAGCTGGTGGTCAAGGGCAACCACAACGCCTACGGCGCGGCCATCGGCTCCAACGCCGGTGAGGACGCGGGCAAGATCGTCATCGACGGCGGCAGCTTCGTCTTCGAGAACATGAACGCAGGTGCCGGTATCGGTACCGGCTCCGGCAACGCCAAGATGGATGTGGTCATCAACGGCGGCTCCTTCGACATCGCCATGAACAATGTCACCGCCGGTTACACCAACAACCTGGCCTACTGCGGCGCAGCCATCGGCACCGGCAACGCCGCCTCCGGCGGCTTCAGCAGCCCCTACAAGACCATGCGCATCACCATCAACGGCGGTGATTTCTCCGGCTACACCAATGTGGACTCCCCCATCATCGGCGTGGCCAACGGCTCCGGCAAGCTCAACGCCGTCATCGACATCAACGGCGGCACCTTCGACCTGCTGACCGAGGACACCGTGGACAACACCATGACCGGCGGTGCCTGTATCGGCTCCGGCACCCAGGGCTACTACGGCGCGGTGCTGGCGGATATCACCGTCAACGGCGGCGTCCTGAATCTGGTGTCCAAGTCCAACGGCGCGGCCCTGGGCGGCGGCCCCGGCCAGGACGGCGGCAACATCTACATCTTCGGCGGCACCGTCACCGCTGTCTCCGAATTTGAGGCCGATGCCATCGGCGCGGGCACCGCTTCTCCCAAGCAGAGCAACAACACCCGTATCTCCGGTGGTACCGTCAAGGCTGTCTCCACCGGCTCCGGCATGGCCTTCCGGGACGAGAGCCTGGTCAACGACGACTCCGATGCCGTGTACCTCGTCAACATCGAGGCCCCCGATGTGACCTCTGTCACCGTGAACGGCAGGGACTGGGGCATCACCGCCAACCATCCCAATGATGATCTGCTGTACCTGTACCTGCCCGCCTCCACTGCCGCCCATGAGGTGGTGGTGAACGGCGAGGATGCCTACGAGGTCGTCATTACCCCCAACGGCAAGATCACCGTGACCCCCGTGGCCCCTGCCCCCTCCGTGGACAAGAGCGCGCTGGAGGCTGTCATCGAAACCTGCGAGACCTATGTTCCCGATGCCTACACCGCCGACAGCTGGGCTGCCCTGCAGGAGGCCCTGCTTGCCGCCAAGGCTGTGGCAGCAGATCCCGATGCCACCCAGGAGGAGGTCAACGAGGCACTGACCAACCTGACCGCTGCCCAGTACGCGCTGGTTCTGCGCGGTGACCTGACCGCACTGAAGGAGCTGTATGCCGCTGCCCTTGCGGAGCAGGAGCGGCTGGCCCTGAACGTCTTCCCCGAACAGCTTGCCGCCGAATTCCTGGAGCAGCTCGGAAAGACCGAAGACTTCCTCAATGGCGGGATCGACTGGACCCAGGAGCAGATCGATGCTGTTTACGACGAGCTGTTGGCGGCATGGAACGCCCTGAAGACCTACCACGTCAACGCCATGTACACCGACATCCCCGCCGGTACCTGGTACTATGACGCGGTGGACTTCGTGACCCGCTACGGCATCATGAACGGCATGGACGCCGGTGCATTCAACCCCGGCGGCAATGTCAACCGGGCCCAGTTCGTGACCATCCTCTACCGCATCGCGGGCGAGCCTGCCGTCACCATCGACAATCCCTTCGTGGATGTGCCCGAGGGTCAGTGGTACACCAATTCGGTGCTGTGGGCCTTTGAAAACGGTATCACCACCGGTGCCGATGCCACCCACTTCAACCCCGGCGGCACCCTGGTGCGCCAGAACATGGTCACCTTCCTCATGCGCTTCGCCAAAACCATGGGCGTGGACACCTCTGCCCGGGCAGACCTCTCCGGCTACACGGATGCCGGCCAGATCCTGCCCTATGCCATGGACGCCATGCAGTGGGCCGTGGCCGAGGGCATCATCTCCGGCATGAGTGAGACCACCCTGGCTCCCAACGGTCTGGCCAACCGCGCCCAGATCGCCACCATCATCCAGCGTTTTATTCTGAATAAGCTCTGGTAAGCATCCCTAAGGCCCCCGGCTTCTGCCGGGGGCCTTTTTCCTCTTTTTACAAACCAAAGCCCGGGAAATTGGTCACATTCGGGCACAATCGCAATTTACTTTCGTCCTTTTCTGTAATATAATGTAGCTACAGAGTATGTACTGCACGCTTCGAAGGTCTTCACCGAGGACCGCTGCGAGGTCCACAGGGTCAGCATCTCCATCTGCCGGACCATGGGCATGCGCAACCGAAATTCCAAAAGGCCCCGTTGCATTTTGCACCTGGGCCTCTGATTTTTGAAATAACAAACAGAAAAACCTGAGAAAATGGTGGGATTGGCTATGATTGAGAACCATTTGAAATACTGGAGTCTGAAGCCGGAGCTGGCGTTGCTGCTGGATATCGTTCTGCGCAAAAATCCCAGGATCCCGGAGGGGATCAACTGGGCTGACTTTGAGGCCCTTCTGCGCCAGCATCGCCTGCAGCCCCTGTTGATCCGGGGCCTTCGGGGCATGGACACGGCGCACTACCCGGTACTGGAAAAATATCGGGGAATGCAGAACAAATACGCCACCGAGAGCCTGCACAGACTCCAGGCGTTGGCGGAGGCCAACGGGGCCCTGGCAGAGGCCGGGATCCGGATGATCGCCATGAAGGGGCCCCTGCTGGCGATGGAGCTCTACGGCGACCCCTCCCTGCGCACCAGCCGGGATCTGGATGTGATGGTGGCGCAGAAGGATCTGGACCGGGCTGAGGAAATCCTGCTCCGGCTGGGCTATGTACCGGAGGAGAATCCCTTTCACAAAACGCCCCTGCGCCGGAAATACTACAGCCTTATCGAGCTGGAAAAGCACCGGGTCTACAACCTGGGGGATATCTGCCTGGAACTTCACTGGCGGGGCAGCTTCCAGAAGGAGGACAGCTTTGATGCTCTGTGGGAGCGGCGTGAGGAGCAGCCCATCTTTGGACGAAAAATTGCCATCATGGGTACTGCTGACCGTTACCCGGCCCTGATCATCCACGCCGCCGAGCATGGCTTCCACCGGCTCAGATGGCTGTTGGACCTGTATGAGCTGCAGAAGAAGCCGTCCTTCAGTTGGGAGACGGTCTATGCCCAGCTTTCTGACCAGGGCCTTGGTGCACTGCTGCTGGAGACGATGCTGGTGATGCACCGGCTGCGGCTGCCCGGTTTAGAGGATGTGGTCTTCGGGGGCATCAGACTGACCCATCAGGCTGACGGCCTTTGCCTTGCGCTCCGGGAAGAACTGTGCAAAAAGGGCAAGCTGGCCCTGCAGCTGACGGAGGCCGTCTATCCCATGTGGCAGAGCGAGGCCGTATGGGCGGACCCCCGCCACAGAATCTATGACAAGCTCCTGCCCACCAGCCTGATCCAGAAATCCCTGCTTCAAAAATTCCTCATCAATTTTGGGCCGAGCGTCTATGATCTGGAGCTAATCGATCTGCCGGATTGGCTGTTCTGGCTGTACTTTATCATCCGTCCTTTCCACTGGCTCCAGCGAAAGCTCACGGGGAAATAAGAGCCAGAGCTTGTGCTGTAAAATAGTTAAAAATCCCCCTGCTGTAGAAATGGAACTACAGCAGGGGGATTTTTCATGTCGGGAATGAAACTGGGATTCCACAACTGACGCGCGGATATCCGTATGCCATTGCAGAATAGCTGCGGATGCGCACCGGAGCGGATCAGCCGATCGGTTACTGGATGGCCCGGATGGTATTTTGAACAACGAGCTTCTTGTCAAACTGCCGCTCCATTTTTTCCCGGCCATCGAGGCCCATCTGTGCCCGTTCTTCCCGGGGCATCAGGGCCATTTTCTTCATCTGCTCATAGAGGCTGTCGGCGTCTTTGACGGTGCAGAGCAGTCCCGTGACGCCCTCATCCACCGCCTCCCGGCAGCCGCAGATGTCGCTGGTGATGACGGGGCGGCCCGTGGCGGCGGCTTCGAGCAAGACGTTACTCATGCCCTCGTGATAGCTGGCCAGCACCACGCAGTCGGTGCTCGCATAGAAGGGCCGCGGCTCCGACTGAAAGCCGTAGAAAACCGCAGCACCCATGCCGATCAGCTCCTCGGCCTGGGCCTGGCAGGCCTCATCGTCGTAGAAGCCCACGATGTCCAGGGCAACCTTATCGCCCAGCTCCTCATAGAGCCGCTTCGTGGCGGTCAGCAGCTCGCCCACGCCCTTCTCGGCCATGAGCCGGCCCAGGTATAGGAACCGCACCCGGTCGTTTTCGGGGTAGGGCTGAAGGGTGTAGGCGTCCAGATTGATGCCCGCACCGTTCAGGATGGTGACCTTTTTGGCGGGGATGATGTGCCGGTCCAAAAATTCATTGGCGTTGCCCTGATTTTCAAAGAAGACGGTCTTCGCCTTCCACAGGGCGGTCTTGTACATGACCGTGACCATCTGGGCCAGGCCGGGCTTCTGGAAGGCGGTGCCCAGGCCCTGGACGTTGGAACAGTAGGGGATGCCCGCCATCTGGCAGGCCCAGCCGCCGTAGATATTGGGCTTGATGGAGTATGTAATGACCATGTCGGGCTTCTCCGCCTTCAGCAGCTTCCGATAGAAATTCAGGAGCTTCAGATCGCGCTTGGGGTTGATGCCCCGGCGGTCCACCTCGGTCTCGATGCACTTTAGGCCCATGGCCTTGAAGTCCTCCTCATGGCCCACAAAGGGCATGCTGAGAACCACCTCATGGTCGCGCATCAGCTCCCGGATCAGCTCCGTCCGGAAGCGGTAGAGCATGTAAGAATGGTTGGTCAAAATCAGGATCTTGCTCATAAAGAGGATGCTCCTTTTTGGTTAGAAGTTCAGGTCCGACCCAAAAGTTTCCGCTTCAGGTACCGAAGCCCACGCCGGATCTTACCGGGGGGATCGGCCGGCAATGTAAGGGCCTGGGCCTCCCCGAATCGGTCCTCCCGGACCAGGGCCATCGCCTCTGGCCGTTTGGGGTTCGGTGCGGCGGTGCGGATCACGGCAGGATTTTCCCGGGTGGCCTCCTCCAGGCTCACGGCCTGCTTTTCAAGCCGCGCCAGGGCGGCCAATCCCTTCTCCGTCTGGGCCAGGACCAGGGAAACGCCCCGGTCGTCATCCAGCTCCGGATGGGAATTCCAGATGCCCCAGAAATCGCCCAGGGTCAGGTCGCTGACCCGGGCATGGCCCTTGGCCGGGCAGCATTCGCAGGAGGGCCGGGTGATATAGCCGCCCACGAAGAGCTTCATGTACAGGCTATCTCCGCTGCCGTCCATCCGGTGCAGCGGTCAAATTCAGCGAGTTTCGGCATGGGGTCCTCCTCTCAGCGGCGGAATCGGTTCAGAATTTTTCCAAGGGGCTTGCGGATGATGTCCCTTTCGTAGTCATTCATGGCAAAGACATACATGAGCAGACAGTAGATGGCACTGTACACCACCACGCCCCCCCAGGAAGGGCATCCAGCCGTCCAGGGAAATGGCCTTGAGAACAAACAAGCCGACAGTGGTCATCACGCCGGGGACCGGGGCCATCCGCAGGATATTGCCCCAGAATCGGGGGATATCCAGCCCGGTGACCTTATAATAGTAGATGTTCATAATGATGCCCTGGCCCAGCAGATAGCTGACGCAGGAGCAGAGCGCCGCACCGATGATGCCCATGTAAGGCACGATCAGGTAGGTGGAGATCACATTGGCAACGGCGATGACAAAATAAACGATGGTGCGAAACTGGTGCTTGTTCTGGGCCACCACGATGCTCATACCCGTATTCTGGATCAAAGGGATGGACAGGGGGAACATGGTCAGCGCAGCCACCCAGAATGCGTCGGCATAGTCGGGGCCGGCCCACAGCTCGATGAATACCCGTCCGAATACAGAAAAGCCGGAGGCGATCAGGCCGATGATGAGAAACTGCAGTCGTCCCACCCGGATAAACAGGTTGCTCCACTCCTGTTTCGGGGTATCGGTGATGACCATACCGGTGATCCGGGGAACCAGAACGCCGGAGATGGAGGTGGATAGCTGCATGACGATGCTGTTGAAGGTGCCGCCCACGTTATAAACCGCAACGGCGGTGGTGCTGGCCAGCATGCCCAGGATCACCTTGTCCGTGGCCCAGAAGAGCATATCCACCAGGGTCCCCAGGAACACGAACACAGAGAAGCCCAGCATCTCCCGAACCAGCGCGCCGGGAAGCCGGGCGAACCGGGGCCGGAGCGAAGCTGATTGTGCCGCAATTTTGTTACCTCACAGTTTTTTCAGTGCATCCAGTGCGTTGTATGCCTGCTTTTTATATCCGGGCATGGTCTTTTCCAGATGGACCCGAATGTCATTTTCATTTTTCAGAAGCCAGTCAAAGCCATCGGCCAGGGCGCGCGGATCGGTCATGCCCTGGACGGGAATGACGTAGTGTTCCTCGCTGCCGAAGAGGTCCCGGGCGATGCCCCTGGATTTGACGGAGTAGCCCAGCACCAATGTGGGTACACACTGGGAGTAGGCTGCGATGGTGGAATGGGTCCGGGCGCCGATGAACATGCGGCACCGGGCGATGTAGCCCTTGAGTTCCGTGCAGTTGTGGTCATCCAGCAAAATCACCCGGCCGGTGCTGCGGAATTCCTCGTGCAGGGGCGCAAGCACCTTCCGGTCGTCGTTGCTCTCCCAGACCACATGGGGGACCAGGACCACATTCAGGTCGGTGGTATCCAGGATCCGACGGATCAGATTCCGGTAGGCTTCCATGACCAGCTTTCCGTCGCCGCTGGTGAGGATCAGGGGGCTTGCGTTGATGCCTACCATTTTCCCCTCCACCCAGCCGTCGGGCAGGGGCAGGTCCCTGCGCTCCAGGGTAAAGGCCGGATCGGCCACCAGCACGGTGTTGGGGTTGACGGCCTTCAGGGCCTCATAGGAGATCGTCTCCCGGGCGGTGATGAGGTCAAAGCCACCGAGATCTTCGGCTACAACGGGATTTTCCAGAAGACCAGGCTCCACGGAACAGCCCCAGAGGACGGTCTTCACGCCCTTTTTCCGCAGATTGCGGTTGATGGCGGCCAGATGCTCTGTGCCGGGATAGCAGTAGTTGTCGCCGCCGATGGAGAGGAACACATCTCCCCGGGCGGCCCGGGACAGGAGCTTTTCTTTGGTGTAGCGGAAGTAGCGGTCATATTTGCCCGTCAGCTTGGTTTCCAGACTGGACAGGAACCAACTCAGACTGCCGTGCTTCAGGGGGTGTCGGTATCCTCCGTCACCCGGCAGACCTGATCGATGCCATAGCGGAGATCCTGCTCCGGGTGCTGGGACAGCAGTTCGATTTCTCCACCCAGGATCCCAACGGTGGAACGGACGATGGCCTCGCAGCCGTGGTTGCCGCTGCCGCCGTGGCCGTATAATTTCAGCATAAGGTTACCTCGATTCTGTCTTGATGAAGAGCGCAGGCCATTTTGGCCTGGTCAAAAATTGGTACAAAGATCGCCTTACCTGCGAAGATGACCGAGCAGCTTTCGCAGCGCATAGATCCCCCAAATCAGAGGACCAGGTGCGCCGAGGAAGGCGGCGATCTCTCCGGCGGAATAGGTGGCGGACATATCACAGGTGATGGTATACCACAGCTTCAGTCTGGACTGGCCCAGAAATTCGGTCTTTTCCCGGAGAAACAGTCCGTTACCCCGGGGATTGCGCATAAACAGGCTGTTTCCTGCTTTCGTCAGGCCGTCCTCCTGGTATTCATAGACCCAGATGATATCGTTGAAAAAGCGCATTTTGTAACCATCGTAGGCCATGCGGTTCCAGGCGACGGCCTCGGTCATGAATTTTTCGCCGGAGAATTCGGGATAGGGGTATTGCCGGTGGATCCTGGTGTAGAAGACCATTGCCCGTTCACCGTCAATGATCCCGTAGCGATCCAGCGCCGTGCCGTCGAAGTGCGGTCCGTCAAAGATGCGGTTGGGCGTGGTGTCGGGAGCGGTACCCAGATTTCCGGCAAAGCCGCAGTAGTTTCCGTCCGCAGGCAGCGCCGCTTCCCATGCCAGCACTTTTTCAACGGCATCATCGGTCAGATAGTCATCGGAGTCCACGGTGAAGAAGAGCGCACCCTCCGCCAGCCCGAGACCTTTGTTGATGGCCCGGTGCTTGCCGCCGTTTTCCTGCCTGTGGTAGCGGATGGGAAAGGGGTTCTTCGCTTCCATCCAGCCCCGGACCAGCGCTTCGGTATCATCTGCCGAGCCGTCATCCACGATCAGCCACTCAAATTTATGGCAGGTCTGCCGCTGGACGGACCGGTACAGGTTCTCCAGAATATAGGCCCGGTTATAGGTGGGGGTAAAGATGGTCAGTTTCAAAACAGATCACCTCTTACAAAGGCTTTGAAAATGCTGTCCTCTCCGTCGGCAGTCTGCTCCGCATAGCTCTCACGCCAGGAGAGCTTGTACAGCACGGTATCCGGCTGGATCACACGGTCAAAATCCGAAGCAGGCAGCGCGGCATTCATGGCAGCCTGCAGATCATCCCGATGCAGATTGTTTTCAGGGACCGCATCGAGCATGCTCCGGATGGCAGGCAATGTCATCAACTTAAGGTTTCCATTTCAAAGTGTCAAAAAGGCACTGCGATAATTGTACAAAATACCACTTGACAAATCGAAAAACGCCTAAAAATCAAGATGTATTCTTGCTTTTGAGGTGAAACCGATGAAATCCTCCGTTATTTATCTTGAAATTGTTCGTTATATCCACTACATTAT
>JBGVNV010000021.1:0-18076 GCA_045125955.1 Faecousia sp.
CATGCGGCTGTTCTTGCCTGACGGCAAGGGGATTTTTCGCCTGTGGCGTAAAATCCCGGCGGGGGCAAGCCCCCCGCCCTACATTGACCGAGAAAACAGATACACATTTTAAGAAATACATTCCGGGAGGAAATGACTATGGAACTGAAGGTTTTGGCAGTGGGCGACGTGGTGGGCGAGCCCGGTCTGGAGCGCATCCGCAAGAGCCTGCGCAAGCTCAAGCGGGAGACCGGCGCGGATTTCGTCATCGTCAACGGCGAGAACGCCAGCAATGTGGGCATGACCCCCTACCAGGGCGACACCATCCTCGATGCCGGTGCCGACGTCATCACCATGGGCAACCACACCTTCTCCCGCCGGGAGATCATCCCCTACATCGAGGAAAACCGCTACGTTCTGCGCCCCGCCAACCTGCCCCCCCAGCAGCCGGGCCGGGGCTGGGAAGTTTACGAGACCCGCTGCGGCGATGTGGCGGTCATCGACCTGATCGGCAGAGTCGGCATGGACTATCTGCCGGACAACCCCTTCCTGCTCATGGACAAGATTTTGAAAAAGATCGATACCAAGATCATCCTCGTTGAAATTCATGCCGAGGCCACCTCCGAAAAGCTGGCCATGGGCTATATGCTCGACGGCAGGGTTTCCGCTGTCTGGGGCACCCACACCCATGTGCCCACCGCCGACGCCCAGATTTTGCCCAGGGGCACCGGCTACGTGACGGACCTGGGCATGACCGGCCCCGCCATTTCGGTGCTTGGCATCCAGCCCAAGCTGTCCATCGACAAATTCCGGGGCGAGATGTTCCAGCGGTACCAGGCCGCCCCCGGCCCCACCAAGCTGAACGCCGTCCTGTTCACCATCGATGCCGGTTCCGGCAAGTGCACCAAAGTGGAGAGAGTGGATATCCAATGATTCGTATTCTGCATACCGCAGACTGGCACATCGATGCCCCCCTGCGGTCCTTTACCGACCACCAGCGGCGGGAGCTCCGGGCGAGCCTTCTGGAGCTGCCCGGAAAGATCGCGGACATCTGCATCCGGGAGGGCTGCGATCTGGTGCTGCTGGCGGGCGATGTTTTTGACGGTCCCTACAGCCGGGAGGGCTACGAGGCCGTCTACCGGGCTCTGGAGCGGATGGAGGTCCCCGTCTTCATCGCGCCGGGCAACCACGACCCCTACCGGGACCTGAGCCCCTGGGTCCGGGAGTCCTGGCCCGAAAATGTATACCTCTTCCGGCGGCAGGAGCTGAGCTCCTTCGCCATCCGGGAGCTTGACTGCCGGGTCTACGGCGCGGCCTATACCGCTTCCGAATGCCCCGGCCTGCTGGAACACTTCCACGCGGACTGTGCCGAGGCCCACGCCCTGCTGGTGCTCCACGGCGACCCCACGGACCCCCGCTCCCCCTACTGCCCCGTCACCTCCGCCCAGATTCGGGATTCGGGCCTCGATTACGCGGCTTTGGGCCACATCCATGCCCAGGGCAGATTCCAGGCCGGTGCGGGCCTGTGCGTCTGGCCCGGCTGCCCCATGGGCAAGGGCTTCGACGAGACGGGCATCAAGGGCGTGTGCATCGCGGAAATTGAAGACAGCGTTTCCGTCCGGTTCCTGGCCGTGGAGGGACCCCGGTTCTATGACTACACCGTGCCCGCCCTGGCGGACCCCGCCGAGGCCGTGGGCGTGCTGCTGCCGCCCCAGGGGAGCCGGGACCACATCCGGGTCCGGCTCACCGGCGAGACTGCCGCCGGTGCCACCGACGGTCTGGCCCTGGGCTTTGCCGACTGGCCCAACCTGACCATCCTGGACGAGACCACCGTCCCCGGCAACGTCTGGGACCGGGCCGGGGAGGACACCCTGACGGGTCTGTTCTTCCGCATTCTCCGGGACGGGGCCAAGGAATCGGACCCGGACACCGCCGCGACCTTGGAACTGGCCGCCCGGATCGGGCGTAAGATCCTGGAAGGACGGGAGGTGGAGCTGCCGTGAAGATTATTTCCATGACCGCCACCTTCGGCAAGCTGGACCATGAAACTCTGGACCTGAACGGGGCCCTCAACGTCCTCTGCGCCCCCAATGAGTGGGGCAAATCCACCTGGTGCGCCTTCCTCACCGCCATGCTCTACGGCATCGACACCCGGGAACGGTCCCGGGGCGAAAATCTGGCGGAAAAAGAAAAATATCTGCCCTGGTCCGGCAAGCCCATGGAGGGCACCCTGCGCCTCCTGCACCAGGGCCGGGACATCACCATCCAGCGCAGGAGCCGGGGCCGGGTCCCCATGGGGGATTTCCTGGCCTGGGAGACCCAGACGGGTCTGGCCGTCCGGGAGCTGACCGCCGACAACTGCGGCCAGGTGCTGCTGGGCGTGGAAAAGAGCGTCTTTCTGCGCACGGGCTTTCTGCGGTTTTCCGACCTGCCCGTAAAGGCCGACGATGCCCTGCGCCGCAGGCTCAACGCCCTGGTGACCACCGGCGACGAGACCGGCGACGGCGAGCGGCTGGCGGCGAAGCTCCGGGAGCTGAAAAACCGCTGCCGCCACAACCGCACGGGCCTGATCCCCGAATGTCAGGCGGAGATCCGCGCCGCCCAGGAGCAGCTCTGGGAGGTCCAGAGCCTGAGCAAGCAGGAAGCCGCCTTGACTGCGGAGCTGGAACGCCGGGAGCAGGAGCTGGCGACTCTGGAAAACCACCGCAAAGCCCTGGACTGGAAGCTCCTTACCGAGGCCCGTGCCGACGCCCGGACCGCTGCCATGCTGGAAACGGCCCTGATGGAAAAATACACCGACAACCCCGACCGGGCCGTGGTAGAGGGCAAGATCCGCCAGGGCGAGCAGCTTCTGAAGGAAGTGGAGCTTTCTCTTGCCGAGCCCCCTTCGGGCTCCGTGGGCGTGCGGCTGACGGCCATTCTGGCCCTGGTTCTGGTGGTCTGCGGCCTGATTTTGCAGGGGCATGGACTGCTGTGGCACTGTGTGGCCCTGGCTCTTCTTTCCCTCTTCGTCTGCGGCATTCTGGCGGGCAGGCACAAGCGCAAGGTCCTCTGGCACCAGATCGAGATGACCCGCCGCCAGGGCAAGCGGGACGAGCTGGCCAATTTCGTGGCCAGCTGGAAGAGTCAGCTCCGGGTCCTGGACGAGCTGGACCGGGCCCGGGACAATACCGCCCGGACCCAGAGCCACCTGCGTGACCTGCAGGCCCTGGTCCGCCTGACGGGCAAGCCGGAGGAAGAGGACAATCTGACCCTGAGCCGGGAGGAGACCATCGCCGCCATCGCGGACCTGACCCGGCTGACCAGCCAGGACCGGGCGCGGCTGGCCCAGCTCCGGGGCCGGATGGAGCATCTGCCCGACGAGGAGCAGCTCCAGCGGCGCATGACCCTGGGCCGCAGACGGCTCGCCGAGCTGGAGCGGACCAATCTCGCCATCACCTACGCCCAGAGTGCCCTGGAGACTGCCCTGCAGGAGCTCCAGCGGCGGTTCGCCCCGGATATCACCCGCCGGGCGGAATATTATCTCAGCCGGCTCACCGGCGGCATCTACGACCGCATCACCATCGACGACGATCTGAATGTTCTGGCGGCCCGGAGCAGCGAAAGCACCCTCAGGACCGCGGCCTGGCGCAGCGAGGGCACCGGTGACCAGATCTATCTGGCCCTGCGGCTGGCGGTGTGGGAGGTCCTGTCCCCGGACAGTCCCCTGATCCTGGACGATGCCCTGGTGCGCTTCGACCAGGGACGCATGGAAAAGGCCATGGAGCTGCTGAAGGAGCTCAGCGAAAACCGCCAGATCCTGCTGTTTTCCTGCCAGGACCGGGAAAAGCTCTGGCTGGAGCAGTAATTGAGACGACCTTCGGTGGTCTGCCTGCCGCCTGTGGCGGCAGGTCACCCACATCAGTCAAGGACTCGGTTCCGAAGAGCCGAGTCCTTGACAGCTTCTCCCTCAAGGGAGAAGCCTTTTGGTTGAAATTTCCACCTTTCTGCATTTTGTGGTAACAGGTTGGGCGCGGGGCAAAGGCTTCTCCCCCTGCGGGGGAGAAGCTGTCATCCATTGGCTCTTCGGAACCAATGGATGACTGATGTGGGGGGCCGCCGAAGGCGGCGGGCGATTCTTGAATCGCCCCTACGAGTGGTCCCAGCCTGCCGCACAAAGAACCCCCTGAGTCATTCGGCTCAGGGGGTATTTTCGTCGGGTTCAAATGCCAACACATCGGTCAGGCCGCAGTTCAGAAGTTTACATAACGCATCGATGGTATTGGTGGACACGCTCTGGCCCGCCTTCAGCCGGCGGATGGTGGAGGAGCTGATCTGCCCCTTGACCTGGAGGGTATAGGTGGTGGCCCCCAGCCGCTCCATGGTCTGCCACAAAGGCTCGTATGAGATCAAAGAAACACCTCCCGAAAACACAGCCCCAAGAAACAATCACGGGACCCCTTGACATATCTCCATTATTGCATATAATAGTCATACAGCGTTATAGGCAATATTGTTTATATCGCCGCTTCCGGGCCGATCACCCCTCTGGCCCGGAAGCCCTTCGGGGATCTCGCAACGTTTTTGACACGACAAATCGGAAAAATTGCGATACACTGAAAAAAAGATCGAAGGGCTGTTTCATTTTTCCGCAGAAAACTGTCTTATATAATGAAGGGCGGGGGCGGCCGCAAGAGCCGCCCCTACGCGGAGGATGGAGCGAAAACTTCAGAATTCTTAAGAAGTCAAATCATTGCCTTTTCTAGTAAATAACTTTATTATATACATAGAGTTTTCCGAGAGAAATGTTTCATCCCATTTATCGTACCCATTCCCCGCTATGATATCCGTAAGAAAACGCCACGGCGTTTCAAAATCAAAAAGGAGAAATCAAAATGAAACGAAGAATCGTAAGCCTGCTGCTGGCTCTGTGCATGGTCCTGAGCCTGGCGGCAACGGTCAGTGCCGAGGAACGCTATACCTCCGGCGACTGGACCTACAACTTCACCGAAGGTGAGCTGTGCATCGTCAGCTACAACGGCACGGCAACCGATGTGGTGATCCCCGACACCCTGGACGGCCACAAGGTCGAAGCCCTTGGCTGGGGTCTGGGCTCCCCCTTTGCCGACATCGCAGACACCATGACCTCCGTGGTCATCCCCGAAGGCATTCGGACCATGCAGAATGCCTGCTTCAAGAACTGCACCAAGCTCCAGTCCGTGACCATCCCCTCCACCGTCAGATACATGGGCTTCTCCGTCTTTGAGGGCTGCACCAGCCTGTCCGAGGTGGAGATCAAGGACGGCGTCACCGAAATTGGCCGCTACGCCTTCCTGAACACCGCCCTGACCTCCCTGTACATCCCCGCCTCCGTCACCGAGATCGATGATTATGCCATCGGCTACACCGGCGAGTGGGGCGATGTGGAATCCATTAAGGGCTTCGTGATCTTCGGCCACGGCGGAACCGCCGCCGAGCAGTACGCCAACCGCAGCCACTTCATCACCTTCTACGACGTGACCGGTGCCACCGAGAATTCCGGTGCCTGCGGCGAGGGTGCAACCTGGCGGTTTGAGGAGTCCACCGGCACCCTGTACATCGAGGCAGACCCCGATGCCGATGAGGCCTACTCCGCCGATTACACCAACGGCATCCAGCCCTGGGCCCTCCACGCCGACAAGATCACCCGTCTGGTGGTGGGTGAAGGCATTCTCCGCCTGGGCGACAACACCATGGCATCCCACTACCCCAACCTCCGTGAGGTCCAGTTCCCCGAATCCCTGGGCGAGATCGGCAACAATGCCTTCAACGGCTGCACCGGTCTGAAGCAGATCGACCTGCCTGAGGATCTGCACTATATCCTGTTCCAGTCCTTTGCCAACACCGGCCTGACCTCCCTGGTGCTTCCCGATGCGCTGTGCTACCTCGGCGGCAGTGCCTTCCGGGGCTGCGTGGACCTGACCCGTGTCAAGCTCCCCGCCGAGCTGCGGGACCTGGGCAGCCACGCCTTTGCCGACTGCGTGAAGCTGGCTACCGTCCAGATGCCTGAGGGCCTGTCCGAAGAGCCCGGCGATGGCGTTTTCCTGAACACCGCCCTGACCGACATCAGCTTCTACACCGACAATGTGATCGGCTGGAGTATGTTCCAGAACTGCGACAACCTGACCACCGTGACCATCCGCGAGGGCACCTACAGCATCGGCAACAGTGCCTTCTCCTACTGCGACAATCTGACCCACGTGACCATCCCCGGCGGCGTTTACAGCATGGGTCAGGACGTTTTCAAGGAGTGCGGCAAGCTCAGCACCGTTCTGTTCCTGGGCGATGCCCCCAACCTGAACGAGTTCACCTTCCGCGGTGCCACCGCCACCTGCTACTACCCCGCCGGTGACGAAAGCTGGAACCGTTTCATCAAGCAGGACCTGGGCGGCAAGATCACCTGGGTGGCCTACGATCCCGACCTGTTTGTGGATGTGCCCATGAACGCCTTCTACTACGAGAGCGTGCTCTGGGCCGTTGACAACGGCATCACCACCGGTGCCACCGCAACTACCTTCAATCCCAACGGCCAGTGTCAGCGGGCCCAGATCGTCACCTTCCTGTGGCGTGCTGCGGGCTGTCCTGTGGTGGAGGCCGAGAACCCCTTCACCGATGTGAAGGAGACCGATTTCTACTATGATGCCGTTCTGTGGGCCGTGGAGAACGGCATCACCACCGGCACCTCCGCCACCACCTTCTCCCCCTTCAAGACCTGCTCCCGCGCCGAGGTGGTCACCTTCCTGTGGCGCGCCCACGGCAAGCCCGGCTCCAATGCCGAAAATCCCTTCGCGGATGTGAAGGACACCGATTTCTTCCACACCGCCGTCCTCTGGGCTGTGGAGAACGGCATCACCAACGGCATGGATGCCACCCACTTCGGCTCCCTGACCGTCTGCAACCGTGCCCAGGTGGTCACCTTCCTGTACCGGGCCAAGGACGTGGCCGTCTTCGATCCCGATACGCTTTACACCTTCGAGCTCAAGACCAACGATCCCACCGAGGAGATCGGCTGGGCCTTCTGCGAGGGTACCGAGTTCGCCGCCGGTGAGTCCGTGGTGTTCTACGCCGAGCCCTGGTTCGGTTATCTCGTGGAGTTCGAGGCCGAGGGCGAGCTGGAGCTGTACTACCTGGGTGCCTGCAGCTATGAGCTCATCATGCCCGACCACGATGTGACCCTGACCGTCAACTTCGTCCCCGCCCAGGGCGACGCCCACCACATCCGCACCACCTGCGAAAACGGCGAGTTCATCGCCCTGTGCGATGTGGACGAGGAGTTCAACGACATCGCCAAGCCCGGCGAGTTCGTCCAGTTCCATGTCATGGCAGACGAGGGCTTCACCCTGACCCCCGAGAACATCACCCTGACCGTCGGCGGCGAGAGCTGGGAGCAGTGGTGGTTCCTGGGCCAGGTCTCCGAGCCCGATCCCGAGCTGGAGATGGGCAGCATCTTCGTCTTTGAGGCCGTCATGCCCGACGGCGACCTGGATGTTTCCATCACCTGCACCGCCGGAGACACCGCCGCCGCCAATACCTTCCGCGCCCCCGTTTCCGTCAAGTAAATCCCCCATGCCCGCACCTTTCGGTGCGGGCATTTTTAGATGTCAAAAGCACCCGCAGGGGCGACCCGCCCCGTCATGCGCAACGGCCACCCGCCCAAAACAGAAGGACCCGCCCAAAATTACCACGTCATTGCGAGGAGCCGACAGGCGACGTGGCAATGACAGTGGTAAACGATGGCTGGTCCTGTTGTTTTTTCTGCAGAGGGAATCGGGGGATTTTTCCGCCCCTTATTTGCCATACGCCTCGGCTCTCTGCCCAAAAAATGTCAGAAAAAACTGTGAAATACTCCAATTGCGGTGCAACCGGTTCCGTGCTATCATAATAACATACCGGCGGAGTATGCCTACTCCACAAAATAGGCATATTGCGCTAAAATAAAGGAGGTAAATTCCGTCTGACTCACGGTGCGGCAGTGTGGAGACCTGTCGTAATTCCGCTTCGGTTTTGCTCCGCTGCGGAGAGAACGCACGCGAAATGGTAGGTGCGTTTAGAGTCGTAACACAATGGCAAGTTTGACCCTGAAGAACATCAAGAAGGTCTACCCCCACAACGGCGACGACGCCAAGAAGGCCAAGAAGAAGAACAAGAAGGGCGAGCAGCCCGAGGAGAAGAAGGTGAACCTGCAGATCACCGCCGAGGGCGTTGTTGCAGTTCAGGAGTTCTCCCTGGACATCGCCGACAAGGAGTTCATCGTTCTGGTCGGTCCTTCCGGCTGTGGTAAGTCCACCACCCTGCGTATGGTGGCCGGTCTGGAAGAGATTTCCGGCGGCGAGCTGTACATCGGTGACCGTCTGGTGAACGACGTGGCCCCCAAGGACCGCGACATCGCCATGGTCTTCCAGAACTACGCCCTGTACCCCCACATGACCGTTTATGACAACATCGCCTTCGCTCTGAAGCTGCGTCACACCCCCAAGGATGAGATCGACCGCAGAGTTAAGGAAGCCGCTGAGATCCTGGACATCACCCAGTACCTGGGCCGTAAGCCCAAGGCCATGTCCGGCGGTCAGCGTCAGCGTGTTGCCATCGGCCGCGCCATCGTCCGTGAGCCCCAGGTCCTGCTGATGGACGAGCCCCTGTCCAACCTGGACGCCAAGCTGCGTAACCAGATGCGTGCTGAGATCATCAAGCTGCGCGAGAAGATCCAGACCACCTTCATCTACGTTACCCACGACCAGACCGAGGCTATGACCCTGGGCGACCGTATCGTCATCATGAAGGACGGCTTCATCCAGCAGGTCGGCACTCCTCAGGAGGTCTTCAACCATCCCTACAACCTGTTCGTCGCTGGCTTCATCGGCACTCCCCAGATGAACTTCTTCAACGACGCCAAGCTGCTGAAGGAGAACGGCAAGTACGTCGTCGAGATCGGCGGCATGAAGGTCGAGCTGTCTGCTGAGAAGCAGGAGAAGCTGAACAAGAACAACGTCCAGCCTCAGGAGATCGTCCTGGGTGTCCGTCCTGAGCACATCACCCTGGAGAAGGGTCTGGACGGCAAGGTCGACGTTTCCGAGATGATGGGCTCCACTGTCCACCTGCATGTCAACTCCCTGGGCCGCGATGTGGTCATGGTCGTTTCCACCATGAACATGACCGGTGCCGAGGTTGCTGCTCTGGCCAACGGCTCCCCCATCAGCTACAACTTCGCCGGCCACGTCTGCCACGTCTTCAACAAGGAGACCGGCATCAACCTGGAAGCCTAAGTTGCTATAACCCCTCCAAGCCCTCCGGCCAAAAGCCGGAGGGCTTTTCGCAACCTTGACTTTTTTCTTATATGAATCTATAATGATTTCATCCCGGCAGAGGATGCGACCTTGTCCTCCGCCGAAGAAAAGGAGTGTTTCAAATGAAAAAACGCGCATTATCCCTGCTTCTGGCTCTGGTCATGGTGCTGACAGTGCTTCCCGTCACCGCCCTGGCTCTGGAGGAGTCGGAGCCCAATAACACCATCCCCACCGCTCAGGAATTTGAGATCTGCGATACCATCAACGGCAGTATCTCGGAAAAGAAAGGCGTGGACTGGTACAAATTTACGATTGAAGAATCCGGAAATATTTCTCTGAAGCTTACTTCTTTCATGCAGTGGTACACCATCTCCCTCTTTGACGCCGAGGGCACCTCCCTCTGGGTTTACGGCGGATACGAGTGGGATGCCACCGCCGGCATGCGCACCGACAGCTATACTTCCGATCTGATTGCGGGCACCTACTACATTCGGATCACCGGTGATCAGTACCTCAATCTTGACCGGGGTCATGCTACCGGAGACTATATCCTGAAGACCGACTATGTTAATGCCAATGCCACCGAAACCGAGGTCAACAACAACATTGCCAATGCCAATGATCTGCCGCTATACGGCAGCGTAAACGGTCAGATCGCAATCAACGACAACTGCGACTTCTTCCAGATCACGCTTCCCGCATCTGGTCTGCTGACGATCAACCTGACCGCAAAAATGCCTTGGGCGTCCGTTGCTCTGTATAACGAGGACGGAAACTGCATTTGGCTCGATGACCACAATAATTGGGATTCCTCCGCCCTGGTGCAGCATTTGAGCTTTTCCATGCATCTGATCCCCGGCAAATATTACATCAAGGTCACCGGTGATGAATATCTCAATCTTGACCGGGCTCATACCACCGGCACCTACACACTGGGTGTCGACTATGTCAACGCCAACGCCAACGAAATTGAGCCCAACAACTCCACCGCAACCGCCCAGTGGATCATCCCCAACAAGCAGATCAGTGGTCAGATCGCAATGAACGACAGCATGGACTTTTTCCAGTTTACTCTGGCAAAGGACATGGAACTGACCATTGACTTCACCTCCTACATGCAGTATTATGCCCTGCAGGTCTATAACGAAGCCGGTGATCGGATCTGGTACGATGATAGCAATGGATGGGATGCCAGTTCCAAATCCCGTCATGATCTGTTCAAGGTCACACTGACAGCCGGTACTTATGTCATGTGCGTTACAAGCGATGAATCCGTCACATACGATCGGGGTCATTCAACCGGCAACTACACCTTCAAGCTGAACACCGAGAATCCCTTCTCCGATGTTCCCACGGGTTCCTTCTATTACGATCCCGTCCTCTGGGCTCTGGAGAACGGCATCACCACCGGTGCCACCGAGGATACCTTTGATCCCAACGGCTCCTGCCTCCGGGCCCATGTGGTGACCTTCCTGTACCGCGCCGCCGGGAACCCCGAACCCACCTCCACCGGCAATCCCTTCACCGACGTGAAGTCCACCGACTTCTTCTATAAACCCGTCCTCTGGGCCGTGGAGAAGAACATCACCAACGGCGTCAGTGCCACCGAATTCGGCTCCTTTGCCAACTGCAACCGCGCCGCCGTGGTCACCTTCCTGTGGCGCGCCGCCGGTTCCCCCAATCCCAAGTCCACCAGCAGCCCCTTCCTGGATGTCAATACCACCGACTTCTTCTACAAGGCAGTCCTCTGGGCCGTGGAAAACGGCATCACCAACGGTGTCGATGCCACCCACTTCGGCCCCACCGCCGCCTGCAACCGGGCCCAGGTAGTCACCTTCCTCTACCGAGCCTACAACTAAATCCCCCCAAAGCCCTCCGGCCAAAAGCCGGGGGGGCTTTTCGTTACCGTGGATTTTTTCGCGCTTCGCGTAGGGGCGACCCTCGCGGTCGCCCTGGCAGAGGGGTGGAGGGCGACCGCAAGGGTCTCCCCTACGCGGGTATCCCTCCCCAAAACGCCTGTACAATCCTGCTCTGTTTCTCCGCCTGTTGCGGACCTTCGGCCGCGATGGACGGACTTTTTTGTTTTGCAGCTTTGGGCTCAGCAGGGAAAGACACAGGTCGATTTCTAAAAAAACCGTCATTTTTCCGGGCTTCTTGCCTGATACTTCTCGGAAATTCCAACAAAATTTGTAAATACCTCCGAAAAACCCACGCGCATACGGTTGCGCACCACCTAACACTTGACAAATCTGCAAAAAAGCTTTATTCTAGTCAGGCGGTTTGAATGGGCTTACCATACCCTCCCGCCCCTGATCTAAAAAATTAACACAGAATTTTGGCATGAGCAAAGGAGACTTCGTTATGCGCAAGAGCGGCATTCTGATGCACATCACCTCCCTGCCGGGCAACTATGGCATCGGTACCATGGGCAAAAGTGCTTTTGATTTTGTGGACTTCCTGGAGAAGTCCGGCCAGCAGAGCTGGCAGATCCTCCCTCTGACTCCCACCGGCTACGGTGACTCCCCTTACCAGTCCAACTCCGCCTACGCGGGCAACCCCTACCTGATCGATCTGGACCTGCTGATCGAGGAGGGCCTGCTGACCACCGAGGAGGTCGCTGACCGCGACTGGCAGTGGTCTTCCGACCGTGTGGACTTTGGCCGCCAGTATAACAACAAGCTGGCTGTGCTCCGTCAGGCCTACGCCCGCTTCCAGGGCGGCGCCGACTTCGACGCCTTCCTGTCCGAGCAGGAAAGCTGGCTTCCCGACTTTGCTCTGTTCATGGCCCTGAAGGGTGAGAACAACTCCGCCGCCTGGTACACCTGGGAGGACGGTCTGAAGTTCCGCAAGGCCCGGGACCTGAACGCCGCCAAAAAGCGTCTGGCCGACGAGATCCGCTTCTACTGCTTCGTCCAGTTCGTCTTCTACAAGCAGTGGACCGCCCTGCTGACCTACGCCCACTCCAAGGGCATCGAGATCATCGGCGACGTGCCCATCTACGTTCCCTACGACTCCGTTGAGGTCTGGTGTGAGCCCGGTCTGTTCCAGCTGGACAAGGAGCTGACTCCCACCGCCGTGGCCGGCTGCCCCCCCGATGCCTTCTCCGCCGACGGCCAGCTCTGGGGCAACCCCCTGTACAACTGGACCAAGATGAAGAAGCAGAACTTCGCCTGGTGGGTCCGCCGCATGGCCGCCGCCGGCAAGCTCTACGATGTCATCCGTCTGGACCACTTCCGCGGCTTTGAGGCCTACTGGTCCGTCCCCTACGGCGACACCACCGCCAAGGGCGGCAAGTGGATCAAGGGCCCCGACATGGACTTCGTCAACGCCCTGAAGACTCAGCTTCCCCAGGTCAGATTCATCGCCGAGGACCTGGGCACCCTGACCCAGGAGGTCCTGGACCTGCGGGACAACTCCGGTTATCCCGGCATGAAGGTCCTGGGCTTCGCCTTCGACGGCTGCAAGGAGAACGAGTACCTGCCCCACAACTACCCCACCAATTCCGTCTGCTACACCGGCACCCATGACAACATGACTTCTCTCCAGTGGTTTGACACTGCCTCCTACGAGGCCCTCGATTTCGTCGTCGAGTACATGGGTCTGGAGGATGTGGCCGACAAGATGACCCAGAAGGAACTGGTCTGGTCCCTCATCAAGACCGCCATGGCCTCCGTCTCCGACCTGTGCATCGTGCAGATGCAGGACTACCTGACCCTGGGTGAGGAGTCCCGCATGAACTTCCCCGGCACCATGACCACCAACAACTGGACCTGGCGCGCCTGGGACGGCTTTGCATCCGATGCTCTGGCTGAGCGCATCGCCGCCCTGACCGAACGCTACGGCCGCGCCCCCCTGAAGGACGAGGAGCCCGCCGCCGAAGCCGAGGCCGAAACCGAAAACCTGTAAGCATTCCCCTTTCCCCTGCGCAAAACGCATACCATTGCGGACCCTCCGCATGAGAATAAGGAGTATATTCAATGAGCTACAACTGCGAAAACATCCTGAACTGGACCGAGTCCCAGCTCAAGTACAAGTACGATGTGTCTCTGACCGAGGCCAACGCCAACGAGCTGCACAACGCGCTGGGCGAGGCTGTCATGATGGCCATCCACGAGAACTGGAACGCAAGCAAGGCCGCCCGCACCAAGAACCGCAAGGCCTACTACATCTCCGCCGAGTTCCTGATCGGTCGTCTGGTGTACAGCAACCTGTTCAACCTGGGCATCCTGGACGAGATGAAGGCCCTGTTCGCCGCCAAGGGCGTGGACCTGGCCATCCTGGAGGACGTCGAGGACGACGCTCTGGGCAACGGCGGTCTGGGCCGTCTGGCTGCCTGCTTCATGGACTCCGCCGCTTCCTGCGACCTGCCCCTGAGCGGCTACGGTCTGCGCTACAAGCACGGCCTGTTCAAGCAGGGCTTCGACGAGAAGGGCAACCAGACTCAGGTCGCTGACGACTGGACTGCCCACGGCGATCCCTGGTCCTTCCGCCGTGACAAGCACACCGTCACCATCGCCTTCCCCGACCACACCGTCAAGGCTGTTCCCTATGACGTCCCCGTCATCGGCTACGGCACCAACAACATCAACACCCTGCGTCTGTGGCAGTGCGAGCCCATGTCCGACCTGGACTTCGATGCTTTCAACGCCCAGCAGTACGCCAAGGCCCTGGAGGCCAAGAACAAGGCTGAGGATATCACCCGTGTTCTGTACCCCAACGACTCCAATGACGAGGGCAAGCGTCTGCGCATCAAGCAGCAGTACGTCCTGTCCTCCGCCTCCCTGCAGGATATGCTGCGCGTCTTCAAGCTGACCCACGGCGACCTGCCCCTGGAGCGTTTCGCTGACTACAATGCCGTTCAGCTGAACGACACCCACCCCGCCATGTCCATCCCCGAGCTGATCCGTCTGCTGATGCTGGAGGGCATGTCCTTCGACCAGGCCTTCTCCGTGGCCCAGAAGACCTTCTCCTACACCAACCACACCGTTCTGGGTGAGGCTCTGGAGAAGTGGCCCCTGCACCTGCTGCGCTCCGTCGTGCCCCAGATCGCCGACATCATCTGCATGATCGACCACAAGCTGCGCCAGGAGCGTCCCAACACCGGCCTGTGGATCATCCAGGACGACATCGTCCACATGGCAAACCTGTCCATTTACGTTGGCTCCTACGTCAACGGCGTTGCTGAGATCCACTCTCAGATCCTGGTTGACGACGTGTTCAACAAGTGGTACAAGGTCTTCCCCGAGCGTTTCCAGAACAAGACCAACGGCATCACCCCCCGCCGCTGGTTCGGTCTGTGCAACCCTGAGCTGGTCGGCATGATCCGCGAGAAGGTCGGTGCTGACTTCCTGAAGAACCTGGACGAGATCGGTGCCCTGAAGGGCATGATCGACGACGAGCTGGTGGGCCGCTTCAACTTCATCAAGCATCAGAAGAAGGAGCAGCTGTGCGCCGTCATCGCCAAGAACGAGGGTGTCCAGCTGAACCCCGACTTCCTGTTCGATGTTCAGGTCAAGCGTCTGCACATGTACAAGCGTCAGCTGATGAACGCCATCTCCATCGCCGACATCTACTTCCGCCTGAAGGAGGGCCGTCTGGAGGGCTTCCATCCCACCTGCTTCATCTTCGGTGCTAAGGCTGCCCCCGGCTATGAGGATGCCAAGAGCGTCATCCGCTACATCAACCGTCTGGCCAAGCTGATCAACAACGATCCCGCCGTCAACAACAAGATGCGCGTCTGCTTCGTCCACAACTACAACTGCTCCTACGCCGAGCATATCATCCCCGCTGCTGACATCTCCGAGCAGATCTCTCCCGCCGGCCTGGAGGCCTCCGGTACCGGCAACATGAAGCTGATGCTCAACGGTGCTGTCACCCTGGGTACCCTGGACGGTGCCAACGTGGAGATCGCCCAGGAGGCCGGTCACGCCAACGAGTACATCTTCGGTGCTACCGTTGAGGAGATCAACGCCATCAAGGGCAACTACCACGCCAAGAACTTCTACGATGCCAACTCCGACCTGCGCCGCGCCCTGGATACCATGGTCAACGGCACCGTTGAGACCGACAACGGCATCCGCGAGGTCTACAACAAGCTGATCAACTGGGGTCCCTCCTCCGATCAGTACTACGTCCTGAAGGACTACGCCAGCTACATCGACGCCAAGCTCCGCGCCAACGCCGAGTATGCCGACCGTCTGGCCTTCGGCCGCAAGTGCCTGGTCAACGTGGCCTCCGCCGCCAAGTTCTCCTCCGACCGTACCATCCGCCAGTACGCCGCCGAGATCTGGCACATCGAGCCCACCGTCCGCTAATTCTATAAAAAATACCCGTTTCCGGTTGGAAACGGGTATTTTTTGTGATATACGCCTGTGGGCGTGTGATATGGCTCCTTCGGGACCACAAAAAATGCCTGCTGTTTCCAGCAGGCACATTTTCTATCCGTAATATTTCTCGTTTTCCGGCAGCATGGGGATGCCGCCCTTTTCGTCCGTCTCCCGGAAGGTGAAGCTGTAGACGATGTGCTCCGGGCGGCTCTCCTGCTCCATTTCCAGGTCGGTCAGGTATGCCGTGGTCGTACCCCAGACGGGATGGAACAGCTCCCCCTCGCGCCCCAGCGCCATAATGACTGCCAGAGCATTGAAGCGCTGGTCGGCATCCGCTCCGCAGAAGACGCCCCTGCCCTTAAAGACCCGGATCATGGGCGTGAGCCCGGTGTAGTCATAGCCGCCCACCTGATTGGGCACATACTCCGGTACACAGTGGGCGCTGATGCGGAATTCCTCCGGGTTATCCGGCCAGGTGAACATCATAAACTTCATTTTATCCATGGTTTTGAGCCTCCCGTTTCAGGGCAAAGCCCCGCCTGATCCGCTTCAGTCCCCCGCTGTCCAGGACGATCTCCGTCTCGTTCCAGCAGCAGCCCAGATAGCGCTGCCGGACGCCGCCTGCGCTCACCGTCAGAACAAAGGGCTCCTGCCCCTCCTCCGGCTCCGCCGCCCCGGACTGCACCAGCTCAATCTGCCAGCCCCCCGCCCCGGGAGTCACCCCTGTGGGCTCACTCTGGCAGAAAGCCCCCACCAGTCTGCGCCCCTGATTCCGCACAGCCCGGAAGGACAGGACATTTTTCTCCTGCGCATCGTCCCGGAGCACCTGCCAGCCTCCGCTCCAGCCCTCTGCACCCTCATACACCGGCTGGGACACAGCCAGACTGACGCAGAAGCAGTCGCTGCCGCTCAGATATTCCATTTCCGCCGCAGTGCTGCTCATGCCCGCCCGGTGGAGCGCCTGTGCCGCCTCGGCCGCCTTGTTCTGACAGCACCAGCCTCCCAGGATCCGCGGGCTGAGAATGCGCACAGAAAACCTTGCCGCAGAATTGGCGCAGTCCAGCTCCCGCAGACCCACAGCCGCCACACGGCTCAGGATCTCCACACGGTCTCCCGCGGGGTACTCCTCCCCCGCCGGGATCCCGGCGTTTTCCAGCAGCTCCTTCAGCTCTTGCAGGAGTCCGTAGACCATGGTTCCTCCCGTCCTTTCTCCACACACATGGCCCAGGTATAGGCCGGGCCGTCATTCCCTTCGATCCACTGGACGGAGCGGACAAGGTATCCCCTGCCCTCCACGGTCAGCACCTGATCCTCCCGCAGCTGCGGCTCCACCGGGCCGATGTAGATCCAGCGCATGACGCGCTCCACCCCCAGTACCCCTGGGGTTCGCTCTGCCAGCCGTTCCAGCTTTCCGGTCACCGGTTGGAACAGGGCGCGCACGGTGCGCCCCTCCACCCGGATCTGAATCCCGTGCTGCCACAGCAGCTTTTCCACCATTTTCCGCATGCTATACCCCCAGAAACGCAAAGCTGTCCCGGACATAGGGCATCAGCAGCAGCTCCGCCTGCCCCCGCAGGCATTTGGCGGCAGCAGATTGGGAGCCCCGCTGGATGCTCAGCTCCCCGGCGGTGAACCGCTCGGGGCTGCCGTCGCTCTCGGAGAGGGCAGCCAGCGCCAGCAGACTTCCGGCAGCGATAAAATCCGCCTGCAGATCCTCCGCCTTCAGCCCGGGGCGCAGCCGCCCCTCCAGATTGATCCTTGCCACCCGGCACAGCATCCGCAGCAGGGCATCCTGCTCCTCGTTGAGCTGCCCCGCCATCAGCCGCGCCTGGGCATAGATCTGCTCCTCCAGGGTCATACGGTCAGCACCTTGGCTGCGCCGTCGCAGATCTTGCCGAAGCCGCAGATGGCGGTGATGGCCGCCCGCTCCAGCTGCCGGTCGATGAGCTTGTCATATTCCACCAGCACATCCCCGGCGCGCACCAGCTCCAGGGCATAGCGGCTGTCGATGCCGATGATGGTGTCGTCATCCACGGCGGAGGTTCGGTGGAGCTGGGCACCCAGAGGGGTGGCCAGGATGCCGGTACCCTGGAAGTTCAGCCCGGTCAGGGGATTCTGCAGCTCGGGGATCTTCAGCATCCGGGTCATCATGCCGCTGCCCATGATCATGCCGTTCATGGTGTAGGGGTCAAACTCGCCCCAGAATTCCACCAGCTGGTCATAGCCCAGCGCCCCGCTCTCACCGGAGATGGGAGAAGTGCCCACCCGGAAGGTTTCCGCGGCGTTGTCATTGCCGTCGCCGTTCATCAGAACATCGATGGCGTCCCGCAGCTGCATTTTCTGAATGTAACTGCCGATCTGGCGCAGCATGACGGAGAACAGATCCAGCTTCTGGAACCGGACAGCCTCATAGCTGGCCACCAGCATTCTGCCCCGCTTGCTCAGGCTGATGAGGTTGTCCCGGGTGCG
>JBGVNV010000022.1:0-9521 GCA_045125955.1 Faecousia sp.
AGTCGTAATATCAGCGATTTTACGGGGCTGATCGATGAACTGACCAAGCTGGATGTATCCTTCGTATCCATTAAGGAGCAGTTCGACACCAGTACCCCCATGGGCAGAGCCATGATGTTTATTATCTCCGTGTTCTCCCAGTTAGAGCGGGAAACCATTGCCGAGCGTATTCGTGACAATATGCACGAATTGGCAAAGACTGGCCGCTGGCTGGGCGGCAATACACCTACCGGCTTCAAATCCGGTTCGGTTAGTAAAATCACCATCGATGGAAAAGAGAGAAAATCTTACAAGCTGATCCCGATTCCCGAGGAAATCGAGATTCCTAAAATGATTTTTGATCTCTATATAGAAACGGATTCTTTGACCGCTGTGGAAGCAGAGTTGCTGCGGCAGCGAATCAAAACCAAGCGGGGAAAGGACTTTACCCGCTTTGCAATCAAGGCGATCTTGCAGAATCCTGTCTATATGGTTGCAGACGAAGATGCCTACAACTACTTCATAGAAAAGGAAGCGGAGATTTTCTTCCCCAAGGAAGCATTTGACGGCAGCTGCGGTATTATGGCCTACAACCGGACGAACCAGGAAAAGGGAAGAACAACACAACTACTTCCGGTCAGCGAGTGGATTATTGCTATTGGTAAGCATGCCGGTTTCGTTCCCTCTAAGCAGTGGATCAAAGTACAGGAATCCCTGGACAGAAATAAATCCAAGGCATACCGCAAGCCCCGGAATAATGAAGCCCTGTTGACCGGTTTGGTGTATTGCTCCTGTGGCGAAAGGATGTACCCCAAACTGTCCCAGCGCAAAACTGCTTCCGGTGAAGTTATTTACACCTATGTATGCAAGATGAAAGAGCGGAGCAAGCGGGAACGCTGCAATCGCCGTAATGCCAACGGCAATATTCTGGATGCGGCGATCATCGAGCAAATCAAATCTCTTACTGACCACGACAGCAGCTTCATTTCTCAGCTTGCAAAGAGCCGTGAGTTCTACACCGGCAAGCGGGAGCAGTATGAGCGGCAGTTGGAAGAGCTGCGGGTAGAACATGAGATGAACGAAAAAACCATCAATGGTTTGATCGATTCTCTGGGTATGGTTGGTGACTCCATTGCCAAACCCCGTGTGCTGAAGCGCATTGAAGAACTGTCCGATATAAACCGGGATGTGGAGAACCGTATCCATGAGCTGGAAGGGTTGGTTAATGTCAATTCGCTCACCGATGCTGAGTTTGATCTGATGCGGCAGATGCTGACCATGTTCCGCACGAGCATCGATGAAATGACCGTGGAGGAGAAGCGGGCCGCCATCCGCACCGTTGTTCGCAAGGTCATCTGGGACGGAGAGAACGCCCATGTGGTGCTTTTCGGCGCAGATGAGAAGGAGATCGAATATCCCGACCTGATGGGACAGCTTGCAGAACCTTTGGAGGACCCTGAAAGTCCCTGGGGTGAGGGTAGCAAATGAGATCCTGATGCATTTCCGGGCGGGGCGGAAGCGGGCCCAGGATGTGTCATTGTCCGAGCTGATCGAAACGGGCACCGACGGGGCGGCACTGGAGCTGCAGGACGTGGTGGCGGGGGAGGAGGACCTGCTGGAGGAGCTGAGCTCCCGCGAGAATGCCCGCCGGCTCCGGGCGGCGGTGGAAGCGGTTTTGACGGACCAGGAGCGTGAGGTGGTCAGCATGCGCTACGGCCTCTTCGGACAGGAAGCCCGGAAGCAGCGGGAGGTGGCCGCGCGCCTTGGCATCAGCCGAAGCTACGTCTCCCGCATTGAGAAGCGGGCCCTGGAGCGGCTCCGGGCCGAGCTGGAGGAGCCTGTCAATTCTTAACATTTTTTGAAATTTTCCTTAAAACGGATGCATTTTCCTTTGAAATGTGTATAATGGAACACCGACAAATACCACATCAAAGGAGATGCTGTCGTGAATCTGACCAAGGCCCTGGGAGAGGGCATCCGCTGGCGCACCGTGGGAATGGTGCTTGCACTGCTGGCGGGAAATCTGCTGTTTTTTCTGACCATTTGGATGGCCAATAAGTATGACAAGGTGACGCTGGACCAGTTCATCTACTCGGCGAAATCCTCCGCCGCCGGAGCCAACCGCTCCCTGATGAACTCCGCCAAGGTCCGTGTGGGCGTCTTCGGCGTGGGCGCGGCGGTGCTGGAGCTGCTGCTGTACCGGTACTGCGTGGAGGCGGTCCGCCGGGTCAAGGCGGGCCGGTTTGCCCGGTTCGTGGTCCGCCGGGCGGTGGCTCTGGTGGTGGCGGTGCTGATCTTCGCCGCAGGACTGTTCACCGTGAAGCTGAACCTGGTCCAGTTCGTGGGCGCGGCGGCCACCGAGTCCGAGTTCATCGAGGACCACTATGTGGACCCCACCCTGGCGAAGCTGACCTTCCCCGACGAGAAGCGGAACCTGATCTACATCTTCCTGGAGAGCATGGAGAACACCTTCGCCGAGCCCGAGGCCGGCGGCCCCATCTACGATGATTTCATCCCGGAGCTGTCTGCACTGGCGGCGGAGAACGTGAATTTTTCCAATGACGATGGCCTGGGCGGCGCGCTGAGCTTTTCCGGCACCACCTGGACCGCCGCCGCCATGGTCACCCAGACCTCCGGCATCAATGTCCAGGTGCCCCTGGACGCAACTTATTTCGGCGGCGAGAACGGCTACATGCCCGGTGTGGTGTCCCTGGGCGAGATCCTGGAGGATGCGGGCTACCGCCAGACCCTGCTGGTGGGCTCCGATGCCCAGTTCGGCGGACGGGATGCGTATTTTACCGAGCACGGCAATTACAACATCGTGGATATGAACACCCTGAAGGATCGCCGCTGGCTGCCCCAGGATTACCGGGTCTGGTGGGGCTTTGAGGATGCCAAGCTCTTCGAGGCCGCCAAGCGGGAGCTGACCGCCCTGGCCGCCCAGGAGGGCCCCTTCAATTTCACCCTGCTGACCTGCGATACCCATTTCCCCGACGGCTACCACTGCCAGGAGTGCCGGGATGAGTACCCCGAACAGTATCCCACGGTCATGCGCTGCTCCAGCCGGATGGTCCATGAGTTCATCCGCTGGGTCCAGACCCAGCCCTTCTACGAGAACACCACCATCGTCATCTCCGGCGACCACATGACCATGGACCCGGATTTCATGGAGGGCGTGGACGAGAATTACACCCGTACCATCTACAACTGCATCATCAATCCTGCGGTGGAGCCCATCCGGGAGAAAAACCGGGAGTTCGGCACCTTCGACATGTTCCCCACCACCCTGGCCGCCCTGGGCGTGGAAATAGAGGGGGACCGCTTAGGGCTGGGCACCAACCTCTTCTCCGAAAAGCAGACCCTCTGCGAGCTCTACGGCTACGAAGCCCTGGACTGGGAGCTCCAGAAGAAGTCTGAGTTTTACGAGAAACGGTTCCTGGGATTGGATGCGGAATAAAAAATGCGTCATTGCGAGGAGGGCGTAGCCCTCCGTGGCAATCCCGTAACTTTTCAGGCCAGGTTTCGTGGGTTTTCGCTTCTATTTACGGGATTCCCACGCCAGTGTGCGCACTGGCTCGGAATGACGCGGAGTTTTTTATACACTAAAAATGCCCCCGCCGATTGGCGGGGGCATTGCATGATGGAGAAATGATTACTTCTGAACCAGATGGACAGCGAAGCCGCTGAACTCTTCCTTCAGGTAGATGGCCTTGATGACGTCGGGGTTCTTCTTGTCACGGGCGACATACTCGTCGTAGTTGAATTCCACGCCCATGGCCTCCAGCTGGTAGATGGCGCGCTCCACGGAGTTGGTGCCGATGGCGATGTGGCCCAGCTTGCCCAGCTTGGGATAGTGGTTGCACTCGACGCCGACGCCGGAGAAGTCGGAGCTGTTGCCGGGCTTGTAGGGGAAGCCGAACAGCTTGGAGAACAGCTGAGCGGTCTCAGCGGCCTCCTCGCGGGTGGCGCAGTTCATGCCCACATGACGGACCTCGAAGCCCAGCATGGTGTTGACGGCCTCACGGCACAGACGGGTGATCTCGTCCCAGTTCTCGGTCTTGATCAGGTCGGAGCCGTCCTTGCCCTTGAACATCCAGGTGCCGCCGACGGCGGTGATCTGGTTGAAGCCCAGGTACTCGTTGACGTTCTTGGCGTTGATGCCGCCGGTGCACATCCACTTCAGGTTCTTGTGGGGACCTGCGCAGTTCTTCAGGAAGCCGACGCCGCCGTTGGCCTCAGCGGGGAAGAACTTCAGAACGTCCAGACCCATGCGGATGGCCTGCTCCATCTCGCCCAGAGTGGAGGTGCCGGGGATCATCAGACCGCCCTTGTTGATGACGTACTGGGTCAGCTCGGGGATGAAGCCGGGGGAGACCAGGAAGGTGCAGCCAGCGGCCAGCGCGCGGTCAGCCTGCTCGTCGGTGATGACGGTGCCGGCACCCAGCAGCATCTCGGGGACCTCGGCGGCGATGGCCTTGATGGCATCCTCAGCGGCGGCGGTGCGGAAGGTGACCTCGGCGGCGGGCAGACCACCGGCGACCAGAGCCTTGGCCAGGGGAACGGCCTTGGCGGCATCATCGATGGCGATGACGGGGATAATGCCAATCTTGGAAATCATTTCCAGAGTTTTCTTCTGTGCTTCAGTGTACATGGGAATCTCCTCCTCCAATTATTTAGGGTTACACCGATATTATAGTGCAATCATCGAAAAATGCAAGAGTTCCGGCGAAAAAGGTCAGGTTTGCCAAAGAAAACCGGGGTTCCCTTGTGAAAAATGCCATCAAAATGGATCATACTGGAAACGTTTTGGGCATATACTGCAATCAAAGCAAGGAGGGATGTATATGCGCAAATTTGTATGCCTGCTGCTGGCCCTGGCGATGCTGGCATTGCCGGTCCGGGCGGCGGAATACGAGGCCAAAAGCTGGCTTCTGATGGACGCGGCCACGGGGACAATTTTGGACAGCGGCAACGAGCATGAACGCCTGGCCCCTGCCAGCGTCACAAAGGTCATGACCATGCTGCTGATCATGGAGGCCATCGACTCCGGGCAGATCGCCTGGGAGGACACGGTGACCGCCTCGGAGACCGCCGCCGCCAAGGGGGGCAGTCAGGTCTTTCTCAAGGCGGGGGAGACCATGAGCGTTGCGGACATGGTCAAATCCATTGCCGTGTCCTCGGCCAACGACTGCGCCTGCGCCATGGCGGAGCACCTGGCGGGCTCGGAGGCCGCATTCGTGGAACGGATGAACGCGAGGGCGAAGGAGCTGGGCATGAACGATACGAATTTTGTCAACTGCACGGGACTGGACGACGATGCCGATGCCGCCGCCCACCGGACCAGTGCCCACGACATCGCGCTCATGTCCCGGGAGCTGCTGGTGAACCACCCGGACATCAAAAAGTACACCACCATCTGGATGGACTCCATCCGGGACGGCACCTTTGGGCTCAGCAACACCAACAAGCTGGTCCGCTTTTACCCCGGCTGTACGGGGCTGAAAACGGGCTTCACCTCCGGGGCGGGCTACTGCCTGTCGGCCTCGGCCCAGCGCGACGGTATGGAGCTCATCGCCGTGGCCATGGGCTCCGCGACCAGCCAGAAGCGCAACGATGCCTGCCGGGGGATGCTGGACTACGGCTTCGCCAATTTCGCCCACTATACCCCGGAGCTCCCCGCCGATGCGGCGGTGCCCGTGAAGCTGGGGGTGGACGAAACCGTGAACGCGGTCCTTCGGGAGTCCGGCCCCCTGCTGGTGAAAAAGGCGGAGCTCTCCCAAATCACCGCCCGCCATACCCTCCTGCCCGAGATCGAAGCCCCGGTGATGCCGGGGGACATCCTTGGGGAGCTGACGGTGGAATGCGGGGAGGAGGTCCTGGCAGTTGTCCCACTGATCGCCGGGGAAGCTGTGGAAAAACTCACCTGGCCGGATATTTTCGCCATGCTTCTGGGCCGGGTCGCCATGGGCAAGTGTTCATGATTCATTCATGTATTTTTAAAGAATGTGTCATTTTGAGTTCAAAAGATGACGATATCATAAGTCCATACAAAGGAACGCGGAAGCCGTGAGCCGCCTCCTTTGGTACCTCTTTTCTACCTCTCTTTTTTCTAACCAAGGAAAGCCCCCGGTGCACAGGCACCGGGGGCTTTTCCGGATCTCAATGGGTCAGCACAAATTCTCTGGTTCTGGGGTTGAAGCACATATACAGCATGGGCCCGAGGGAGAGCAGACTTCCCACCGTAAATACCAGATACAGCGGAAACACATCGCCGAGAACGCCATAGACCACCGCAGAAAGCGCGGTGCCGCCGACGGAGGCCGAATTGATCAATCCGAGAATGGCACCTCTGTTCTCCTCCGGCAGGGCCAGCATCAGGGAAGCGTTGAAAATCGTATTGCCGGCACAGTTCGTAAAGGAAGCGAGAAAGGCCATGATGCACAGGGGCACAAATTTTGCGGAGAGGTAGGTCAGGGCGAAGAACAGCACGGAGCCGGTGAAGCCCAGGGCCATGACCCAAAAGCGCGTCTTCGGGCCCAGCTTCACGATGCCGAGAGTCAGCACACAGATCAGCGATGCGGCGGTCCAGACCGCCATCAGATATCCGTACATGTCCACGGAAAAGCCCTTCTCCATGCAAAAGGGCAGCACCAGCGTCAGCGGGCCCGCGGCCAGAAGATTCAAAATCAGGGCGGAGGGCACGAAGATCCGCAGACACCTGTCGGAAAAGATCGTCCGGACCGCATCTTTGGAATCATGAAGGATGCCTTTGACAGACACAGGCTCACCCTGCTGGACGGTCCGGGGGACATGGATGAACAGCTCCGATGCGGCACTGTACAGATTGCTCAGACCGTTGATGACCACGATCAGCGGCACACCGAAGAAGGCGACCATCACGCCGCTGAAGGCCGTACCCACCATGCTGATCAGGGCATTGGAGCCGGAAAAGATGGACTGTCCCCGGACCATATCATCGTGGGGAATGATGTCGATCATCAGCGTTCCGGCGGCGGGAGAATAGAACACACTGCCCAGGGCGGCCAGAAATGCGGCGATCAGTACACCGGCGATGCTCAGCCGGTCCAGATAGGCCAGCAGACCGATGGTCAGCATCACGACACCCTGCATGATGTCCATCCCCACCAACACCCATTTGCGGCTGCATTTATCCACAATGCTGCCGCTGAAGGGTGACAGGAACATGGTCACGAACATGGAAATGGAGGACATGACGCCCATCAGGGCACTGGAGCCCGTCTGCCGGTAGACCCAGTAGCCGATGGCCACGCTGTACATCAGATCACCGATGGTGCTGACGATATTTCCCTGTAAAAGCAGGACAAAATCCCGATTCCATAGCTTTTGTTTCATAGGATACCTCCGAATGGTTTGCACTATCTTAGCACGGGGCGGAAAGCCTGTCAATCAACCCACCGTTAACCAGGCCCGGTTAACCGGTGCAACCAACGGTTGAGCGGGCAAAAAAGCCCCCGATGCAGGACCATCGGGGGCTTTTTTGTAAACGTGTATATTTGATTAGAGTGATGTATTGAGATATTCTACAACTTTTTGCTCCAACTCAGTAGCTGTTAATGAACAAGGTTCCAAACGAACAGCCCATTCTCGTCCGGGATGTAGGCAGTCCCAGAAAGGCATCTTACCTTTGTGACGGCCTTTTCCAGGATCATGATT
Organism: Faecousia sp.; assembly: GCA_045125955.1. Lineage (GTDB taxonomy): Bacteria > Bacillota > Clostridia > Oscillospirales > Oscillospiraceae > Faecousia. Next base: position 7,675 of record JBGVNV010000022.1, read on the forward strand.
TCCAAAACCGTCTAAAACGCAGTTCCAGACTGGCTTGAATAATTCAATTAACATTGATTCTGTCAACGGAATCCAAATATCATCAACAGCCAGGAAGCGACAACGAAAATCTGACAAATTTAGGTTAGCGGATGCATCGATGGATTTAGCATGCTCATTTAATCGTTTATACAGAGCTTTGCTTTGCTCAGATGTATCTCCTGCGCCACCTTTGCGAGCACCATCGGGAACGGCTTTTCCAACATAAATTGGATGGGCGTATTGTTCATCCTTATTGAGGTCGGTCAAAGCCTTATAGGCTGGAAAATTTCCAATATAATAGATTGCATATACACCGGCACCGAGGAAAGGTTCTGGAGGCAATGGAGAAATAGGAGAATTAAGCAAAGCATTAGCTGCGCTAGTACCGAGGTTGTGCTTATCTAATGGATTAAACGCTTGAAATACAGCATATTCGGTTTTTTTAGCCATTATCAATCACCTCTTGTAATTGGCGGATTACAGAATCACCAACAACTTTCGCTAGCTTAACAGGGACTGCATTGCCGATTTGCCGCATACTTTCAGTCCAAGAAGCACTGAATAAATAGTTGTCAGGGAATGTCTGGATTCTTGCGCTTTCTCTCACTGTGTAATAGCGTACATTGCCATCATCAAGGACAACCATATTTTCTCCACCAGGAACGCCATGAGATCCTGCTTTAATAGTTTTGGAAGGCTCGTCTAATTTACTACCAGAATGGCCAGCATAAATTTTTGCGCCTTTCCGATACTCGTGATTATGGATGGCGCAGGAAGCTTCAACATCAAGTGGATCAGGCAAATCGCCGATAGCATCGCGAACGGTATTCCACCTAAGCAACGGCTTATCATTTTCTTCTACAGTTGCACGGATGGTGTTTAACTGCTGTGTTGTAAATGGACATGTAGTTGGAATTTTTAGTTTATGGGTTTCCCAATAGGTCCTAGAAACCCATTTTTCATATAGCAATGAGTTTTGAGAATGTGTTGCAGTAGGGAAACTCCAACAAGCGTTGCAATCGTTCCTAAAACCGACGATAACAACACGGTGGCGCGATTGAGGAACACCATAATCAGCAGCATTCATTAAACGAAAAACCACATTATATGACAACTCATCGGTGTGCGGAGAGGTATGATGTTGCTCAAGCAGGGTTAAATGTTCTTCCCATGACATACCACTTTTTTTGATGATGAGAGGGTATTGAAGTTGGAGTAGAATGTAATTAAAGTAAGAACTGAAAGATTTGCGAAGCAGTCCTTTGACGTTCTCAAAAATAAACGCCTGAGGTTTAGTTTCGCGTACGGCCCGAACTGCTTCTGGGAACATATCCCTGGAATCATTATGAGCTCTGTGCTTACCACCAAGAGAGAAAGGCTGACATGGTGGACCGCCAGCAACTAATTGAATTTTTCCTTCAAGACCATCATAACAAATTGTTCGGACATCAGCTTGATGAACTTTCCAATCTTTAATTTCGTGATAACCGCTAGTAATGTTATAAATTATGTTATTGCAGGAATCAGCGTCCCACTCGAATAATGCTTCGTGATCAAAACCGGCTTGCTGTAAACCTAAGGCAAGACCGCCAGTACCACTGAATAATTCTATGGATTTCATATTTACCTCGCTATTGTGAGTCTATGTTTTCAAATCCATTATATCATACCCAACATATTTTGCAAGGTAAACCTAGTCTTGTTAAGGAAAGTAAAGATCGGTTCGACAAATCACTTGCGAAGCAAACTTCACTGCGCAGCAGCTTCACACGCGTGAGCGTACTTCACGCGCCGCAAGGCGCACTTAACTCAAAAAAGCGGCTTAC
>JBGVNV010000023.1:0-55743 GCA_045125955.1 Faecousia sp.
TGAGCAAAATCCATCGCCGCAAGGCAAAAAAACGTTATTTCCCTTCGGGAAATCCGAAAAACAAAGTTTTTCGGCGGGCGGGTCGATGCCCCGCCCCAACGGTAATTCTTTGCCATTGCGTTGCCTACTGTTCCCCCAACACTGCTTCGTCAGCGACAAAAAAATACAAAAAGACCGCACTACATTCGCAGTGCGGTCTTTGCGTGCTTACTTCAGGCCAAAACGCTTGTTGAAACGATCAACACGTCCACCGGTGTCAACCAGCTTCTGCTTGCCGGTATAGAAAGGGTGGCACTTGGAGCAGATTTCGACTCTGATGTCCTTCTTGGTGGAACCAGTAGTAAAGACATTGCCGCAAGCGCAGCGGATGGTAGTCTGATCGTACTTGGGATGGAGAGGTTCCTTCATTGTTGTTCACCTCTTTCTTCTTAGGTAAAAGGGCATTAATCGCCCTCAGCAATTTCAATCGCTTGGATATACTAACACATCTGAAACGAAAATGCAAGCATTTTTTTCAGAATTTTCTGACTTTTTTAGAAAGTCCACTCACCGTTGGCGAAGACCCGGACAGTCTCGCCGTTGGCGCAGATGGCGTCGATGTTCATGGTGTCACAGCCGATCATGAAATCGGTGTGGATCATGGAGTCGTTGACGCCCAGGGCGCGGCACTCCTCGTTGGAGCGGTTGTGGTAGTCGGTGAGGCAGTCCATGTAGCCCATGCCCACGGCCAGGTGGCAGACGGCGTTCTCGTCGTACAGGGTGTTGAAGAACAGCAGACCGCTCAGATTGATGGGGCTGGACTGGGGAACGATGGCCACCTCACCCAGGTAACGGGCACCCTCGTCCATGTTCAGCATGGTGGTCAGGACCTCGTCGCCGATCTCGGCGTGGGACTCCACCACCTTGCCGCCCTCGAAGCGCATCCAGAACTTGTCGATCATCTGGCCCTGGTAGCTCAGGGGCTTGGTGGAGTAGACGATGCCCTCGGCCTGGCCCCGCATGGGGGTGGTGAAGCACTCCTCGGTGGGGATGTTGGGGTTGAAGAAGATGCCGCTCTTGGTGGTCTCGCCGCCGCCGCAGAACTGGCCCTCCGGGATCAGGCCCACGGTGATGTCGGTGCCGTTGTCTGCGAAGATGTGGACCTTCTCGATGTTCAGGCTGTTCAGATGGTGGCAGTGGGACTCCATGTTGGCGTTGTGCTTGGCCCAGTTCTCGATGGGATCGCCCTCCAGAACGCGGGAAGCGGACAGGATGGCCTCCCAGAGCTTCTCCACAGCCTCGGCGTCATTCAGCTCGGGGAACAGCTTCTTGGCCCAGGCCACGCCGGGAACGGCGGCACCGCACCACTGCTCCTTGCCGTTGCGTGCATCGGAGTAGGGCTTCAGGATGGGGTAGCTGAGCTGGCGGGCCTTGGAGATCTTGTCCATGCGCACGCCCTTCAGGCCGTCGGGATCGTCGGAGATCAGGTGGATGCGGCAGGGCACGGTGTCCACATAGTGCTGCAGCTTGGCCTTTTCCCACTCGTAAACGGCACCCAGGGACTCGATCTCCTGATACTCAGCGTGGAGCCGGGTCAGAGGCTGGTAGTTCCAGTTGACGGTGACCTTACCGGCACCGGCCTTGTAGGCCTCCTCCACCACCATGGCGACGAATTCGGGCTGATCGAGACCGCAGTTGATCAGGACCTCCTGGCCCTTCTGGACATTCACACCACAGCGGGCGATGAGCTTTGCATATTCTTGAAGAATGGTCTTATTCATAGGGATTACTCCTTTGTTTCAAATTTCTGTTATTTTATCAGAATATCCCCCTTTCGTCAATCCATTCCTTGAAAGGTGTAAAAATGTATGATATGATGCGTGAAAAGGAGGGCTCAACATGCACCGAAACAAGTTTCTCTATCTGCTGACTGCGCTTGTGGTATCCTTCTATCTCTTTGCCGCAGGTTCCACGCTTTGCTTTGCGATTTACAGATTCACATTGAACAACTGCATCTTCCGGATCGGCGATGGGCTGCGGCCCTTCTGGATGTTCCATCCCGCGCCGCTGATTGCTCTATTTTTCGGGAAGCAGCGATTTCTGCCTCTGGCCGTGTACCTGCTGTGTGCAGTCGCCCTGGTGGCCCTGACCGGCGGTGTGTGATCCCTGCTCCGTCATTCTTTGAATGACGTGGGACGTCGAGGGTGCCGTCCCCTACAATACACATTTTTCTATCTAATATCTCATATCTGAGGCGATATCTATGCTGACAAGAACCGAATTCCAAAACCTCCTCTCCGCCGGTCCCCTGCTTCTGGACGGTGCCACCGGCTCCAATCTGCAGAAGGTGGGCATGCCCCGGGGCTGCTGCACCGAGGAGTGGATCTTAAACCATCCCGAAGCCATTCTGGAGCTCCAGCGGCGATATGCCGCCGCCGGAAGCCGGATCATCTATGCCCCCACCTTCCAGGCTCAGCCCATTCCTCTGGCGAATGTGAAGCTGGACCGGCAGACCGAGGCCATCAACGCCATGCTCGTGGCCCTGAGTAAGCAGGTGGGGGACGTGCTGGTGGCCGGAAACCTGACCACCCTTGCGGCCTTCATCGATTCCTATGACACCGCCCTCTTCGACACCATGGTGGAAAACTACCGCCGCCAGATCGCGGGACTGCTGGAGGGCGGCGCGGACCTGCTGGCCGCCGAAACCCTCCTCTACCCCCAGGATGCCGAGGCGATTTTGACCGCCGCCGAGCTGGAGGGAGCGGAGACGGTCATGTACTCCTTCACCATGCAGCCCGACGGCAGCTTCTTCTCCGGCATGGACGCGGGCAAGACCCTGCGGGAGCTGGAGGAGGCGGGGGCCGCCGCCGTGGGCTTCAACTGCGTGGCCGCAGACATGATGACCCCCGGCCTGGTATCCAAGCTCCGCCGCTTCGTCAAGGGCCCCCTGATCTGCAAGCCCAATGCGGGCATCCCCGTCATCAAGCCGGGAAATATTGTGGAATACCCCATGGAGCCCGCGGAATTTGCGGAGATCGTTGCCGACTGTCACGCCATGGGCGCGAAAATTCTGGGCGGCTGCTGCGGCACGGCCCCGGAATTCATCGCCGCGGTAAAGGAGCGTGTGTGCAAATGAGCATCCCCGATCTCAAGGCCATCCGGGAATATCTGGGCGATTGCCCCTGGACCGTGCAGGTCTTCGAGAAAGTCACCTCCACCAACACCCTGCTGAAAGAGATGGGCCGACAGGGCGCACCTGCGGGCACGGTGCTGGTTGCCGACCGGCAGACCGGAGGCCGGGGACGGCTGGGCCGGACCTTCCTCTCCCCCGGCGGCGCGGGCGTTTACCTGTCCTCCCTGATTCGCCCGGACTGCGCCCCCACCGAGCTGATGCACCTGACCTGCGCCGTGGCGGTGGCCATGTGCGATGCGGTGGAGAATGCCTTCGGTTTCCGCCCCGCCATCAAATGGACCAACGATTTGGTTGTGGAAAACAAAAAGCTGGGCGGCATCCTGACGGAGCTGGGTCTGGACCCCAAAACGGGTCGGGTCAGCTACGCGGTGCTGGGCATCGGCATCAACTGCGGCCAGAGCCCGGCGGATTTTGACGAAAGCATCCGTTCCATGGCCACCTCCGCCCGGATGGTCCTGGGCAAGCCTGCGGACCGGGACCGGCTCATTGCAGAAATGGTCCGGGCTCTGGAAAAAATGGACCGGGAACTGCTCTCCTCCCCCGCCGCCATGCTGGACCGCTACCGCTCCGACTGCATGACCCTGGGTCGTCAGGTCAGCATCGTCCGTGGGGACGAGGTCCGCCACGCCACTGCCCTGGACATCGATGCCGAGGGCGGGCTCATCGTCCGCTATGACTCCGGCGAGACCGCCACCGTCACCTCCGGTGAGGTCAGTGTCCGGGGACTCTACGGCTATGTGTAAAAAAACTGTTGCATTTGACAACATTATTGGTTATACTAAACTTGAACAATCATAAAAACTGGAGGGTTCCACTATGAAACTTGGAGAAACCATCATCAAGATCGGCCTGGCCATCGCCGCCGTCGCCGGTATCGCGTTCCTGATCGTCAAGTACATGGATGCCATCAAGGCCTGGGCCGAGAAGCTCTGCCCCAAGTGCCAGATCGAGGAGGACTTCGTCGAGGATGTGGCTGAAGAGCCCGCCGAGGAGGTCGCCCCCGAAGCTCCCGTGGAGGAAGTCATCGTCGAGGAAGGCACCCCCGTCGCCGAGGAGAACGACTTCGCTGAGTAAGCAAACACATTCCGCCGGTCCGTCATGGGACCGGCGGTTTTCATTTTAAGCAAACATTAAGGAATCGTTCAAGAATCCCTCCCATTTATATGGTAGAATCGAGCCATCACAAATGGGAGGGTTTCTCCATGAAGACAAAGAAAAAATGGCTCTTTCTGCCCCTGACGGCGTTACTGATCCTGGCGGTGCTGACGGCATTCTATCTGGCCGGACCCCGGCTGATCCCGTCCGGCTGGTTCGGCTTTGCTTATGCGGTCCCCGCAGAGGAAGCCCAGGCCCGCGAGGCTTTGGTGGACACCGCCTGCGGCTGGGTGGGCGTCCGGGAGGATGACGGGAGCCACCACTTCATCATCGACCTGTATAACTCCATCACCCCCCTGCCCCAGGATTACCGCGTTACCTATGACGACGCCTGGTGCGCGGCCTTCGTCTCCGCCGCCGCCCTGGAAGTGGGTATGACGGACATCCTCCCGCCGGAGTGTTCCTGCTCCCGGCAGATCAAGCTGTTTCAGGATCTGGGCCGCTGGGAGGAGGATGACGGCTACCAGCCCCTGCCCGGTGACATCATCTACTACGACTGGGACCTGCCCCGGAGCATCGACTGCATCGGCTGGCCGGAGCATGTGGGCATCGTGGTTGGTACTTACGGCCCCTACATCCGGGTGGTGGAGGGCAACATGGACGACGGCTTCGCGGGCTACCGCACCATCCTCCGGAATGACTGGTGCATCCGGGGCTACGGGCTGCCGGATTATGCCGCAAAATAAAAACAGGCGTGTTGCAATGAACTGCAACACGCCTGTTTTCGATATTTTTGCTGACGCAAAATCGATATATCGTCTGCGCCGATTCGATATAGCTCCGCTTCGATATGATCTAAATCCCTTCTCGCCCCGCAGGGCATATCGAGTGCAATGCACATATCGAATGCTAAGCATATATCGAAAATCCCATTCAGGGATTTATATCGAGTTCCTCAAAACAGCGGATCGGTATAGATGCCGCTTTCCGTCATGACCTTGAAGGCACTGCGCACGCCGGGCATGTCCTCGGCAAAGGTCATGCCAAACCACTGGCTGGTGGTGGGCAGGACCCGGATGCGGACCGCGCCACGGCTCAGCAGAAGGCCCATTTCGCTGGGGATCAGGAACTCGGATTTCGGAGCCGTCAGGCCCTCCTCCAGAAATTCCAGGAACCGCTCCTCCAGCTTGTCCAGCACGTCAGGGGTGAAGCCCCACATGTTCATGGACACGGGGATGTCCACGTCCAGATCCCGGACCGCGCCGAAGACCTCCGCCCGCGCGCCGATGGGGGTCTTCAGGATGTTTTTGGTCTCCAGAATGTGGGTCAGCCAGCCATCCTCCGTGCGGCACAGGCCTCGCGTCACGCCGCCGTGGTCGCTGAGGGTGTTGCCCAGCCGGAAGCCGATGAGACCGTAGGTTCCCTCGGAGCCCTCCTCCAGGCTGTCCAGGAACTGGTACGCCTTCACAAAGGCATCCTTGCCGTAGTAATCGTCGGCGTTGATGACCGCAAAGCCCCCATGGAGCATACCCTTGCAGCTCAGCAGTGCATGGCCGGTGCCCCAGGGCTTGACCCGCTCCGCAGGGCACACATTGCCGCCGGGAAGATTTTCCTTCTCCTGATAGGCGCAGAGGACCTCCACACCCTTCTTCGCGCAGATCACCCGGATCCGGTCACCTATGATCCGGTCGAACAATTCCTGAATATCATGACGGATGATGAAGACAAAGCGGTTAAAGCCAGCTTCCATGGCATCGTGTATGGAATAATCCATAATGACCTCCCCGCTGGGGCCGACGCACTGCAGCTGCTTCACGCCGCCGGCAAACCGGGAGCCAATGCCCGCTGCCAGGACCACCAGGGTTCGTTCCTTTTTCATGATGATTCTCACTCCTCTCCCGCACTGCGGGTTTTCGTACTTTCAGTATACACCACTTACCATTAAAAAGCAAGCTAAGACTCTTTTTCCTGTTGCTTTTCTGAGAATAATGTCACTTTTTCGGTTTTGCTCAGCTGCTTGATGGCGTACTCCCGTTTTAATGCCGCGCCCTTGTCAGGCAGCTCCTCCCGGTGGCGCAGCTTCAGGGGCCCCCGGCCACGGGTGTATTTCGCGCCCTTGCCCTCTTTGTGAGCTTTCAGCCTGCGCTCCAAATCATCGGTGATGCCGGTGTACAGGGTCCCGTCACCACATTCGAGAATATAAACTGTCCAAACTTTTTCCATGATTTTATAGAAAACCGGGCCGTTTTTCCGGCCCGGTTGGTCGTTATCGTTTTTTCAGAGGAAGCTCCAGCAGCCGGTCCACCAGCAGAAACAGCACGTCCCAAAGGATCACCGTCACCGCCGTCAGCAGCCAGCCCTCCTCCATGGCCGCCTCCGCGCCCACCAGGAAGATGAGCACGGCGTAGCTTGCCGCACCTGCCAGGGTGAAGAACGCGAGCTTGGCGATCTGCCGGATCGGGCCCAGCTTCTGGAACCAGGGCCGGATCATGGGATAGTAGCCCAGGAAGGCATACACCAGTGCCGCCTCCCGGTCCGGGGCCAGCAGCATCGCCAGCACCGCCACCGCCAGATAGTGGCACCAGGCCGTCCGCCTGCCGCACCGGTCCAGGACCACTGCCCCGGTCAGGATGCACAGCACGGGACAGACATAGGTGTTGACGGGGATGATGCTGCCCAGGCACATGATGACGATGCAAACCGCCGCCAGCATGCCGCCCAGGGCCATCTGCCGCGCCTTCATCACTTGTTCTTATTCTTCAGCAGGCCGTACTTGATATCCCAAAGCTTCTGGCTCAGGTCCACATAGTAGGTCTGGGGATTCTCGAAACGCTTGATCTCGTCCCACAGGGTATCCACCTGCTCCATGCAGTAGGTGCGGATGTCCTCCAGCCTGGGCAGCTCGTAGACCAGCTCGCCATCCTTGAAGATGGGCACCTGCAGCAGCTTTGCGGTGTAGTTGTAGACGGTGCGACGCTTCCAGGTGTTATCGGGATCGAAGATCTCGATGTCCTGGCTGTCGTCCACCTCCTCGTCGTAGACGCACATGTAGTCAGCGATGGCCTTGCCGGTGTCGTTGCCGATGAAGCGGTAGACCTTCTTATAGTGGGGGGTGGTGATCTTGCCGACGTTCTCGGAGATCTTGATCTTGGGGGTCACGGAGCCGTCGGCATTCTCCACGGCCACCAGCTTGTAAACGCCGCCGAAGACGGGCTCACTCTTGGCGGTGATGAGCCGCTCGCCCACGCCGAAGAGGTCGATCTTGGCACCCTGCTGCAGAACGCCGCGGATGATGTGCTCGTCCAGGGAGTTGGAGACGGAGATCTGGCAGGTCTCCCAGCCGGCCTCGTCCAGCATCTCTCTGGCCTTCTGGGTCAGGTAGGCCATATCACCGGAGTCCAGACGGATGCCGCACTTGGTGATGCCCAGGGGCTTCAGGACCTCGTTGAAGGCCCGGATGGCGTTAGGCACGCCGGATTTCAGGGTGTTGTAGGTATCCACCAACAGAGTGGCATTGTTGGGATACATCTTACAGTAGGCGGTGAAGGCCTCCAGCTCGGTGTCGAACATCTGGACCCATGCGTGGGCCATGGTGCCGCCGGCGCGCACGCCGAAGAGCTGGTCGGAGATGGTGCAGGCGGTGCCATGGCAGCCGCCGATGTAGGCCGCTCTTGCACCCAGCATAGCGGCATCGGGACCCTGGGCCCGGCGGGAACCGAACTCCAGAACGGTACGGCCCTCGGCGGCCCGGACAATGCGGTTGGCCTTGGTGGCGATCAGGCTCTGGTGGTTGATGCACAGCAGCAGGTAGGTCTCAATGAGCTGGGCCTCGATGGCGGGAGCGCGGACGGTGACCAGGGGCTCCTGGGGGAAGACCACGGTGCCCTCGGGCACGGCCCAGATATCGCCGGTGAACTTGAAATCCTTCAGGTACTCCAGGAATTCCTCGGTGAAGAGGTTCCGTGCCCGCAGGTAGGCGATGTCCTCCTCAGAGAAGTGCAGCTCCTGGATGTAGCTGACGATCTGCTCCAGACCGGCCGCGATGCAGAAGCCGCCGCCGTCGGGGCAGCGCCGGAAGAACAGGTCGAAGTAGGTGATGCGATCTTTGTAGCCGTTTTCAAAGTAGCCGTTTGCCATGGTCAGCTCGTAGAAGTCACAGAGCATGGTCAGGTTCAGTTTGCTGTTGGTATCCATAGATAACACCTCGTTTGTTATTAATGCCTATATTATACGCTCCAATATCGAAAAAAGCAACCACTTTGTTGACAAGACACCTGCTATAACAGCTACACTTGACATTTTCTCTCTTCTGGCTTATATTGATTGGAAAAAGGAGGGATTTTTGATGAAGCTTGTCATTCTCATCGGCAACAGTGCCGTGGGCAAGATGACCGTGGGCCAGGAGCTGGCCAAGATCACCGGCCTGCGGCTGTTTCACAACCACATGATGATCGAGCCGGTGCTGGAGATCTTCGGCCAGTGGCGGCCGGATGTGACCCAGCGGCTGCGGCAGGTGATTTTCGAGGAGTTCGCCAAATCCGACAGCTACGGCATGATCTTCACCTATATGTGGGCCTTCGATATGCCCTCCGACTGGGATTACATTGACTGGGTCAAGGGCATTTTCGGCCTGAACGAGGAGGATGTGTACTATGTGGAGCTCATCGCGCCCCAAGCCGTCCGGCTGGAGCGGAACGCCACGGAAAACCGTCTGAAGCACAAGGCCTCCAAGCGTCAGATCGAGGATTCCAACGCCCGTCTGGTCCGGGATGACGAAAACCACCGCTGTGAAAGCTACCCCGGCGAGATCACCCACCCCAACTATCTGCGCCTGGAAAACGCCACGATCCCCGCAGCCGAAGCCGCGAGGATCATAAAGGAGCACTTCAAGCTCTAAGCTCCATCAGCCGTAGCCCCAGGTTTTCAGTTCCCAGGCTCCCTTTTCATTCCGGGTCAGGACCCATTTCCAGTTGCGATAGGTGCTGTCGGGATTCAGACTTCCATCACCGCCGGAGCTGTCCACCTCAAAATCAGACAGCAGGACGATGGCCTCAACTGCACCGTACTGCGCCGCCCATTCCTCGGCCTCTGCCCGGGTCTTTTCCTCGTCATAACGCAGATTCAGGAGCTTACAGCCGTCGAACTCGTTTCTGAAATGGTCCTCGACCTGATCCATTGCACGGGAGATCTCGGCTTTGGCGTAGCGCGCACTCTCCCCCATCTGCCGCCCCGCCTCACTGATATCGCCCCCGCCGCAGGCGGTCAGGAACACCAGACACAGCACCAGAGACAACAACACTTTGATCTTTCTCATGGAATCACACCTTTCTGTTAAGATACCTTCAATATAGCAAAATGCCCCGGTTTTGTCCACAAAACCGGGGCATTCTTCATGAAATCTTAATGTTTCCAACATCACGTCATTGCGAGGCCGCAGGCCGTGGCAATCCCGTGAATCGATGGATGAGATTGCCACGTCGGGCTGTGCCCTCCTCGCAATGACGTGTTCTGTGTTAATTGCCGATTCTGATCTGCAGGAGCTTCTGCTTTAGGTCGTTCTCCATCTTGAGCATCTCACTCTCTGCGGCCAGACGCTTGGCGCGGCCATCGGCCTGGATCTTCATCACATCATCGAAGGTCTGGATCAGCTTGGCGTTGGTGGCTTTCAGGGTCTCGATGTCCACGATGCCCCGCTCGGCTTCCTTCGCCGTCTCCACGGAGGCCAGATGCAGACGCTCGGCGTTCTGCTTCAGCAGGGCGTTGGTGATGTCGTTGACCTGCTTCTGGGCGGCGGCAGCTTCGGAAGAATGGGCGATGCCCAGGGAGAGGACCATCTGGTTCTTCCACAGGGGGATGGTGTTCATCAGGGTGGTCTGGATCTTCTCCACCATGACGTTGTCGTTGTTCTGGATCATGCGGATCTGGGGCGCGGTCTGGATGGAGATGGCCCTCGTCAGCTCCAGATCGTGGATCTTCTTCTCAAAGCGGTCGCACTTGTCACTCAGGTCCCGTGCCGCCTGGGCATCCTCGGCAAGGCCGCTGCGCTGGGCCTTGGCCTGCAGCTCTGCCAGCTTGCCGGCGCGGACCTCGGCGAGCTTCTTCTTGCCCGCCAGAATGTACATGGTCAGCTCCTTGAAGTAGGCAAGGTTCTGCTTGTACATATCGTCAAGCAATGCGGAATCCTTCATCAGCCGCATCTGGTGCTGCTCCAGAGCGTCGCCGATCTTCGCCACATTGGTCTCGGCCTTAGCGAATTTGGTCTTCATGGACTCGAGCTTGTCCGCCTGCTTGCGGAAGAAGCCCAGGAAGCCCTTGCCCTCGTCGGCGTCAAAGCCCTTCAGCTCGCCCACCACATCCACGATCAGGTCGCCCACCTCGCCCAGGTCCTGGGTGCGCACATTGGTCAGGGCGGCATCGGAGAACGCGGCCATCTTCTTCTGGGTGCCTGCGCCGTACTGCAGGATCTGGGCGGTGTTCTCCACATCGATCTTGGCGGCGAAGTCATCCACCACCTTCTGCTCCGCGGGGCTCAGGACGGGCTCCTCTGCCTTGGGGGGCTCCGGCTTTGCGGGGACCACATCCACGGTTTCCAATTCGGGCTCCAAAGTCAGTTCGGGCATGGTATCATCGAAAGTAAATTCCATGGTTCATTCTCCTTTTTACAGCAAATTCTGCTCTTTTCTCATTCTGGTCAGCTCGTCCTCGGTCAGGCCCTCCCGGGCCAGCATGGCGTTGAGGACGCTGATGTCGCTGGAAATATCCATCGCCGTCTCCTGATAGAGCTCGTCCAGGAGCTTGCGGAAGGCCTGATCCAGGGTATCCAGGGTGGCCTCGATCTCCCGCTTGGAATTCTGGATATTCTCGCCCTGGATGGGCTGGGCATCCATGTCCGCGTAGGCGGTCAGGAGTTTGACGGTCATGGGCAGGTAGTAATCCATCAGCTTTTTCAGGTCCGGGATGATCTCCGGATTGGACCGGGCCCGGTCGAAGATCTTGCGGACCAGAAGCTCGATGTTGTCGATCTTTTCGGATACGATCTCGCCGGGGATGTCATCATTACACTTGCGGATCTGGGCGATGAAGGCACTGCCCTTGTCCAGAACTTCTTTGATTCTGGGATCCAGGGCATTTGCCGCCTCGGCGGCCCGCTGCTTCTGGGCCGCTTCCAGCTGAAGCCGCGCCTGCTCGAACTGGCGGTAGGTATCATCGCTGATGATCAGATGCTTCTGCTCGTGGTCCAGGTGGCCCTCCAGGAAGTAGCCCCTGCCGATCATCCTCTGCACGTCCTTACGGACGAAGGCCACATCCTTCCCCACGGCGCGGGCCAGCTTATCCAGCGCGCACTGGGTCTTCTGGCCCAGAAGCTTTTTATAGGCGCGGAACCGGCTGACGGCAGTGAGATTGCGGACGCCGCTGGTCAGCAAAAACGCACTGGGCAGCAGTACGCCGCCGCTGATCTGCACCCCCAGCCATGTCTGGGTGCAGAGCATGACGATGGTCACGATGGCACTCGACAGGGTAAACAAACCGCCGAAAACGGTCTTCAGGATGCCGCCGATGACCTTGCCGCCGGTTTTGCCGTAGAGATTCTGGACGGAGACGGCCTTGGTCTGGGCGGTCTGTGTCGCCCGGCGGACGGCCTCGGTGCCCATGCCTGCGGCAGTTTCCACCACCTGGCGGACGTTTTTCGCCATATTCTGAAAGTCCCGGGAATTCACCGCCCGGTCCACCTCATATTGAATGCGGCGGCCCAGGTCGTCCCAGCTTTGATATTTGCTCATAGTGTTTCCCTCCATGGGATAGTTGCTTTTATTATATATTTTCTCCCCAGAAATGGCAAGAAAAAATTAAGAGGATGCCGAAGCATCCTCCCAAAAATCAAATTTCGCGTCTGCCCTCCAGGGCGCGGGCCAGGGTCACCTCGTCGGCGTACTCCAGCTGGGAGCCGACACTGATGCCGTAGGCCAGCCGCGTGACCTTGGTCTCCATGGGGCGCAGGAGTCTGGAGATGTACATGGCCGTGGCCTCGCCCTCGGTATCGGGGTTGGTGGCCATGATGATCTCCCGGACGTCGCCCTTCGCCACCCGCTGCAGGAGCTCGCGGATGCGGATATCGTCCTGGGTCACATGGTTCAGGGGGCTGATGACACCATGGAGCACATGGTACACGCCCTTAAATTCCCGGCTGCGCTCCATGGCGATGACATCCTTGGGCTCCGCCACCACGCAGATGAGAGAGTGGTCACGGGTATCGTCATCGCAGATGGGGCAAAGCTCCCGGTCCGTCAGATTCTGACAGCAGGGGCAGTGCTTGACGGTCCGCTTGGCCTCCAGAATGGCCCCGGCGAACTCCTCCGCATCCTCCAGATTCAGGCTCAGCACATGGAAAGCAAGCCGCTGGGCGGTCTTGCCGCCAATACCGGGGAGCCGCGCAAACTGGTCCGCCAAATTTTGCAGGGCCGCAGGAAAAAACTGCATCGGTCCTCCTTAGAACAGACCGCCCAGGCCACCCAGGCCGCCGGTCAGCTTTGCCATGTTGCTCTGGGCATCGGCGTCAGCGGTGCGGAAGGCCTCGTTGACGGCGGCGATGACCATATCCTGGAGCATATCCACATCGTCGGGGTCCACAGCCTCAGGGTTGATGGTCAGGTTCACGATCTCGTGCTTGCCGTTGACCTCAGCGGTGACCATGCCGCCGCCAGCCTTGGCGGTGTAGGTCTTGCGCTCCATCTCCTCCTGCATCTGCAGCATCTGCTGCTGCATCTTCTGGGCCTGCTTCATCATTGCCTGCTGATTCATGCCGCCGGGCATACCCCGGAATCCACCTCTAGCCATAGTTCGTTTTCTCCTTTTATATCAGTTGTTTTTGATTTTAATGATATCGGAATGCTCCCGGCCGAAGGCCATGAGCTGCTCCATTTGCTTGTTTTGTTCGGGCCGCGCCGTGCGGTCCACCACCTTGACGGTGACAGGTCTGCCGAGGATCAGGCTGGCCTTCCGCGCCGCCAAATCCCGGACATCGGGCCGGTCCACCATCTGGGTGACGAAGGCGTTGGCGCAGATGAGACCCACCCGGTTCTCCCGGACCAGTCCCCGGACGGGGGCATTGTCGGTGCCGGAGAAGAAGCCCACCAGAGACCTCGGCAGTTCCGGCCGCATGGCCGCCGCCAAATCCACCCAGAAGCCGATGGGAGTATCGTCCTTGGCGGGAGCCGCCTTGGGCTGCTCCATCACGGGCGCGGGGGCATCCGGGTCCAGGGGCGCGTCCTCGTCTCCCGGAGGAGGAGGACCGTCGTCGTCATAGCTATCCGCAGGCTTGGCCTGGGGCGCAAGGGCCACGGGCATGGCAAAATTGCCGCTGCGAAGCTGCTCCTCCAGCTTGGAGATCCGGGCGTTCAGGGCCTCGGCATCCATCTGCAGAGCAGGATCGCACAGATTCATGATGCAAAGCTCCGCATCCAGCCGACGGCTGGAGCTGCGGGTGAAGCCTGCGGCGCAGGTCTGCAAAAGACCAATCATCCGCACCAGCTCACCGGCGGAAAACCGGTTGACGAGCTGCTTCGCATCCGCATCGGATGCCACGCCGGAGAGCATGGAGATGCCCGCCTCGGGGGCGGTTTTCAGGATCATCAGATCCCGGCAGAGGCTGGCCAGCTCATCAATGAGGGCGGCCACGTCCTTGCCGTCGGCGTAGAGCCGGTTGAAGAGCTCCAGGGCTCCTCTTGTATTCTTATCTGCCGCGAAGGCCAGCATCTGGCCGCAGGTCTGCTCACCGGCGATGCCCAGACACTCATAGACCCGCTGGGCGTTCAGCTCGCCCACGGTAGCACTGGCGCACTGGTCCAGCAAACTCAGACCGTCACGCATACCGCCGTCGGCCAGTCTCGCCAGCACCCGCGCCGCGCCGTCGTCCAGTTCGATGCCCTCCTGATAGGACACATACTGAAGCCTTGCGGCGATGTCCTCCGGGGTGATCCGCCGGAAGGAGAACCGCTGACAGCGGCTGAGAATAGTAGCCGGGACCTTGTGCAGCTCCGTGGTGGCCAGAATGAAGAGCAGATGCTCCGGCGGCTCCTCGATGATCTTCAGCAGCGCATTGAAGGCCGAAATGGACAGCATGTGGACCTCATCGATGATGTACACACGCTTTTTCACCTGGCTGGGGGCGTAAACGGCATCGTCGCGCAGGTCGCGGACGTTGTCAACGCCGTTGTTGGAGGCGGCGTCAATCTCCAGAACATCCATACAGGTGCCCGCATCGATGGCCTTACAGGCCTCGCAGACATTGCAGGGATTGCCGTTGTGGGGATTTAAGCAGTTGACCGCCTTGGAAAGAATTTTCGCACAGCTGGTCTTGCCCGTACCACGGGAGCCCGTAAACAAATACGCATGGCTCATGTGACCGGAAAGCAGCTGCGTTTTCAGCGTCTGGGTCACAGCACCCTGCCCCACAACATCATCGAAAGTCTGAGGCCGATATTTACGATATAAAGCTTGATACACGGGCTCACCTCCGTTCGAAGTTGAAAGTTGAAAGTGGAAAGTGGAAAGTTATTTTTTCGTTGCTCTGACAATGGAAACCAGCATCTTCTCAAGCTCACAGCATTCAGGAAAAATGGAATCAAATTCCACCTTACTCAAATACTCCGTATCACGAAGCAGAGACAGCCAATACTTCGTTTCACTGGTTTCCTTCAGGGAAATACAGCACTTAGAATGAAAATCAGCCCTGCTCTGCGCCTGCTGCGCTTCAGCCAGGTTGGCACCGATGCTTGTTCCACAGCGTTGGAGTTGACCGGACATCTGATATTCTTTCTTCTCATTTCTTAAGTATTTGCATAGCTTCACAATTCGAACTGCAAAATAATAGCTTTTTTCCGTTACGATGCTTTTCATTCTGATTCCCCCGTAACTTTCAACTTTCCACTTTCAACTTTCAACTGAAAAAGTCTGGCTCATAACAAGATCGCACACCCACATTTGAACGAGCTGAACGCCCGGAACCTGAGCAGTAAACTCAAGAACGGCTGCCTCGCGGCACACGGAACGATCCGCTTAGTGCTGCTTGGTTCCCCACCTGACACGGTTCACGGGATTCCGTTGCGCAAGACCGATCTCTCAACGCCACTTACTCAGGGCAGACGGCACTCAGACAAGCCCGGGTGTGGGAATTCATCCCTGCTGTAGCGGATTGCAGGTAACAGGGCACCGCTATCTCCCCGACTAGTGCGACCTTGTTATGAGCCAGACGGCTTTAACAAGATAGTTATGAAATTGAAAATGGATCAGCCGACCTTGGACTCGATGAAAGCAGCCATCTGGCCGAAGGTGGTGATGGTCTCATCCTCGACCTCCAGGTCAACGCCCAGCTCGCCCTCCAGCTCCATGACCATCTCGACGATGTCCAGGGAGTCGATGCCCAGATCCTCAAAGGTGGAATCGGGAGTGATCTCAGCGGGGTCCAGCTCCAGATGCTCGGCAGCAAAAGCAACCAGCTTCTCGTACATATTTGTCACCTCCATAAAGGTAATCAGCTTTAAGTATTCTAATACATGTTCGGGATTTTGTCAAGTCCCATGGAAAACCAGCCTGTGAACATTCGGTAAATTCCCCATTCAGGACAAAATCTTATTACTTTTGGCACGATTACATTTCCAGCAAAGGGTTTGCAGATTCGCTTCCTCCGTTTGTCCACCCTTAGACACAGGAATAATGTGGTCGATTTCCAACAAAAGATTCGGCTCCACATGGGTAGAGTTACCGCAAGTACAGCAGGTGTAATTGTCTCTGGTCTTGATGAATTCACGAAGTTTCTTGGTCATCAACGCTCGTTGCTCCTTCGCAAATGTACTTGCAGTAAGTTTACTTTCGAGCGTTTTAATCAGCTCAACAATCGTTTCCTCCGTCATCGGCACGGTAAAGGATCTTTGTGCCATACCACCTCCAGAGGTGTAGGAGAATTTGTACTCAACAGTCAGAACACTTTCGTCAATAACAGCGAAGCCCAGTCTGGAATAAAAACCGGCTTCATCGTTTTCCATAATGAATGCAGGCACATCGCCGAGGTACTGCTGATAGTCCGCCTTATAATTCTCGATGATCTGCTTGGCTTCTCTCAGGGTTTCCAGCTCTTCCAGCAACACGCGGAGTCGCTGGAGCTGTTCCGGGTACATTTTCTTGTTAGGATAGAAGTTCTTAACAACATATTCCAGCGGATTATTTTCCGCACTCGCAAAAACCGTTGCGGAGACTTCTGCGGTAAAGGGCGTAATCGCTTTTTTATAAGGACGAATATAAGAATATTCATCCTCATTCAAAGTCTCATTCCGAACGACCTTCGTACCAAACAGCTGGGAGATAGACTGCACTTTCTCGTTAATGTACTCATTGAATTCACGCTGAGAACTCATCAGCACATCACAAGTTTCTTTGATTTTCTGAAAACTCGGAGAATCATAGTAGTCCAAGATTTTTTTATTCAGCCCAACAACATTCTCGATTTCGTTTCTGATCTGTGAAATAAATGCAGAAATAATCCCCCACTCTTCACTGTCGACCGTCTTGATTTTCTTGATGCTGTTAACTGTTCTGTCAAAAAGCTGGGCAATCAGCTTATCCAGCAAATCTTTACTGCCATTGATTACAAGTGCATCTCTGTTCTTATTAGCATAATCAATGATAGCATTGACTTTTTCATAATACTTGTGATGCTTTGCGGCCAGAGCTTCCTTTTGTTGCTCCTTTAGATAGCGGTTATACTCCGTTTTGCCCATAAGCAAAGAAGGGTCTTCTTCAAACTTTCTGATACCGTAGCGATTCACTTGAAGCGTTTTCTCCCCCAAGCGATTACCAGCGGAAGAAATGTACTGAATGTGGATTCTATATGCCCTAGCATTTTCAATCACCACATTAATTTGCTTTTCAAGACGCTTATACTGAGAATTTCTGGGGTAATCATTGTTTGCAAGAAACTGATTCAAGATTTCTGCCACTTCACTTTTTCTGGCAAGAATTCTCTGCGCCATCCCCAGTTTCTCGCGGTTATCCTTAAAATACTTAATATCATCATACTTATCCAATGCTGCGCGACTCTTTACGGTCACTTCCTCATCACAAAAAGAGATGATATCCCAATTCGCAAATCCAAGCTGTTCCAGAACTGCTGTCTCCAGCTTCTTGTACTTATTTTCATTGACAGCACTAACGACAATGATTAGCACGATCACTAAAAGAACCAAACCCATAGCTCAAAAACTCACTTTCTCTTTTATTCCGCCACGGCCTTACCCGCCGCCACGCCGGTGGCCCAGGCGATTTGGAGGTTGAAGCCGCCGGTGTAGGCATCGCAGTCGATGATCTCGCCGGCGAAATAAAGGCCGGGGATCTTCTTCGATTCCATGGTCTTGGGGTCGATCTCGCCGCATTTGACACCGCCGGAGGTGATGATGGCCTCGCTGACGGGCCGCTTGCCGGTGATCTCCAGGGTGAAGTTTTTCAGCAGCTCCACCAGGGCCCGCCGGTTCTGCTTGGTAAAGGAGTTGGCCTGCAGGGAGCCGTCCACGCCGATGCGGCGCAGGACCACAGGGATCATGCTCCGGGGCAGCAGGTCCGTCAGGGCGTTCTCCATGGACCGGTTCTGGTAGAGCTCCAGGTCCCGCAGGATGCGGTCGTCCAGCTTGCCCTCCTCCAGGGCGGGCTTGAGGTCGATGGAAATTTTCCAGCCGTCGCCCTTGCCGATGTGGGCGGAGGCGGAGAGCACCATGGGGCCGGACACGCCGAAATGGGTGAAGAGCATCTCACCGAAATCCTTGTACACCGCCTTGCCCTTGGGATTCAGGAGCTTCAGGGCGGTGTTTTTCAGGGCCAGACCCTGCATTTCCGGAGCATCGGGGCCCGCAGTCTCCAGGGGCACCAGGCTTCCCTGGGGCTCGACAATGGTGTGGCCCAGGTTTTTGGCAAACTTGTAGCCGTCGCCGGTGGAGCCGGTGGTGGGATAGCTGGCACCGCCGGTGGCGAGAATGATTTTTTTCGCTTCATAGAAGCCGGAATTGGTGGCCACGCCGGTCACGCCAGAGTCATCGCGCTCGATGGACAGGACCTTCGCGGTCTTGACGATGACACCGCTCTTTTTCAGCTCCCGCTGGAGGGCTTCCAGAACAGTCTGTGACCGATCCGTGGTGGGAAACACCCGGTTGCCCCGCTCGGTCTTCAGGGCGCAGCCCGCGTCCTCAAAAAATTCCATGGCCATGGAGGGTGGGAACGCCGCCATGGCACTGAAGAGGAATTTACCGTTCCGGGGGGTATTTTTCAGCACCTCGTCGGCGGTGCAGTTGTTGGTGACGTTGCACCGGCCCTTGCCGGTGATGAGGAGCTTTTTGCCCAGCCGGTCATTCTTTTCCAGCAGGACCACATTTTTTCCCGCCCGGGCGGCGGTGATGGCGGCGATCATACCTGCAGGGCCGCCGCCGATGACGATGCAATCAAAGGCCATTTCCGCCCTCCTGCTTCTCGTAAACATGGTATTCGTCCCAAATCTTTTCCAGGGACGTGAAAATTTTGCTCAGCCGCTGCTCCCGCTTGGCGGCGATGGCAACGATCAGGGCGTTGATGACGCTCATGGGTGCCACCAGAGAGTCCACCAGGGAGACCATATCGCTCTTGGCTTCCAGAACATAGTCCGCGCACTGGCCCAGGGGGGACAGGCGGCTGTCGGTCAGGCCGATGACCGTGGCTCCGGCGGAGTGGCAGTACTGGGCGGCCTTGACGGTGGCACTACTGTACCGGGGGAAGGAAATGGCGATGACCACGTCCTCGGGCTTGATGGCCACGATCTTCTCGAACATCTCGCCCTCGCCGGAGGTGGTGACCACATGGATGTTGGTGGACATATAGTTCAGGTAATAGCCCAGAAACTGGGCCAGGGGCGCGGCGGAGCGGACACCCAGGATGTAGACCCGGTCCGTATCCAGGATCGACTGGACCGCCTTGGCAAACTCCTGCCGGTCCAGCAGCTCCTCGGTCTGGCGGAGCTTCTCCGCATCGGCCCGGAGGACCGTGGAGATCACATCCTGGCCCTCCATCCGGTCGTTGGCCACCTCGATGCGCTGGACCGAGGTCAGCCGGTTCAGCACCATCTCCTGGATGGCCTTCTGCATGCTGGGGTAGCCATCATAGCCCAGCTCCACGGCGAAGCGGACCACGGTGGACTCGGAAACGCCCACCTTCTTGCCCAGCTTGGAGGCCGTCATGAAGGCGGCCTTGTCATAGGATTCGGTTATGTATTTTGCGATGAGCCGCTGGCCCTTGGAAAAGGTGTGGGCCTGACTCTGCAAGATACTTAAAATATCACTGCTCATGGATGTACCTCCCGGTCTTCTCTTTTTACGAATTGCATCCATAGTAGCAGATATCCTTCATTTTTGCAAGAGGTAAATGCAAGAATTGATCTTTATTCCTGCAAAAGCAGTTCCAGCTCCCGGGGCTCCAGATACCGCCAGGCACCGGGCTTCAGTTCGCCGATGCGAAGGCCGCCCTCGGCGATGCGCTTGAGCCGGGCCACCTCCAGGCCTGCGGCCTGACACATCCGGCGGACCTGGCGGTTGCGGCCCTCGTGGATGGTCACATCCAGGATGGCCCGGGTGGGCTCCATCCGCACGGGGCGGACCTTGGGAACCTTGATCTTGTAGCCGTCCAGCTCGATGGGCTCCTTCAGGGCCTCCAGCTTCTCCGGTGCAAAATTCGTCACCCAAACCCGATAGATCTTGTCCACCTCATGCTTCGGGTGCATCATCAGATTGGCAAATTCGCCGTCATTGGTAAACAGGAGCAGGCCCTCGGAATCCATGTCCAGACGGCCCACGGGGTAGACCCGGACACCACAGCCCGCCACCAGCTCGGCGGCATTCTTCCGTCCCTTCTCGTCGGAGAGGGTGGTGACGTAGCCACGGGGCTTGTTGAGCATCAGGTAGACCTTCTTGCCCGCCTTGGGCAGACGCTTTCCGTCCACCTCGATGACATCCTCGGTCACATCGGCGGTATCGCCCAGGTGGGCAGTGTTGCCGTTGACCCGGACACGGCCCTCCTCGATCCATTTTTCTGCCTGCCGCCGGGAGCAGAGCCCCCGCGCCGCAATGATCTTCTGCAAGCGTTCCATTATATTCCTCCAAATAATCGTTCCAAAAACGATTTTTCTTTCTCTTTTGTTTCTTCCAGGGATGTGCCCCAGACCAGGGGGACCTCTCCGATCACCTTCTCCCCCAGCACCAGATAGGCGCAGCCCTCCGGCGCGCCGCCCGTCACAGGGGCGTAGCTGAACAGCCGGGGACTCAGGACGATCTGCGGCTCCTCCCCCGCCGCCAGGGCGTAGGAGAAGCTTTTTTCTGCCACCAGCGGCACACGGGTCCCGTCGCCGCCGACGATGTGCCGGTAGCCCAGGACCTCCCCTTCCGCCACAAGCTCCCGGACCTCAAAATCACGAAAGCCCGCTTCCAGCAGCTGCCTGTGGTCGTTCCAGTCGTCGGGGGCGTTGATGGTGACACAGACGAGCCTTCTGCCCTGTCGGCTGGCGGCGGAGACCAGGATGCGGCCTGCGGCCCGCGTATAGCCGGTCTTGACGCCCTCGCACCCCTCCATCTGCCAAAGGAGCTTGTTGTGATTGGTCAGCACCCGCTCCCCCACTGTGATCTCCTTCGCGCCCACGGTCCGGGCGAAAATGGGATCCTCCATGGCGTAAGCCGCCAGCACCGCCAGATCCCGTGCGGTGGAGTAGTGGTCCGGCGCGTCCAGCCCGTGGGGATTGACGAAATGGGTGCTTTTCAGCCCCAGCTCCCGGGCCCTGTCGTTCATCAGCTCCGCGAAGCCTTCGATGGTGCCGCCGCAGTGGATGGCCAGGGCCGCCGCCGCATCGTTGCCGCTGCGGAGCATCAGCCCGTAGAGCAGCTCCTGGACGGTGAGCACCTCGCCCTCGCGCAAGTACATGGAGCTGCCCTCGATACCCACGGCCTCGGCGGGGATCTTTACCCGGTCCAGCACATTGCACCGGCGGCAGACCACCAGGGCGGTCATGATTTTCGTGGTGCTGGCGATCAGGCTCCGGTCGTCGGCATTCTTTTCGTACAGCACCCGCCCGGTGGCGGCATCGAGCACCATGGCCTTCTCAGCCGACACGGCTCCCACCTGTGGCATAAAAAGGACGGCGGCCACAAGGATCGCCGCCGTCCGAAGAAGCAATTTTTTCATATCCTCACCCGGAGCCAGTTTGCCCCGGAATGTGGAAATTATTCCGCCTTTTCTGCGTTCTTCTTATCCAGAAGTGCGGAGATCTTGTCCAGCAGGTCGGGGACCATCTCCACGATGCGCTCGGAGGTGGTATTGGGGGCAGAGGCCACGGGCAGCATCCGCACATTGCCGTCCTTGACGATCAGGAAGGCGATGGGGCTGACCTTGACACCGCCGCCCACGCCGCCGCCGAAGGGCAGCTCTGCGTTGGGATTCTTATTGGAAAAGTCGCTGCCTCCGCCGCCGAAGCCCACGCTGACCTTGGACACGGGGATGATGGTCACGCCGTCGGGGGTGGTGATGGGGGTTCCGATGACGGAGTTCACGTCCACCATCTCGCGGATCTTCGCAATGGTATTTTCCAGCATATTGGGTAAATTCTGACTCATAGATCAGCACCGCCTTCTCGTTGTTTTTTGATTTTCAGGAAAGTCATAAGGCCCCGCACGCCGTGGCGAACGGCGATGGAGAGGATGCGACCAAGGGTGATGGTCAGATCCAGTCGGGCCAGGATCACGGTTTCATTTGCGGTAAAGTCGCAGTCGACGTGGACATCCCGCTTCTGGATGACCAGAACGCGCTCCAGCTGGGCGATCAGCGCCGCCAGGGATGCGTTCATCCGTCCGTAGTTCACCGCCAGGTCGCAGGGGTCGTCCCCCGCCAGGGTCAAATGCAGCAACAGATGATTGACCCGGAGCTTCCGCCGCAGGTCGTTGAGTAGGTCCAGCACCACCTGGATCAGGGGCAGAAAGTCCGTCCAGGAGCCGCCGGTCTTGGGCTTGGGGAAGGGCTTCTGCTCCTCCCCTGCCTGGGCAGGCTTTTTTTGCTCCTTTTTGGGTTTTTCTTTCTTGGGTTTGTCCTTCTTCGGCTTCTTTTTCATGGGGAAGACCTGGATTTTCACAGGTCCCGCCACGATCCTTACCCTGGGACCGTCCGCATCGTAGAGGACCGATGCGCCCAGGGGTAA
The DNA here is from genome assembly GCA_045125955.1 of Faecousia sp. Classification (GTDB taxonomy): domain Bacteria; phylum Bacillota; class Clostridia; order Oscillospirales; family Oscillospiraceae; genus Faecousia. The sequence goes on from JBGVNV010000023.1 coordinate 22,512, forward strand.
AATGGCCAGCAGGACCAGGATCGCCAGGAAGATCAACCAGCCCATCAGGCTCCCTCCTTCTGCTCCGCTTCTGCGGCGACAGCCTCACCGAAGTTCACCCGTTCGATCTCCGGCAGCTCATCCAGGGAGCTCAGGCCGAAGGTCCTGAGGAAATCCGGGGTGGTGGCGTACTGGATGGGCCGTCCGGGGACGTTCAGCCGTCCGGCCTCGCAGATGAGCTTTTTGTTCATCAGGGCGGAGATGGAATAGCTGGAATCCACGCCGCGGATCTGCTCCACCATGGCCTTCGTCGCCGGCTGGTAGTAGGCGATGATGGTCAGGCTTTCCAGCTGGGAACCGGAGAGCTTCGGGGGCTTCCGGGTCTCCAGGGCCTTGGTGACATAATCCGCCATCTCGCCGGAGGACACCATCTGCCATGCCTTTTCCAGCCGGATGATGCGCACGCCCCGGCGTTCGTAGGCGTAGAGGTCCGAAAGAGCCTGGGCGGCCCGGATGATCTCGTTTCCATCCGTCTCCAGAGCATGGGCCAGGCGGGCGGTCTCCACCGCCTCACCGGCGGCGAAGAGGATGGCCTCGATGGCCCGTTTCAGTTGTTCAAATTCCATCTGGCTCCTCCTTTCGCTCCGGGGTTTCCAGGAGCCGCACATTGGGATTATCTCCATTTACGTCGTCTTCCAGACTGACGGAATTGGTCTTGCAGAGCTCCAGCACCGCCAGGAAGGTGGCCACGATCTCCGACCGGGACCGGTTGCCCCGGAAGAGATTTTTCAGCCGCAAAATGCCGTGCTGGACCAGACGGCGGAGCACCTGGGCCGCCTTCTTGCCCACGGGATAGGGCTCCTTGCCCACGATGCCCTTGAAATTGACGGTGGGCGGCGGCAGCATCTTCGCGCTGCGCTCGGTGATGGCATCCAGAGCCTTCAGCAGGTCCTCCGGCTCATGCTTGTAGCGGTAGGTCTTGTCCCGTTTCAGGGGCTCGGGCTGCTTGGTGAAGGTATTGCGGCCGATCTCGTTTCTCGGCTCCAGGAAGACCACCGCCCTGCGGATCTGGTCGATGGCATCCTTCCGCTCGCGCTCGGCCAGGGATTTGCGCAGGCTTTCCAGCTCGCTCTCCGCCTCCAGCCGCTCGGCCTCGGACAAAAGCATCTTGGTTTTGATGAGCATCAGGTGGGAGGCCATGGTGATGAACTCACTGGCGATCTCCATATCCAGACGCTTCATTTCTTCCAGGTATGCGGTATATTGCTCCAGGATGGCCGTGATGGACACATCCTTGATCTCGATTTTATTCTTGCTCAGCAGCTCGAAAATGACATCCAGGGGACCTTCAAAGTCCTCCATCTCCTCCGTTTTCGTGCGGACGATGCCCTCAAGCCGGTATTTCGGTTCGGTCATTGGATCACCTGATATGCAGCGCAGTCAGCAGCTCCATCGTCCATTCAGCGATGGGCAGCAGCAGGCCGATCAGACCCTCGCGCAGAAAATTCAGCGGGATGTCCAGCATCCCCGTCAGCAGCAGGCCCATTAGAAGAAGCATGCCGTAACGCTCATAACGCATCAGCTTCCAGTAGTATTTCTTCGGCAGAAAGGAAAATACCACCTTGCTCCCGTCCAGGGGCGGGATGGGCAGCAGATTGAACACCGCAAGGCCCGCGCTGATGTAAAACACATAGTAGAAAAAGTCCGCCAGCCATCCCAGCCACACAGCTTCCGTCTGCACGAACCAGAACACGGCAGCCGTATTGCAAACGGCGGCCAGGGCACTGAGGAGCACATTGCTCAGGGGACCTGCGATGGAGACGATGGCCATGCCTGCCCGGGGGTCCTTGAAATACCGGGCATCCACGGGAACGGGCTTCGCCCAGCCCACCTTGGCGATCATCAGCATCAGAAGACCGCCCAGATCCACATGCTTCATGGGATTTAAGGAGAGCCGCCCCATCCGCTTTGCAGTCTGATCGCCCAGGGCCAGAGCCGCCAGACCGTGGCAGGTCTCATGGAAGGTGATGCACAGGATCGCCGCAGAGGCCGTGATCAACAGCTCCAAAGCCTTGTCCCACTGCAGCTGCCCCAGCCAGGATGCGATGCCGTCCATATACTCCCTCCATTCTGATACATATTTCAGTTTATTATAGCATCCAATTTTCTCCTGCGCAAGAGGTTCCGTGAAAAAACCAAATCCCACAGAAATCTTGCAATTTTCGCCGCAGTGTGATATGATACTCAAAAGAATTTGACCGCATCGGAGGAATCCCCATGGAACAGAAGAAACGCAGACAAAAAAATACCTTCCGCCGTCTGGAGCAGATGCTGGAGCGCGTCATCATCGGTACGCTGGTCCTCTTTCTGCTGATGCTGGTCGCCGCCGCCACCGGCATCTGCTGGCTCAAGTGGATCCTGGGCCTTACCGTGGTCCTGATTTCTGCCATGGGCACCGCCCTGCTGGTCCTGAAGCAGGAGCACCGCAAGAGAAGAAGCTGGTGGATGCTGGCCTCCTTCATCGGCCTGTTCGCCTGCACCCTGGTGTCCCTGATCGCAGGCTACCCTGCCGCTTAAACCTCTTCCCTCTTCACTATTCACTATTCACTTAACAAGGGACCTCTCCGGAGGTCCCTTTCGTCATATCCAAAAACCACGTCATTGCGAGGAGGCCGTAGGCCGACGTGGCAATCCGCATCCCCAGCAATTCAAAGTATTGCTCATCCCCACCGAGGAAGGAGAACGGATTGCCACGTCGGGCTCTGCCCTCCTCGCAATGACAGCAGTAGTCGACGGCTGTCCCTTCTGTTTTGCCGTTCAGACCATCGGAACATACGGGCGATTCTTGAATCGCCCCTACAAATCAAAATAAGGCTGCTGCATTGCGCAGCAGCCTTTTTCTTATTGGTCCGCATCGATGATGTTGGGGGTGCCGGCGATATACTTCTTCTCCCGCCGGCGGGAGATCAGCTCCCAGATGCCGCAGGCCGCCATGGCGATGCCCGCCAGGGTCAGCACGACTCTGGAAACGCTCAAAGGCGAGAAGATCAGCCGCACGCCCACCAGCAGCTCCACCGCAGCGAGCACCGCGCCGGGGATCCAGAAGCCGCCGTTGCGCTTGGCCCGCTGGGCATTCTCCAGGGCGCGCCAGCCATGCTGTACCGCCGTCAGGCCCAGCAGAACGCCCACCACCTTGGCGATCATCAGCGGATTCCTCCGGAGCCAGGTACTCACCACCAAAAACAGCAGACCCTGGCCGATGGAACCTCCATCCCGGCCGTCCTGGAAGCCGCCGATGACGAGTGCCACGCCCACCACGAGCAGACCCCAGCCCAGAATTGCAGAAACCAGTGCCGATGCGCTGTCGGGATTCATGACCAGCACCGCGCCGAAGACGATCATCAGAATCGATCCCAGATTGGACCGGTTCTTGAATTTCCAGTTGATACCCTTCATGTGTACCAGCTCCTTTCTATTGATACTAATATATCGATTTATCATTCCCCCGTCAATAGAAAGTTTAAAATGTTTACGCATCCTTCACATTTTGCCGCATAGACTGCCATGAAAGGTGGGATGACAATGACCGACGGCATGGAAACCGGGCGGCTGACCATGGAGAACCGGAAAAAGCTGACCCTGACCGGGGCCACGGAGGTGGTCCGCTTTGACGAGGATCTGGTGGAGCTGAATACCAATCTTGGACAGCTCACCATCGAGGGCCGGGATCTCAGGCTCAAATGCCTGAGTCTGGACACCGGCACATTGGTGGTGGAGGGTGAGCTCTGCGGCCTGCGCTATATGGAGCCGGGACGGAAACGGGGGTTCCGGCTTTGACCCCGGCGGTGGTCTGGGAGCGGCTGCTGGGGTGCTTTCTGTGCGGCGTACTGCTGGGTCCCGCCGTGGATTTTCTGCGCCCCCTGGGCAGGAAGCTCCCCATCCTGACCCGGGTTTTCATTTGTGTGGAGCTGTTCCTCTGCTGGCTGTTCGCCCTCTTCGGCATCTGCCGGGCGGAGCTGCGGCTGGGCTGGTATCTGGCGGTGATGGGGGGATTTGCCCTGTGGGAGCGGCTTTTCGGCTCTGCGGCAGCGGCGTTCTTCGGCAGTTTTTGGCATTTTGCGGTACTTCCCCTAAAAATCAGCAGAAAAATTTTTCACAAATTTGAAAATTTCCTCTTTCCAAGATGGAAAAAATGGAGTACAATACAAGTTAGTAATCGCCAGATCAAAAGACGCAGAATCGGAGGAAGATCCAATGGCAAACTTAAGCAGCTTTCTCAGCCGCTTTCAGCTTCAGTACCGCCGCACCCCCACCCTGAACAAGGTCGTGGTGGCGGCGGCCATTGTGCTGTCCTCCTTGACGCTGGTGAGCCTGCGGCTGGCCCATTGGGAAGCAAAGGATCGGCTCGCAGAGCTGACCCAGCAGATCTCCACCCAGCAGCAAAGCAACGAGGCACTGCGTCAGGATATCGACGAACTGGGCACCACCGACTCCATCCGCGAGATCGCGCGGGAGGAGCTGGGTCTGGTGGACCCGGATACCATCATCATTGAAGATGCAAACTAATCATGGAAGGAAACTAACAATCGTATGGAGTTAACCGTGGGAGCTGTCCTGGAGGGCAAGGTAAAATCTATCACCAATTTCGGCGCATTTATCGCGCTTCCCGAAAACAAGACCGGCATGGTACATATCTCTGAGATCGCCAATGCCTACGTCAGCGACATCCGCCAGCATCTGACCGAGGGCCAGGATGTGAAGGTCATGGTCATCAATCTGGACGGCGGCAAGGTCAATCTGTCCATCAAGCGTCTGGAGCCCAAGCCCCAGGCACCTGCCCGTCCCAATTTCCGCCGTGAGGGCGGCGAGGGCCGTCCTGAGCGTACCGACCGGGGCAATTTCCGCCGGGAGAACAACGCTCCCCAGCAGCAGCGCACCGCCCCCGTCCGGGCCGCTGCCCCCGTGCCTCCCCCCGCACCCAAGACCAAGGATCAGCAGTTCGAGGATATGATGAAGGCCTTCATGTCCGAGTCTGATTCCAAGCTCTCCGGCATGCGCGCTGACCACCGCACCAAGAGCCGCCGCCGCTGAGGCAATGATATCCGTTCCTTCGGAAGCGGATGATATACCGTCCCGGTATGATATCTGCACCGCAGATGATATACGCTGAGGCGTATGAAGGAACGGATATATCATGTTTGTCGGAGACAAATATATCATACGGCTTCGGTCGTATATCATGTCGCGCCAGCGATATATCATTAACTTCAAAAAGAAAAGCAGAGCCGATCTACTTGTGCCTCTGCTTTCTTCTTTATGAAGGAGGACCATCATGGCAAATGTACTCATCACCGGCGGTTCCCGGGGCATTGGTGCCGCCTGTGTCCGCCGGTTTGCCCAGGCCGGGCACCGGGTCTGGTTTTTGTATGAAAAGGAGCACGCCGCCGCCCAGGCCATCGCCGCTGAGACCGGCGCGGAGCCCATCTGTGCCGACGTGGCCGACGGCGAAGCCGTCCGGGCCGCCTTCCGCCGGTGTCCGGATGTGGATATCCTGGTGTGCAACGCGGGCATCTCCGTTCCGGGCCTCATGTCCATGCTCTCCGAGGAAAAATGGGACCGGCTCTTCGATGTAAACGTCAAGGGCATGTACCACTGCATCAATGCCGCCATGCCGAGCTTCCTGCGCAAGCAGGCGGGCTCCATCGTGACGGTGAGCTCCATGTGGGGCGTCACCGGCGGCAGCTGTGAGGTGGCCTACTCCGCCACCAAGGGCGCGGTCATCGCCATGACCAAGGCCCTGGCCAAGGAGCTTGGCCCCAGCGGCATCCGGGTCAACTGCGTGGCCCCCGGCGTGATCCTGACGGACATGTGCGCGGATATCGATCCCGAAATTCTGGAGGAGCTCCGCCAGGAGTCCCCCATCGGCCGCCACGGCACCCCCGATGATGTGGCCGCATCCATTGAATATCTCGCCAATGCCCCCTTCGTCACCGGTCAGGTGCTGGGCGTCAACGGCGGATTCGTCATTTGAATTTTATTTTGGAGGTATTACCAATGAAAATTTCCATTGCCTGCGATCACGGCGCATTTGAGATGAAGGAGGCCGTCAAGGCTCACCTGTCCGGCAAGGGCTTCGAGGTCGTGGACTTCGGCTGCCACAGCCTCGCCAGCTGCGACTACCCCGACATGATCGCCCCCGCCGCCAAGGCCGTTGCCAACGGCGAGTGCGAGAAGGGCATCGTGCTCTGTACCACCGGCATCGGCGCATCCATCGCCGCCAACAAGGTCAAGGGTGTCCGCTGCGCCCTGCTGCACGAGACCTGGTCCGCCAAGATGACCCGCCTGCACAACGATACCAATGTCATGGCTCTGGGTGCCGGCGTTGTCGGCAAGAACCTGGCCCTGGAGATCGTGGACACCTGGCTGGGCACCGAGTTCTCCGGCGATGAGCGTCACCAGAGAAGAATCGACAAGATGATGGCAATTGAGGGCTAAGGCCCTCCTCGATATAAATCCCTGAGGGGATTTTCGATATACGCCATGCGTTCGATATGTGCGAAGCACTCGATATGCCCTGCGGGGCGAGAGGGGATTTAGATCATATCGACGCGAAGCGATATCGAATGGGCATCGCCCATATATCGATTTTGCGCCAGCAAAAATATCGACAAACGGCTCTGCTGAAATTCAGCAGAGCCGTTTTGTTTTACTTATTCTTCTTATCCTGCTCGATGAGGAGCTTCAGGGCCTCGATGCCCACCTTGATGGCACCGGTGGTATCCTCGGTCATGTCCTGGTCCAGGCCGGCGGCTTCGCGCTCCTGGTTCCAGATGACGAGGAAGCAGCTGCCGCAGCGGACATGCAGCGCATTGGCCACCACGAACAGGGCGGCGGACTCCATCTCGCTGGCCTTGACGCCCAGACGCTTCCAGCTGTCCCACTTCTGCAGCAGGTCGTAGTGGACGGGGCTCTTGGCGGGGCTGTGCTGGCCGTAGAAGGCATCCTTGCACTGGACCACGCCCACATGGTTGCGGTAGCCCAGGTTGTCGGCGGCCTGCTTCAGCGCGCAGGTGATGCCGAAATCGGGCACGGCGGGATACTCGATGGGGGCATACTCCAGCGAGGTGTGCTCATAGCGGATGGCACCGTTTGCGATGACCACGTCGCCGCTGCGGACATTCAGATCGATGCCGCCGCAGGTGCCCACGCGGATGAAGGTATCCGCACCGATGGCAGCCAGCTCCTCCATGGCGATGGAGGCGGAGGGGCCGCCGATGCCGGTGGAGCAGACGGAGACCTTCTCGCCGTTCAGGTAGCCGGTGTAGATGTTATACTCCCGGTTCATGCCGATGTGAACGGGGTTGTCAAAATGCGACGCAATGGACTCACAGCGGCCGGGATCGCCGGGCAGGAACACATAGCGACCCACATCGCCCTCCTTGCAGCGAATATGGAACTGCATACCGATGTCTTGCATAAAGAATCATCCTTTCGTCAGATTGAATATAAACAGTATAGCATACAGGTCGGGATTTTGCAAGAATGTTCCATAAAAAACCACCGTCATTCCGAGGCCGACAGGCCGTGGGAATCTCCTGTCAGATCGTTCGATTTCGCAATGTGTACCGGGAGATTGCCACGCCGCTTTGCGGCTCGCAATGACGTGGTAATCAGCGGCTGGTTCTTCTGTTATGGCTGGGCAGTTATCCGGGCTGGTCGGCGGGGGCAGTGCCCCCGCCCTACCGTCAGGATCGTAGGGCGCGCATTTTATGCGTGCCCCTTCTGCCCGGGGATGAAAATAGGGCACGCATACAATGCGCGCCCTACATTCATATTCAGAACAGGCTGACCTGCGAAGTATCCGGCAGGTCGCCGAAGGCTCCCGCGTCTTTGAGCATCTGGACGTGGGTTTTCGACACCTTGGGGCAGGCGGCGGTGACCTCCTCGATGGAGATGAAGTGCTTGCCCTTTCTTCCCTCCATCAGGTCGATGGCGGCGTTTTCGCCGAGACCGGAGATGGACACGAAGGGGGGCAAAATCTTATTGTCCTTGATGAGGAATTTCGTCGCGTGGCTCTCGTAGAGGTCGATGGGGGCGAATTCAAAGCCCCGCAGGTAGAATTCGTAGACGACCTCCAAGGTGGTCAGCAGGTCCTCGTCCTTGGCAGTTGCATCCTCGTTGTTGTCGATGGCATCGATGTTGGCCTTGACCGCCTCGAAGCCGCCGGTCATCAGAGCCGCGTCAAAGCCGCCCTTCTGGCTCCGGCGGTAGAAGTAGGCCGCGTAGAAGGCCAGGGGCTTATGGACCTTGAACCAGGCGATTCGGAAGGCCATCATGCAGTAGGCCACGGCGTGGGCCTTGGGGAAGAGGTACTTGATCTTCTTGCAGGAGGTGATGTACCAGTCGGGCACGCCCGCGGCCACCATCTCCTCCTCCGCGCCGGGGGGCAGTCCCCTGCCCTTTCGGACGGACTCCATGATCTTGAAGGCCCGCTTGTCGGGCATGCCGCAGGAGATCAGGTAGATCATGATATCGTCACGGGCACCGATGGTCTGGTCCACCGTGGCGGTTTTGGAGTTGATCAGGTCCTTGGCGTTGCCCAGCCACACGTCGGTGCCGTGGGTGTAGCCACAGATCCGGACCAGGAAGTCGAACTTTTCCGGCATGGTGTCCAGCAGAACGCCTCGTGTGAAGCGGGTGTTGAACTCCGGCACGCCGACGGCTCCGGTGGGACCCAGGAGCTTGTCGTTCTCGTAGCCCAGCACCTTGGAGCTGGTGAAGATGGACATGGTATCCCGGTCGTCCAGAGGGATGAGCTTGGCATCCACGCCGGTCATATCCTCCATCATGCGGATCATGGTGGGGTCATCGTGACCCAGCATATCCAGCTTCAGCAGGTTCTCCTCCATGGAGTGGTATTCAAAATGGGTGGTGATCTGGTCGGATTTGGGGTCGTCCGCCGGTTTCTGGACGGGACAGAAATCCCAAATTTCGTTCTCCTGAGGGATAACGACCAGGCCGCCGGGGTGCTGGCCCGTGGTCCGGCGCACGCCGACACAGCCCGCCGCCAGACGGTTCTCCTCGGCGCGGCTCTCCTTCCGCTCCCGCTCGCTTAAGTATTTTTTTACATAGCCGTAAGCGGTCTTCTCGGCAACGGTGCCGACGGTGCCCGCGCGGAAGACGTGGGAGGAGCCAAACATGGAGATACAGTATTGGTGGGCACGGGCCTGATACTCGCCGGAGAAATTCAGGTCGATATCGGGGACCTTATCGCCGCCGAAGCCCAGGAAGGTCTCGAAGGGGATGTTGAAGCCGTCCTTTTCCAGCTGGGCCCCGCATTTGGGGCATTTGGCATCGGGCAGGTCTGCGCCGCAGTTGCAGCCCTCCGGCACATCGAGAATGGTGTGCTTGCACTCAGGGTTGGGGCAGCGGTAGTGGGGCGGGAAGGAGTTGACCTCCGTGATACCCGACATGAAGGCCACGATGGAGGAGCCAACGGAGCCTCGGGAGCCAACCAGATAGCCGTGCTCCAAAGAGTTCTGCACCAACCGCTGGGCGGACATATAGATGACGTCGTAGTGACAGGAAATGATATCGTTCAGCTCGACCTCCACGCGCTTGACAAAGCTTTCAGGCGGATTGTCGCCGTAGAGCCGATGGAATTTGCCGTAGACCAGATCCTTCAAGTCTTCGACAGAATTCTCGATCTTGGGGGCGAACAGATTTTTCGGCACGGGCCGCAGTGTCTCGCACTGGTCCGCGATGAAGTTGGGGTTGGTGACAACCACCTCGAAGGCCTTCTTCGCACCCAGGTAGGAAAACTCCCGGAGCATCTCGTCGGTGGTGCGGAAGTACAGGGGGTTCGGGGCATCGCAGTCCTCGAAGCCCTTGGTGGCGAGCAGGATATGGCGGAAAATTTCATCCTCGGGGTTCAGGAAATGGACGTCGCCGGTGGCGCAGACGGGCTTATTTAGCTTCTCACCCAGGCGGACCACGGTGCGGTTGAATTCCCGCAGCTCCTCCTCGGAGCTGACCATCTCCTTGCGGAGCATGAATTTGTTGTTGTCCAGGGGCTGGATCTCCAGGAAATCATAAAAGCTTGCGATGCGCAGGAGCTCGTCCTCGCTCTTATGATTGATGATGGCCTGGAACAGCTCACCGGCCTCACAGGCGGAGCCGATGATCAGGCCCTCCCGGTACTTCAGGAGCTCCGACTTGGGGATGCGGGGCACGCGCTTGAAGTATTGCAGATTGCCCAGGGAGATGAGGTGGTAGAGGTTCCGCAGGCCCTGCTGATTTTTGGCGTAGAGGATGATGTGCCGGGCCTGGCGGTCGTTGACCTTGCCCTTGCTCCGGAGCGCAGGCATGGCGGCGTTGATCTTCTGGATGGAATCCACACCCAGCTCCCGGAGTCTGGGCATCAGCCGGTCGAAGATCAGGCCACAGGTCATGGAATCGTCCGCGGCCCGGTGGTGGTTGAATTCCGGCAGGCTCAGGGCATCCGCCACGATGTTCAGCTTAAACTTGTTCAGGTGGCTCAGCAGGTTCTGGGACAGGATCAGGGTGTCCACGGAGGTGGGATCGAAGGGAAGGTTCAGCTTCCGCGCTGCCTCCCGGACGAAGCCCACATCGAAATCGGCGTTGTGGGCCACCAGGGGCCGACCTGCCACGAAATCCAGGAATTTGGGCAGGACCTCCTCGATAGGAGGCGCGCCCACCAGCATGGCATCGGTGATGCCCGTCAGGTCGATGATCTTCTTCTCCAGCTTCCGGCCCGGGTCCACGAAGGTCTGGAACCGGTCGATCTCCTTGCCCTGCCTGAAGACGACGGCACCGATCTCGATGATGGTGTCCGTCAGGGAGCTCAGGCCCGTGGTCTCCAGGTCGAAGGCCACGAATTCATCGTCAAAACCGGCTTCCGCAGAGCCGTGGACCACGATGCGGTCATCCACATCGTTGACGTAGTAGCCCTCCATGCCGTAGAGGATCTTGATATTCTGCTCGGTGCCGGCAACCTTGGCCTTGCCCGCGGCCTTCATGGCATCGGGGAAGGACTGGGTGACACCGTGGTCGGTGATGCCGATGGCCCGGTGGCCCCAGGAAGCCGCCTGCTTGACGGCGGCACCGGTGGGCGTCAGGGCATCCATGTTGGACATGGTGGTATGCAGATGCAGCTCCACCCGCTTGAGGCCCTCGGCGGTGTCCTTGCGCTTGGGCATGGAGCCTGGGGCTATGCCGTAGGGCCGCAGAATGGTCTCGTTGTCGAACTTATTCACGTCCATCTTGCCCTGGACCCGGAGCACGGAGCCCACGGAAACATTGTCGAGGACCGACTTGGCCTCGTTCGCCTCCATGAACTTGCTGACACGGACGGAATTGGTGTTGTCGGTCATGTCGAAATTGATGACCCAGGCATTGCGCTTTTTCAGCTCCTTGTGGTCCACGGCGAAGACCCGGCCCTCGACAATGACGAAGCCCATGTCGAGACTCAGGTCCTTCATGGGCACGGGGACCCCCTTGACGGGCTTGCCGTAGAAGGTATCGCCCTGCTGCTGGGGCGCGGAGCCGCCGCCCGAAGCGGCAGGCTTCTTGTCCGCGAACTTGGGCTGGGGGCCCTTGGCCACCATCTCCATGCGCATCTTCTCCATGGCATCAAAGAGGGCCTGTCCCTCCAGCTCGCTACCCGCCTGGATGGCGATCTCCACATCCTCGCCGCAGAGCTCCTTCAGGGATCGCCGCACGGCGGGGATGGCGTCCTCCAGCATTTTCTTGCCGTTGGCCCGGAGCTTGATGGTCAGGCTCATACCCTCCCACTCCCAGGCCGCACCAGCCAGGGAGCCCATGCTCATGGGGTTCTCCCGGACAAAAAGGGCGGTCAGGTCCGCCGGGTCCATCTGATACAGCGCCCCGGCGGGGAACGCACAGCGCACCCGCAGGGCCTTCAGTCCGTAGGCCTTCTCCACCTCCCGGCAGATGGCACTGAGCTTACTGCCCGGGATCGGCGCGGGGTTCAAAAGCTCCAGATCGATGACCCGCTGCACGGGGTCCAGCTCTGCCCCCCGGATGACGGCATCCTTCAGCAGCTCCCGGAGCTCCTGCTCCGGCTCATAGAGGGCAAACATATTCAAAAAGAGTACATTGTCCTTCATCAGTACATTCCTATAGATGGCGCGTAGGGGCGACCTTTACGGTCGCCCTACTGCGTTTTTTGGATATTCGGGCGACCGCGAGGGTCGCCCCTACGCGGAAAACTTGGTTTTTACATTTTCTCGATCCGTGCAAGCAGGGCGGGGAGCAGCTCGTCGTAGGGCAGCTTATCCACCTGCTCGCCCTTCTCGAAGATCATGCCCCAGCCGTCGCCGCCGGCGATGCCGATGTCGGCCTCCCGGGCCTCGCCGGGACCGTTGACCACACAGCCCATGACCGCCACGGTGATGGGCTTCTCGCAGTCCTTCAGGGCCTGATCCACCTGGTTCACCAGACCGATCAGGTCGATGCGGGTCCGTCCGCAGGTGGGGCAGGAGATGATGTTGACGCCTTCCTTGCGCAGGCCCGCAGCCTTCAGGATGTCCTTGGCGGCGTAGACCTCCTCCACGGGGTCATCGGTGAGGCTGACGCGGATGGTGTCGCCGATGCCGTCCAGCAGCAGGGCACCGATGCCCATGGCGGACTTGATGAGGCCCTGCTTCACGGGGCCGGTCTCAGTGACACCGATGTGCAGGGGGTAGTCGCACTTGCTCCGGAACAGGCGGCAGGCTTCCACCATGGTGGGCACGGTGGAGGACTTCATGGACACGCAGGTGTCGTGGAAATCGTACTTTTCCAGCAATGCGATGTGCTCAAAGGCACTCTCGACCAATGCCTCGGCGGTGGGATGGCCGTACTTTTCCAGGAGCTTCTTGTCCAGGGAGCCGCCGTTGACACCGATGCGGATGGGGATATTCCGGGCCTTGCACACATCGACCACGGCCTTGACCCGATCTTCGCCGCCGATGTTGCCGGGGTTGATGCGGATCTTGGACGCGCCGCCCTCAGCGGCGGCGATGGCCAGCTTGTAGTCGAAGTGGATATCGGCCACCAGGGGCAGGGGGCTTTCCTTTGCGATCTCCGCAAAGCCACGGGCGGCCTCCATATTCTGGACCGCCAGACGGACGATCTGGCAGCCGGCGGTGTGGAGCTTGCGGATCTGCTCCAGGGAAGCGGCCACATCGGTGGTCCGGGTATTGAGCATGGACTGGATGGCTACGGGTGCGCCGCCGCCGATGGGCACGCCGCCAACAATGATCTGTCTGGTCATAGCATTTTATCCTTTCAAAATAACGAAAACGTCCTTAAACATGATGATGGCCATGAGTCCCAGCAGCAGGATCATGCCCGCGCTGTGGAGATAGCCCTCGTACTTGGGGTCGATCTTTCTGCCAATGAGCTTTTCGATGACCACGGTGATCAGCAGAGCCACGATCCGGCCGCCGTCCAGGGCGGGGATGGGCAGCAGGTTCATCACCGCGAGATTGATGGCGATGAATGCGCAGACGCTCAGCAGGTTCAGGAAGGCATAATAAGCACTCTCCGATGCCTCTGCGATCTCGGACATCTGGGACACGATGCCCACGGGTCCGGACATATCCTTCAGCCCCGCCTGACCGGAGAAGAGCATCTGCAGGCTCACCCGGACCATGCGCACATTGTCCACCACATTGTACCAGACGTAGGCCAGCTTGTCGCCCAGGGTCGCCTCCTTAAGGGAGCCGATGCGGATGCCATAGTGGCGGTAGGTGCTGCCGTCCTCGTTTTCATGGGTGTGGCCCATCTCAAAATTTTCAAACTCGATGAGCTGGCCGTCCCGCTCCACGGTGATGTCGTGGACGCCGTCGGGACTGTAGGTCAGGAAGAAGCTCACATCGGACTTGAGGTAGATCTTCTCCCCGTCCAGCTCCCGGACGATGTCGCCCTCGTGAATGCCGTCCTCGGTGTGGAAGATGCAGCACTCGTCAAAGCCGGAAATGGTGGCAACATCCACCGTATCCATGGGCAGGAACAGGCAGGCGTAGATGATGATGCCCGCCAGCAGGTTCATGACGGAGCCCGCCGCCAGGATGATGACACGCTTCCACCAGTCGGCCTTCTGGAAGGACCGGGGAGAATCGGTCTCCTCGTCCTCGCCCTCCATGGCGCAGTAGCCGCCGAAGGGGATGCAGCGGATGGCGTACAGGGTCTCGCCCACCTGCTTTTTCCAAATGGCGGGACCCATAAACATGGAAAATTCATTGACCTGAACGCCGAAGAGCTTGGCGGTCATGAAATGACCCAGCTCGTGGACAAAGATCAGGACACTGAACATCAGAATTGCGAAAATAATGGACATTCAAATTCCTCGCTAAAATCGGGTTTGCCGCGTAGGGGCGACCCTTGCGGTCGCCCACGCGTCAGCAATATTTACTTGCAGGCGTGCTCCGCCACGTACTTTCTTGCGGCGGCGTCGCACTCCAGCACCTGCTCCAGGGTCGGGTCGGCGATGAAGGGGATGGCATCCATGGCACCCTTGACGAGGTCATAGATGTCGTAGAAGCCGATCTTGTCCTCCAGGAACAGGGCCACAGCCACCTCATTGGCACCGTTCATGACGGGGCAGGCGGTGCCGCCCTGCTTCGCGGCCTCCATGGCCAGGCGCAGGCAGGGGAAGCTCTCCAGGTCGGGATGGCTGAACGCCAGGGGCGCGGCGGTCAGGTCCAGCTTGTCAACGGGACAGGCCACGCGCTCGGGGTAGGTCAGGGCCAGCTGGATGGGCAGGCGCATGTCGGGCGCGCCCAGCTGGGCCATCACTGCGCCGTCCACATACTCGACCATGGAGTGGACGATGGACTGGCGGTGGATGAGCACCTGGACCTGCTCCAGGGGCAGGTCGTACAGACGCATGGCCTCGATGACCTCCAGACCCTTGTTCATCAGGGTGGAGCAGTCGATGGTGATCTTCGCGCCCATCTTCCAGTTGGGGTGCTTCAGGGCATCGGCCCGGGTGACATTTTTCAGCTCCTCACGGGTCTTACCGAAGAAGGGACCGCCGGAGCAGGTCAGGATGATCTTCTCGATCTGGCCGTGGGCCACATTGCCCATGAGGCACTGGAAAATGGCGGAGTGCTCGGAGTCCACGGGGATGATCTCCACCCCGTGGGCCTTGGCCTCGCGCATGACGATCTCACCGGCGCAGACCAGGGTCTCCTTGTTGGCAAGGCCGATGCGCTTGCCTGCCCGGATGGCGGCCAGGGTGGGCTTCAGCCCCACCATGCCCACAACGGCAGTGATGACGCAGTCGGCGGAGGGCAGCTCCGCGGCCTCGATCAGGCCCTGCTCGCCCCAGGAAATGCGGGTGGGCAGGTCAGCGATCTCAGCGGCCAGCTTTTTTGCGGCCTCCTCGGAAGCCATGACTGCCAGCTCGGGAACAAACTTGCGGCACTGCTCAGCCATCAGATCCACGCTGGTACCGGCGGTCAGGGCCACGACCTTGATGCCCTCCAGCTTCTCGATGACATCCAGGCTCTGACGGCCGATGGAGCCGGTGGAGCCCAGAATGGAAATGTTCTTCATCATAATTTCTCTCTCCTTACTTCACAGCCATGGGGATGAGGATCAGCAGAGCCTCCGCCAGGGGGCCCACCACCATCATGGAGTCGAACCGGTCCAGAATACCGCCGTGACCGGGGATCAGGTTGCCGTAGTCCTTGATGCCGGTCTGCCGCTTGATGACGGAGAAGCACAGGTCGCCGAAGACACTGCCCGCGGCGGAGGCCAGACCGAAAATGATGGCGTAGAAATAGTTGACCTGCATCTCAAAGGCCAGGCTCATGACCAGAGCATAGAGCAGCATGCCGATGACGGAGGAGACTGCACCGCCGATGACACCCTCGATGGTCTTCTTGGGGCTGATGACGGGGGCGAGCTTGTGCTTGCCGAAGGCACGGCCTGCAAAATACGCGCCGGTGTCGGGCAGGAAGGCCATCAGGAAGGGCACGATGATGTAGTACCGGCCCAGCCGCATGGCCAGAACGCGGACCAGAGAGGTCAGGAGGTACGGCACGACCAGCGCGGCCACCAGGCACATGGCGATCTTGTCAAAGGTCAGCTTTACATGGTTTGCCATCATCTCGCCAAAATATGCAGCGAAGACAGCCACCACCAGCAGGCTGAACCAGCCCTGATTCTGTCCCGCCCAGCTCCAGATGGACATGAGGAAGGCGGACAGGGCGGCGTAGGCCACCAGACGGGGGTGCTTCACATGGCCGGTGGCATGGAGCAGCTCATAGGCACCGATGGCACCCGCCAGACCGAAGACGATGGCGGTGCAGACCTTGGGCAGGAAAAAAATACACACAAACAGCAGCGGCAGCAGGGCCACAGCCGCGAGAACACGGGTTTTCATAGCTTTTTACACGCCTCCAAACCGGCGGTTGCGCCGGTGAAATTCCGCGATGGCCGCATCCAGGTCCTTCTCCTTGAAGTCGGGCCACAGCACATTCATGTAAACGAATTCAGAGTAAGCGGACTGCCACAGCAGGAAATTGCTCAGCCGCAGCTCGCCGCTGGGCCGGATCACCAGCTCCGGGTCGGGCACACCGGCGGAGTACATGAGGTCGGAGAAATTCTCCTCGGTCAGGTCCTCTGCGCTGCACTCCCCTGCCGCCACCTTCCGGGCAAACTCCCGGGCGGCCCGGACGATCTCGTCCCGTCCGCCGTAGTTCAGGCAGAAGTTCACCTGGACATCGTACTCGGCGGACGCTCCGGCGGCCTGGGCGCAGAGCTCCTGGAGCTCCGGGCTCAGCCGGGTCAGGTCACCGAAGAAGCAGAATCGGACCCGGTTCTTCTCCATGTCCCGCATGGCCTCCAGCAGGTAGTTTTTCAGCAGCTTCATGATGCCGCCGACCTCCTCCTCACTGCGCTTCCAGTTCTCGGTGGAGAAGGCGTAGACCGTCAGGTATTCGACACCCAGGGCGCGGCAGTGGTTGGCGATCCGGCGGAAAGTCTCCGCACCGGCGGCGTGTCCGGCGGTCCGGGGCAGACCGCGATTCTTCGCCCAGCGGCCGTTGCCGTCCATGATGATGGCAATATGCCGTGGCGGCGGCAGCTGGCTTTCGGGCTTTTTCTTTTCAAATAATGCCATAAGATACCTCAATCAAATCAAAAAAACTGTAGGGGCGACCCTCGGTCGCCCGCTGATTTTGCACAGCAAAATCAGTCGCCGCAATGCGAAATCAAGTAATTCCCCGACTGGGAATCCGAAAAACATGGTTTTTCGGCGGGCGATCAAGGATCGCCCCTACGATTGAGAAGGATATAAGACTACAAGGGGCGCACCGCGCCCCTTGCTTTCAGCCAAATCAGATGGCCATCAGTTCCTTTTCCTTGGCGGCCAGGGCGGCATCGACCTTCTTGATGTTCTTGTCGACCTGATCCTGCAGATCCTACTCGGCCTTCATCTGGTCGTCCTCTGTGATCTCGCTGGCCTTCTTCAGCTTCTTGACGTAGTCCATGCCATCGCGGCGGATGTTGCGCATGGCGACCTTTGCGTCCTCGGCGTACTTCTTGACCTGCTTAACGAGATCCTTACGGCGGTCCTCAGTCAGCTGGGGGAACACCAGACGGACCACGCGGCCGTCGTTCTGGGGGTTGATGCCCAGCTCGCTGGTCTGGATGGCCTTGCAGATGTCCTTCAGCAGCTTGGTATCCCAGGGCTGGATGACCAGGGTACGGGCATCGGGAGAGGAGATGGTGGCGACACCGTTCAGGGGAGTCTCACTGCCATAATACTCCACGGTGATGCGGTCCAGAACCTTTGCGTTGGCGCGGCCGGCGCGGACGGCACCGAACTCATCGTTCAGGTGGTCCAGAGCCTTGTCCATTCTTCTGCCATATTCCTTAAAATCAACTGCCATTTTATTGTCCTCCTAAAAGTATGTTAATTGGTAACGGTGGTTCCGATCTTCTCGCCGCGAACCACGCGGATGATGCTGTTTTCCTCCTCCAGGCCGAAGCAGACCATGGGCATGTTGTTGTCCATGGCCAGAGCCATGGCGGTCACATCGGTGGCCTTCAGGCCGTCCTCCAGGACCTTGGCGTAGGTCAGCTCAGAATAGCGGATGGCATTGGGGTCGCGCTTGGGATCTGCGGAGTAGATGGCATCCACATTCTTGGCCATCAGGATGGCATCAGCCTCGATCTCCACGCCGCGCAGGACTGCGCCGGTGTCGGTGGAGAAGTAGGGGTTGCCGGTACCGGCGGCGAAGAGGACCACCTTACCCTCGTTCAGGTAGCGGTTGGCCAGGTCGCGGGTGAAATACTCCGCAAACTTGTTCATCTCCACGGCGGTCAGGACTCTGGCATCCAGGCCGTGCTGCTCCAGCACATCGGCCACGGCGATGGCGTTCATGACGGTGGCCAGCATGCCCATGGAGTCGGCGTGGCTGCGCTGCATCTTGCCGGAGCCGTTCTTCACGCCCCGCCAGAAGTTGCCGCCGCCGATGACCAGACCCACCTGGACACCCATATCGACACATTCCTTGATGGAAGCGGCGACTGCGTTCATCTTGGCAAAATCCAGACCAAAGCCGTCACCCTGGGCAGTCTTCTCGCCCAGTGCCTCACCGCTGACCTTCAGCAGGACGCGCTTATACTTCAGTTCATTCAAAAGGGATCACTCCTTTGTAAGTATCTTCATATCCTTTCCTATTTTAATATAAGAACGGGAAAAGCGCAACCGCTAAATTGCTTTTTTCATAAATTGTTTTCGAATATAGGAGGCCCCCGGATCACTCCGGGGGCTTCCGTCTTTGGCAATTATTCCGATTCCATCCAAACGTCAGCCGTATGCTGGATTCCATAATACGACTGCGCATCCATTGTAATGCAAACATTGCTCACGCCCCAGCTGCGTCCTTCCTCATCGATGGATTGCCCTATTTGAGCCAGGTATCGATGATGATAGGGCTGGAGGCTGATATGGAACGCTCTTCCCTTCCAATCTTCGGCAAACTCCTCCAGGCTGACAGGATTTTCCGCTCTGCCACAGTAATAGGCATAAACCCCATCCCGTTGCTCCTGAGTCAACAGATCCCAGCAGGTCAAACCGGAATCCCAGGAAAACACATTGGCAGGCTGTTCCTCTGTAACCTCGTAGTGCCTGCGCTCCTCCGGGTCCCAATGCTCCGTCTTGGCAGCAGGACCGTAGAACGCCACAAGCTCCGCTTCCAGAGCCGCCACATCTGCAGCCTCCGAGCCGTCATGTCCATCGGGATAGAAGAATCTCAGCTCCACCAGCTGAAAATCCTCGCCGCTCTGGGTATAGTCCATGAAGATAAACGCCGCCGCCGTGGTTTCCTGCCCAAAGGCTTCCACCTCATGGAGGATCATCCAGTACTGCCGGAAATCCGATTCCATATCATCGCTGCGATCTTCGGACTCATCGATGATGTCCGCATCCGTCTTTCCCAGGGCATCCAGCACTTCACCGGGAGCCATGCCCCATTTCAGCCCCGGATACTCAAATCGGGCCATATCTGATTCCGGTGCCCTCAGTGCACATCCGCACAGTGCCAGCGACAGGATCAGCAACAAAACGATCCGCTTTTTCATAGTACTCGCCTCCTTATTTTTTTGTAATTATATTATAGCACATCCGCCCCCCGTGTACAGATGTTTTCCATTATCTTTAGAATTCTTCAGAATTCCATCTCAGGGCCGCCCCCTCCCCTCTGCCGAAAAAAGGTGAGAATTTTTGTTGCAAATGCCGATTCTATGGTTTATAATATGAGAATCTATAAACCACACCAAGAGAGGACGATTTTCATGGCTGAAATTACCGAAAGCAAAAATTTCATCCACACCTTTATCGATGAGGACATCGCTGAGGGCGGTCAGTATGCCGGTCGTACTGTCCACACCCGTTTTCCCCCCGAGCCCAACGGCTACCTGCACATCGGCCACTGCAAGGCCCTGACCATCGACTTCGGCACCGCCGAGAAGTATGGCGGCATCTGCAACCTGCGCATGGACGACACCAACCCCACCAAGGAGGATGTGGAGTTCGTCGATGCCATCAAGGAGGACATCCGCTGGCTGGGCTTCGACTGGGGCGAGAACTTCTTCTACGGCTCCGACTACTTTGAGAAGGACTACGAGTTCGCCGTGGAGCTCATCAAGAAGGGCCTGGCATACGTCTGCCAGCTGACCCCTGAGCAGTTCAAGGAGTACCGTGGCGACGTCAACACCCCCGCCATCTCCCCCTACCGGGACCGCCCCATCGAGGAGTCTCTGGACCTGTTCGAGCGCATGCGTAACGGCGAGTTCGAGGACAACGCCATGACCTTGCGCGCCAAGATCGATCTGGCCTCCGGCAACTTCAACATGCGCGACCCCGTCATCTACCGCATCCGTCACATGCACCATCACCGTCAGGGTGACAGGTGGTGCATCTACCCCATGTACGACTTCGCCCACCCCATCCAGGACGCCCTGGAGGGCATCACCCACAGCCTCTGCTCCCTGGAGTTTGAGAACCACCGTCCCCTGTACAACTGGGTGGTGGAGAACGTCAGCGTTCCCTCCAAGCCCCGTCAGATCGAGTTCGCCCGCCTGGGCATCGACCACACCGTGCTGAGCAAGCGTTATCTGCGCGCTCTGGTGGAGGAGAAGTATGTGGACGGCTGGGACGACCCCAGAATGCCCACCCTGTGCGGCCTGCGCCGCCGCGGCTTCACCCCCGCCTCCATCCGCAACTTCTGCGAGCGTGTGGGCGTTGCCAAGTCCCCCAACACCATTCCCCTGGCCTTCCTGGATTTCTGCCTGCGCGAGGATCTGAACGAGACCGCCCAGCGCGTCATGGCCGTTCTGAAGCCCATCCGTCTGACCATCACCAACTACCCCGTGGGCCAGTCCGAGAAGCTGGTCGTGGAGAACAACCCCAGCCGCCCCGAGGACGGCACCCGTGAGGTCACCTTCTCCCGGAACCTGTGGATCGAGAGCGACGACTTCCTGCCCGCTCCCGTGCCCAAGTACAAGCGTCTGTATCCCAACGGTCTGGAGTGCCGCCTGAAGGGTGCATACCTCATCACCTGCACCGGCTACAACACCGATGAGAACGGTAACGTCACCGAGGTCCTGGCCACCTACGATCCCGAGTCCCGTGGCGGCGATCCCGCCGACGGCCGCAAGGTCAAGGGTGCCACCATCCACTGGGTGGACGCCGAGACCGCGGTGGATGCCGAGGTCCGTCTGTACGAGAACCTGTTCAATGCCGTCTCCCCCGACACCTCCTCCATGGAGGCTCTGCTGGGCGACATGAACAAGAACTCTCTGGAAGTTCTCACCGGCTGTAAGGTCGAGGCCTCCCTGGCAGATGCCAAGGCTCCCGCCAGCTACCAGTTCATGCGTCTGGGCTACTTCTGCCCCGACAGCCGTGACTGCGCCCCCGGCCACCTGGTCTTCAACCGCTCCGTCAGCCTGAAGGATTCCTTCAAGCCCGGAAAGTAAAATTTATGGCGGCAGCTTCCCGGAGCTGCCGCCTTTTTCTGCGCAAAAACTCCCTGTTCCCGGTGGGAACAGGGAGTTTTCACATCAATCGGAATCTTTTTTCCTGCTTCCGTAGCCGTAGCCATAGCCGCCGTAGCCGCCATAACCGTAGCCATAGCCATATCCGTAGCCGTAACCATAGCCGTTGCCATAGCGGTAGCCATGGGTGGCCAGGTTGCCGGTGACGCCGTTGATGGCGCAGCCGATCATGGTCAGGCCGTTGTCGGTCAGCAGACGCACACCCTCCAGGATCTGGGCGCGGGATGCGTAGTCCTGGCGAATGACCATCAGGGCGCAGTCCGCCAGATCGGAAAGCTCCGCCGCATCCACCATCAGGGAGCAGGGGGGCGTATCCAGGATCACATAATCAAAGGTCCTGCGGGATGCATTCAGGACTTTCTCCAGCAGAGCCTTGGACTTCACATCCTTGAAATCCATATTGGCCGCCATGACATACATGTGCCGGATGCCGGACTTCATGATAATCTCCGTCTGGGTCGCTTCGCCATTCTGATAGTCCTGCAGGGTCTTCGCATTCTCAAGACCCAGAGCCCGTGCGACCGAGGGGTTGTACATATCGCAGTCCACCAGCAATACCCGATGGCCCTTCCTGGCGAACGCAATGGCAAGATTCACTGCAATGGTGGTCTTGCCCTCGCCGGGGGTGGCACCGGAGACCATCAGGAGCTTCTGATCCTGACTCTCCATCTCCTTCTGGACATGCATCTGCAGCAGACGGACGGATTCACCGAAGCCGAACTTGTCGTTATCCTTGTGGAGCAGGGGGCAGCCCTTGGTCCGCTCCACCACCTTGGTAGCCGGCACGATGCCCAGACACTGATAATTCATGGTATGCTTGAGCTCGTCCTCATTGTGGATGGTCCGTCGGGCCAGGGTCAAAAGCAGCATCAATACCATCCAAAGCAGCACGCCGGCACATGCACCGAGTACCATGGAGGAGGTCAGATCCAGATTGTAAAGCGGCGCAGTGGGTACACCGCTGTCATCCAGGATCACCAGCTTTGTGGCACCAACGACATATTCCGCCACCTGGGGATAGCATTCCACCACCGCCTGCAGGACCTGATAGGCCCATTCGGGATTGGCATGCCGGACGCGGATGGTAAAAATGTTGGAATTGGGCAGCACCGAGGTCAGCACCGAGGGCACTGCGGCAACACCCAGATGCTCGCTGACACGCTGGCGCAGGATCGCACTGCGCAGGATATAGGGGAAAGTGGCATTGAGCTGCTTTGCAGTGGCATTGTTGTAGGAGCTGACGTTTCCATACAGCGGATTGGCCACCTGCACCGTAAAGGATACGGATGCCTCATAGGTGGGCCGATAGGCCTTGTATCCGCTGTATCCCAGAAAGCCTGCGCACAGGATCGCCAGCACCAGGGCCATGGCCCAAAACCGTCTGGCATAGCGCAGCCAGATCCGGAACAGGAATATCAGGTCGATCTTCGGGAGATTCAATTCTTTTTCTTCCATAACATACTCCCTTATTCCACGTTCTGCTGCTTGGCGTAAACGCCATAGCGGCCATACTTGCCGTAGCGGCCATACTTACCGTAGCCACCGTATCTGCCGTAGCCGGTGCCGTAGCCCTCTCCGGAGAGGATGTCCATCGAGTAAACATTGTTCAGCACACAGCCCAGGAGCTTTGCCTTGCCCCGCTGCAGGTCATTGATGGCACGGTTCAGGTCCATGCTGCGCACACCGTTCTGACGCACGACCAGCAAACTGGCATCGGACAGCTCCATGACCGCCTCCGTGTCGGAAACCACGGACATGGGGGCCATATCGATGACCACATAATCGAATTCCTTCCTGGCCTGCTCCAGCATCCGTCCCATGTCGGATGTGCCAATGAGCTCGTTCACATCCTGAGGCCCACAATGCTTGGCAAAGAGCATGTGCAGACGACTGCGCTTATCCTTGCAGACCGCATCCGCCAGCTCCACCTCGCCGCGGATCACCTCGTGGGTGAAATGCGCCGGGATCTCGTGATCCAGGATCTTCCGGCAGGCAGGCTTGTGCAGATCACAGTCCAGCAGCAGGACCTTCGGATATTTCTTGGCCAGTGCCAGGGCCAGATTGGCGGAAACCGTGGACTTACCCTCGTTCTCCATGACACTGGTGACCAGCAGGACCTTGCCCTTGCCCATGCTCTGCTCCACCCGACGGCCAAGCTTGCTCATGGTGGTGACAAAGCGGAAGCTGGTCTGGGGATCGCTGATGAGGATGCTTCGCTTTTTCCGGGTCAGGATGTCCTTCCAGCTCCGCTTTTTCTGCTCATGCCGGATCTCGCCCAGGCACCAGCAGCTGAGCTTTTCTTCTGCCTCCTCCTTGCTGCGGATCACATCCTTGAAGTAGGCACAAACCATCAGCACCAGGAACATACCCGCACCAACCAACAGCGCAACCTTTCGGAACGACTGTCCCGCGTGGGTCCGGTTGATGGGGGCGGTGGGGACCACCGGCGGCTCCAGGACCTCCAGAATGATATCTCCCATGACCGCATAGGTGACCATGTCATGCTTTTCCAGCAGGACATTCATCACCTGGAAGGTGGTCCGGGGATCCCGTCCGCGAACCTCGATGGTCATCAGGTTGGTCTCCTCGATATAGCCGGCATGGATACTGCCGTTGAAGCTGTCCATTCCCAGCTTATCGAGAACATTGTTGCGCATGACAGAGCTGTTGAGCACCTCAGCGAACACCGTCGCCAGATTGGAAGTGGAGTTCAGATTGTCATAGACCGAGGTGGAGCTGTCCCGCGTGGTCAGGACCAGGGTACTCTGGGTCGAATACTGGGGGATGTACATACTGTCCGCATAGACATACGCCGCCATCGCCGCGATCAGGGACGCCACCAGGACCAGCACCCATTTCCTGCCGGCATCCAGCAGCAGCACGACCGGATCGAAGGGGAACAGCGATTTCTGATACGGATTCAATTCTTTTTCTTCAGGTTTCATTTCCATCCTCCTGTCATTCCACGATCACGATCAGCTTGGCAATGCCGGAATGGTTCGTGCCGTTCAGATTTTTGGAAAGAATATAGGTCACTTCGTAAACACCGGGGATACCGGTCCGAACCTCGTTTTGGATCTCCACATTGATGTCAGAGGGAATCTCCCGGCTGATGTCGATGGGATCTCCGCGGAAGACAAAGCTCTCCAGATAGTCCTCCGCCTGAAAAGCGGACCCCTGCTTCAGATAGATCAGGTAGTCGGTCAGCATCACATCTGCGGTATACCATTCCGGGGAATACACCAGCACCGGGAGCACGACCTCTGCGGTATCGCCCAGGCTGTTGGTGACCATCAGCTTGACCTGATGGTTGCCCTCCGCACTGATGTCCTTGGTGTCGCTGACCAGGGTAGCGTGGACCCTGCGGCGGATGTCACCCTCCAGCACGTCGTATGCACCCACATGATCCATCAGATCAAAGCTGAAGTTTCCGGGGAAGGTCAGAGAACCGTAGGCCTCAAAGCGGGGGGACTGATAATCCACAAAGCGGATCTTCCGCTGGATCTTGGTAACGTTGCCCGCCCGGTCAAAGGCAGCATAGGTCACGGTGGTCACATGATCCTCGCTGATACCATAGATGCTCTCCACCAGAATGGAGGCGGTCACATCGCCGTCCCGGTCATCCACAGCACGGATGCCCTTCATCAGCGCGGTTTCCCGGTCCTTGACCGAGATCTCCAGCATCCCTTCCTCCACAGTCAGGACAGGTCCGGTGGTATCCAGCCGGTTGTGGACCCAAAGATGGTAGCCGGCAAACAATCCGAAGGCAACTGCCAGGATCATCAGCAGCAAGACATTGATTCGTTTCACAATCATTCTCCTATCTTTCTGTACCGCCCCAAAGGAGCGTCCGGAATCCAATAAAAGCAGCATGGTCATAAAGACCCATGCTAAAACAGTATACTACATTCGGGACCAAAAGTAAATTGCTTTTTTGTACAGCTTTTGCGGCTATACCTGCGTTTTTCTGATAAAAATGTCGGCTTCCGGGCAGGAAGCCGACATGGATTCACAGCATGACGCTCAGCAGCACCACATAGATGCAGATGCTGATGACGATGGCAAGAGAATTGATGGCACTGCTCAGTCCCACATCGCCGCCAAGCTCGGCGGTGAAGGGCGGAACGGCGGAGCCGATGGGGCTGAAGGCCAGGATCACCAGGGCCTGACGGACCTCCAGAGGAAAGGGCAGGACGAAGTAGAAGATCAGGGCCAGCACCGCGCCCACACCGTAGCGGACGCTCAGGATCCGCAGGACCTTGCCCATCTGGCCCTTGTCCCCCAGGGCCAGCTTGAAGCCCACGCCGATCATAAACATGGCCATGAAGGAGTTGGCTCCGCCGATGATGGAGGCGCACTCCACCACAGGGCCGGGGACCTTGATGCGCAGAAGATTCAAAATGACCATCAGAAGATAGGTCAGGAAGGGCACGGACTTGCTCAGAGCCTTGAACACGCGCTTAAAATCAAAGCCCTTGCCGTCCTTGACGGAGGAGGCCACGCCGAAGGCACCGCCCAGGCAGATGAAGGCATTGCCGCTGTCAAAGAGGCTGGTGGCGATGACGCCCATGGGGCCCAGAAAGCTCTGGGCAAAGGGCATGGAGAAGCAGCCGATGTTGTAGCCCGGCAGATTCAGGATATCAAAGGCCTTCTGCTCCCGGGAATTTTTCCGGTTCAGCAAAAAGCCCAGGCAGATGTACAGCACGCCGCAGCCGATGCCCAGAAACAGCAGCAGAAGCAGGCTCGGGTCGATCTCCTTGCCCGCGAAGGATGTGATGATGGCGGCGGGCAGGGTGATGCGGATGCAGACCTTGGACAGAACGCCAAAGTCCTCCTCCCGAAACACGCCGATTTTTTTCAGTACAAAGCCCAGGACGATGATGGCAATGAAGCTGCCCGCCCGGCTCAGGATCTCCAGCATGGATTATCCCCCTTTTTCGATTCTGAATTTATTTTATCACAGCACCACCGCTTGTCAAGACCGATTGATTTGGGGCATAAATAATGCTATGATAACAAAAACCATTCAGGAGGATGATCCCATGACCGATCTGTTCACCGAAGCCAAAGCCCTTCAGCGCGAGCTCACCCTGCACCGCCGCTGGCTCCATGCCCATCCCGGCGTGGCCTTCGACCTTGCCGAAACCGTCGAATATGTCCGCCGGGAGCTGGAAAGCCTGGGCCTCTCCCCTGTCCCCTGCGGCCGGGCGGGCCTGACCGCCACCATCGGTCAGGGAGAGCCCTGCATCCTCCTCCGGGCGGATATGGACGCCCTGCCCATCCCCGAGGAGAGCGGCGAGGAATTTGCAAGCACCAACGGCTCCATGCACGCCTGCGGCCATGACCTGCACACCGCCATGCTCCTGGGCGCGGCGAAGCTGCTGAAAGAACACGAAATCGAATTGAAGGGCACCGTCAAGCTCATGTTCCAGCCCGCCGAGGAGATTTTCGAGGGCGCAAAGGATATGCTGGAGCACGGCGTTCTGGAAAATCCCAGACCCGGCGCGGCGGTCATGCTCCATGTCACCGCCGGTGCTCCCATGCCCGCCGGCATGGTCATCACCATGGCCCCCGGCGTCAGTGCCCCCGCCGCCGACTATTTCACCATCCGGGTCCAGGGCCGGGGCTGTCACGGCTCCACCCCCCACCAGGGCATCGACGCCCTCACCGCCGCCGCCCACATCCTCCTGGCCCTCCAGGAGCTCCACGCACGGGAGCTGGCCCCCGGCACCGAAGCGGTGCTGACCATCGGCACCATCCAGGGCGGCACCGCCCCCAACGCCATCGCGGACACCTGCGAGCTCCGGGGCACCATCCGGACCTATGACGAGCAGACCCGCACCATGCTGAAAACCCGCATGGCGGAAATTTCCGCCGCCGTGGCTTCTGCCTACCGGGCCACCGCCGCAGTGGAATTCGGCAGCGGCGCGCCCACCCTCAACAACGATGCCGATTTGGCAAAGGCCGTCCCCGGCTGGCTCCGGGAGATCCTGCCCATGGTCCTCTCCGCTGCGGACCTGCCCAGCGGCCGGGGCGGCGGCAGCGAGGATTTCGCCTATGTCAGTCAGCAGATCCCCACGCTGATGCTGGCCCTCTCCGCCGGAAACAGCCAGGAGGGCTACACAATCCCTCTGCACCACCCCACGGTCCGGCTGGACGAGAACGCCATGCCCTACGGCACCGCCGCCCTTGCCCACATCGCCGTCCGATGGCTGGAAACCCATTTTGAAGGCGGCAATGCCTGAGCATTTTGCAGAAAACGGCTGACCTGTGCAAAAAAGTTCGGTACTTCTCCCCTCTTTCCGCCGGATACGACAGGATAACCCCCTTTTATGCAAAAAGTTATTCACACTGTCCACAGGCTTTTCCACAGGTTAGCTTCGCCTAAATTTTACCGAAACTTTCAACATCCACACCGTTTCCCCCGGTTTCCCCACTTTCCGCCAGGATGATACAAAATGTTCTGTATATTCATGCAGGAAATTTCATCCACCCGAAACAAAATACGAAAAATGCAGGAGTGTGTATGCACTCCTGCATTTTCTTTTAAAGGGCTTCTCCCAAAATGGATTTGGTTGCGTAGGCGTTGAGCTCCATGCCGGCGGTGTTGCCCGCCTGGTACTCATAGTAGGCCTGGGAGCCGATCATGGCGGCATTGTCGCCGCAGAGGCTCAGGGGCGGCAGGTAGACCTTCACGCCCAGCTTTTCCGCCGCAGCCAGGATGTCCCGGCGGATGACGGAGTTGGCGGCCACGCCGCCGGCCACGGCCAGCTGCCTGTGGCCCGTCTCCTTTAATGCCATGACCACCCTGGGCACCAGGGTATCGGACACGGCGGCGCAGAAGCTGGCGCAGAGGCCGGGGATGTCGATCTCCTCCCCCACCTGCTCGGCGTGGTGGATGGTGTTCAGAGCCGCAGTCTTCAGGCCGGAGAAGCTCATGTCATAGGGATTCTCGCCGGGCTTGGGCCGGGGCATGGGATAGCTCTTGTCGTTGCCCGCCTGGGCGGCCTTATCCAGAGCCGCGCCGCCGGGATAGGGCATGCCGAGGACCCGGCCCACCTTGTCGAAGCACTCACCGGCGGCATCGTCCAGGGTGGTGCCCAGGATGCGCATTTTGGTGTAGTCCTCCACCTCCACGATCATGGTGTGTCCGCCGGACACCACCAGACACAGGAAGGGGGGCTTCAGCTCCGGAAAGGCCAGATAATTGGCGGCGATGTGACCGCGAATGTGGTGAACGGGGATCAGGGGCTTGTTCAGAGCCAAGGCAGCGGCCTTGGCAAAATTCACGCCCACCAGCACCGCGCCGATGAGGCCCGGCGCGTAGGTGACGGCAACGGCATCGATGTCGGATCGGCTCAGGCCGGTCTTGGCCAGGGCCTCGTCCGCCAGGCCGTAGATGGCCTCCACATGCTTGCGCGATGCGATCTCGGGGACCACGCCGCCGTAGATGCGGTGCTCCGCCACCTGGGATGCGATGCAGTCAGTCAGAATTTCCCGACCGTCCCGGACGATGGCCACGGCAGTCTCGTCACAGCTGGATTCCACTGCTAAAATGTTCAAATTTTCCACTCCTTTCTCAGGATCAGAGCGTCTTCTTTGGGTTTGTGGTAGTAATTTTTCCGAAGGCCCACCTGGGTAAAGCCCAATTTTTCATAAAGGGCGATGGCGGGGGCGTTGGAAGCCCGGACCTCCAGGGTCAGCTGGTAGGCATCGAGCTGGCGGATCAGCTCCTCCACCAGCATCCGGGCGATACCACGGCGGCGGTGGGTGTCTGCGACGGCGATGTTCATCATATCCGCCTCCTGGAGCACCGTCTGGCTGCCCACATAACCGGCAACCACACCGTCCTCCACCGCCACCAGCCACAGAGCCAGCTTGTTGGTCAGCTCACTGCGGACGGCGATCTCCGGCCAGGGCTCGGAAAAGTTCTGCCTCTCCAGCTCTGCCACGGCGGAAACATGGCTTTCGTTCATTCGGATGATCTCGATCATTTTGCGTCGTACCAGCTCTTTCCCCACTTGGCCTCGGCGGTCAAGGGAACGTTCAGGGATGCCACCTGCTCCATCTCCCGGCTGACCAGGGCGGCGACTTCGGCGGCGAGCTCTTCGGGACACTCGACGATCAGCTCGTCATGGACCTGCAAAATCAGCTTCGCCTGGGGGAAATCCCGCCGCAGGGCGGCATCCACCCGGATCATGGCCAGCTTGATGAGGTCTGCGGCGGTGCCCTGGATGGGCGTGTTCAGGGCGATGCGCTCCGCGCCGCTGCGGACGTTGAAGTTGGAGCTTTTCAGCTCGGGGATGCTTCTTCTGCGGCCGTAGATGGTCTGAGTGTAGCCCGTATCCCGGGCATCGACCACCACCTGCTTCATATACCGGCGGACGCCGCGATAGTGGTCCAGGTAGGATTCGATATAATCCTTGGCCTCGTACCGGCCCACGCCCAGATCCTCCGCCAGGGAGAACTCGGAAATGCCGTAGACGATGCCGAAGTTGACGGCCTTGGCGTTGCGCCGCTGCAGGGGCGTGACCTCCTCGAAGGGCACATGGAAAACCTGGGACGCGGTGACGGTGTGGACATCGAGACCGCTCTTGAAGGCATCCTGCATGACGGTATCGTCCGCAATGTGGGCCAGGACCCGCAGCTCGATCTGGCTGTAGTCCGCATCCACCAGCACGCATCCCGCCTTGGGCACGAACATCTTTCGGATCTCCGCGCCCAGATCGGTCCGGACGGGTATATTTTGCAGGTTCGGCTCGGTGGAGCTTAGGCGGCCCGTGGCGGTGACCAGATTCTGGAAGGTAGTCCGCACCCGTCCGTCACCCTCGATGACCTTCATCAAACCGTCGGCGTAGGTGGACTTGAGCTTGGTGAGCATCCGGTAATCCATGATGGCGGGGATGATCTCGTGCTTGTCCCGGAGCTTTTCCAGCACCTCCACATTGGTGGAGTAGCCGGTCTTGGTCTTCTTGCCGTGGGGCAGGCCCAGGGTCTCAAAGAGGAGCACACCCAGCTGCTTGGGGGAATTGATGTTGAAGGGGCCGCCGGCGTAGGAATGGATCAGCTTCTCGCAGTCATCGATCCGCTGGGCCAGCATTTTGCCGAAGGCATCCAGGGTGGCCCGGTCCACGGCAATGCCCTCGCGCTCCATGCGGTACAGCACATCGCAGAGCGGCAGCTCGATATCATAATAGAGCTGCTCCATGCCGAATTCCTTCAGCTCTGCATCCATGACCGCCCGGAGCTTCCAGACAGCCTCGGCACAGCCGACGGGGTCGCCGTCATCCACATTGAGCCCCAGGAAATTGGTGGCCAGCTTGGACACGGGATAGTCAGACGCGCTGGGGTTCAGGTCATAAGCCGCCAGGGCGGTGTCGAAAACCGCCTTGGGGGCGGGCAGACCCAGATTGTCCAACTCATGCCACAAGGTCTTGCAGTCATGGAGGACCCACGCTCCCTGCTCCAGAAGGGTGCCCAGGCACATGGCCTCCAGAGGGGTTACGGCGCACACGCCCTCCGCCCAGGCCACGCCCAGGGAGCCATCGGGAGCCAGATACAGGGCGCAGTCCGTGCCGGGTGCGGGCAGACAGTCGCACCGCTTCAGGGGCTCAGAGGTGACCTTCACGGGGGCCGCTTCCACATCGGCACCCCGCAGGTGATATTTGTCGATGAGCTTCACGAACTCCAGACGAACAAAGAGGTTGTAAAGCTCCTGGTTGTTATAGGGACGGACCACCGCATCCAGGGGATCGAAGTCAATGGGAGCTTCAGGCCGGATGGTGGCCAGGTCGTAGCTCAGGTATGCGTTATCCTTGTAGGTGACGAGATTTTCCCGCTGCTTGGGCTTGATGACCTTGCTTTCAAGATTCTCATAGACCCCATCCAGACTGCCGAACTCCATCAGCAGATTCTTGGCAGTCTTCTCTCCGATGCCCTTGACACCGGGGATGTTGTCGGAGGTATCGCCCATCAGGGCCTTCAGGTCGATGAGCTTTTTGGGCTCGAAGCCGTATTCTTCGATGAATTTCGCCTTGTCGAAGCGGATGGTGCCCTTGGTGGTCTCCAGCATGACGGTCACATGGTCATCGATGAGCTGCAGGGAGTCCCGGTCACCGGTGACGATGACGCACTCCCAGTCCTCCTGACCGCAAATGCGGCCCACGGTGCCGATGACATCATCCGCCTCCCAGCCTTCGCAGGAATAGATGGGGATGTTCATGGCGGTGAGGACTTCCTTCATGATGGGCATCTGCTGCGCCAGCTCCTCGGGCATGCCGTGGCGCGTGGCCTTGTAGCCCTCGTATTTCAGGTGCCGGAAGGTGGGGCCCTTCAGGTCAAAGGCCACGCAGATGGCCTCGGGCTGCTCCGCCTTCTCCATCCGGTCGAGAATGTTCAGAAAGCCATAGATGGCGTGGGTGAACAGTCCGTCCCGGGTGGTCAGGGGCTTGACACCGTAGTAGGCCCGGTTGATGACAGAGTTGCCATCGAGGATCAGTAATTTCATACCTTTCTCCACTTGGCACCCTGGGGGGTGTCGATAATTTCAATACCGCGGGCCTTCAGCTCGTCACGGATGCGGTCGGCCTCGGCCCAATTCTTGGCCTTCTTGGCCTCGGTGCGGGCGGCAACCAGGGCATCGATCTCGGGATCGGCGTTGGCGGCCTCCTCTTCGGCCTGTTTCTTGCGCAGGTTCTCGGCGGCGGAGAGCAGGTTCAGGCACAGGACCTTGTCGAAATCGGCGATCAGAGCCAGCTTGGTGGCATCGGTGGTCTTTGCCTTCAGAACGTCATAAACGGCGGTGACGGCGACGGAGGTATTCAGGTCGCCCTCCAGAGCCTTGGCAAAACGCTTCTTCAGGTCCGCGAACATCATGGGCTCGATGCCGCCCTCATCCTTCAGGGTGGCGATCTTGGCGATCAGCTTCTCATAAGCGGCAGCAGCGTTGTCCAGGTTCTCCCAGCTAAAGACCAGATTGCGGCGGTAGTGGCTCTGTAAGCAGAAGAGACGGTAGGCCATGGGATCATAGCCGTTCTTCTCCAGGAGGCTGACGGTCAGGAACTCACCCTTGGACTTGGACATTTTGCCGGAGTCGGAGTTCAGGTGGCGGACATGGAACCAGTAGTTGCACCACTTGTGGCCCAGGTAGCTCTCGGACTGGGCGATCTCGTTGGTGTGGTGGGGGAAGGCATTGTCGATGCCGCCGCAGTGGATGTCCAGGTCCTCGCCCAGGTGCTTCATGGAGATGCAGGAGCACTCGATGTGCCAGCCGGGATAGCCGACACCCCAGGGGGAATCCCACTTCAGCGCCTGATCCTCGAACTTACTCTTGGTGAACCACAGGACGAAGTCGTTCTTGTTGCGCTTGTTGGAATCCTCCTCCACGCCCTCACGGACGCCGGTGGCCAGATCCTCCTCGTCGTGGTCATTGAAGACATAGTACTTCTCCAGAGTGGAGGTATCGAAATAGACGTTGCCGCCGACAAAGTAGGCCTTGCCGTTGTCCAGCAGGGTCTGGACCATGTGGATATACTCGTCGATGCAGTTGGTGGCAGGCTCCACCACCTCGGGCCACTTGATGTTCAGCTTCTCACAGTCAGCCCGGAAGGCCTCGGTGTAGTAGCGGGCGATGTCCATGACGGTCTTGTTCTCGCGC
>JBGVNV010000024.1:0-7648 GCA_045125955.1 Faecousia sp.
CCTCTGCGCCATGCGCCGCCGGGCTCTGCCGACCCTGGCAGAAACGCTGGAGGGTGCCACCCGTGTGGCGGTGCTGGAAAATGTCATGAACCCCACCAATGTGGGAGCCATCTTCCGCAGTGCCGCCGCCCTGGGCATGGACGCGGTGCTCCTGACCCCCGGCTCCAGCAACCCCCTCTACCGCCGGGCCATCCGGGTGAGCATGGGCACGGTGTTCCAGGTCCCGTGGACCTTTGCCCCGGAAAACTGGCAGGCGGAGCTGAAAGAAATGGGCTTTGCCACCGCGGCTCTGGCCCTGCGGGAGGACACCCGCTCCATCCGGGACCCCCGGCTGGCCAAAGAAGAAAAGCTGGCCCTGGTCCTGGGCACCGAGGGCGACGGCCTGGCGGACGGGACCATTACGAATTGCGATTATACCGTCAAGATCCCCATGACCCACGGGGTGGACTCGCTGAATGTGGCGGCGGCCAGTGCCGTGGCATTCTTCCAGCTGGGGAACAATTAAAGAAAGCGGTAGGGGCGATCTGTCTGCCGCCTGCGGCGGTCCCCCACATCAGTCAGCCATTGGTTCCGAAGAGCCAATGGCTGACAGCTTCTCCCCCGCAGGGGGAGAAGCCTTTGTCCCGGATCCAACCTGTTATCATAAAATGCAGAAAGGTGGAAATTTCAACCAAAAGGCTTCTCCCTTGAGGGTGGTGCTCCGCGCAGCGAATCTAAAATCCAATGATTGCCGGGGGCAATCACACCTTAATTCCAAGCTGTCAAAACTCGATTCCCAAAGAATCGAGTTTTGACTGATGTGGGTGACCTGCCGCCGCTGGCGGCAGGCAGGTGGCCTATGGCCGCCCTACTATAAAAATGGGAATTCCCCGGAAAATCGTGAAAAAAGTGGTTGACCTTGGAGCCGTTTTCGGTTATAATACATCGGTACGACTGTGTCGTACCGTAAAAACATGGATTGCTATGCCGGCGCCGCCGGTATTGAGCATAGAATTTCATCATAGGAGGTGTATCCGAATGAAGCGTACCTACCAGCCCAGCCGCCGTCATCGTTCCAAGGTCCACGGTTTCCGTCAGAGAATGGCTACTTCCAACGGCCGCAAGGTTCTGGCCCGCCGTCGTGCCAAGGGCCGCAAGGTTCTGTCTGCCTGATTTTAAATTAGGTGAGCGCGTTTCGTCGGCTGCATGAGGCCGCATGCGCAAACAGGAGCGAAAGCGGGGCGAATAGTTTATTCGCCCCGCTTCCTGTATGTTTGGGGTCCCGGACCCCGGAAAGACAGTATCTGTTATTCAGGAGGATGATCAAATGGAATTCTCCAAATCCCTCAAGCTCAACCACATCTTCCGCCGGCTCTACGCTGCGGGAGGCCACGGCAACAAATACCTCGTGCTCTACGCCCGGAAAAACCGTCTGGGCGAAAACCGGGTGGGCGTTACCGTGAGCAAAAAGCTGGGAAAGGCCGTTGTCCGGAATCGGGTGCGACGCCGTCTGCGGGAGGTCTATCGGCTCCATGAAAGCCGTTTCCTGCCCGGGTGGGACATCGTTGTGGTGGCCCGCGGCCGCGCTGTGGACGCAAGCTTTTCCGACCTGACCAGAGCCTACCTGTCTCTGGCCCAAAAGAGCGGTATTTTGCGGGAGGAACAGCCGTGAAGCGACTGGTCCTGCGCTGCATCCAGTTTTACCGCCGATGCATCTCCCCCCATTTTCCGCCCTGCTGCCGTTACCGGCCCACCTGTTCGGAGTATGCCCTCCAGGCGGTGCAGAAATACGGCGTATGGAAGGGCGGGTGGCTGGCCCTTAAGCGCATCGGACGCTGCCAGCCATTTTCCAAGCGGGACTGGTATGATCCCGTCCCCTGATTCCCCACTACATTAGGAGGAAAAACCATGTTTTTAGCATTTAAGCTTTCCAACATCGTCACCGTCCCCTTCGGCTGGCTGATGGGCCAGCTGTACCAGCTCACCGACAACTACGGCATCGCCATGATCCTCTTCGCCATCTGCGTTCAGATGGCCCTGCTGCCCCTGACCGCCAAGAGCAAGCAGAGCATGATGAAGATGTCCCGGATCCAGCCCCAGATGCAGGAGATCCAGCGTCGCTATGCCAACGACCAGCAGAAGCAGTCCGAGGCTCTGCAGAAGCTGCAGCAGGACGAGGGCGTTTCCATGGGCGGCAGCTGCCTGTGGTCCCTGATCCCCATGTTCATCCTGTTCCCCCTGTTCACCGTCATCCGTGAGCCCATCACCTACATCCTGGGCTGCGGCTCCGAGGTTTCCGCCCAGATCGTGGAGCTGCTGCGGAATCTGGCCCCCGAGGCCTTCGGCACCAACGTGGCCTACGCACAGGTCACCGCCGCCCAGCTGATCCCCCAGTACGCCGCCGAGATCCAGGCCCTGATCCCCGAGATCAAGGAGACCGTCCTGGCCGGTATCAATTTCGACTTCCTGGGCATCAACCTGGGCTCCGTCCCCACCTTCGCTTTCTGGAAGTGGGAGGCCTTTGACTGGGCCACCATCGGTCTGTTCCTGATCCCCCTGCTGTCCGCAGGCTCCCAGATCGTCCAGACCAAGATCATGCAGAAGCAGAACAACTCCGTCATCACCGACAAGAACGGCGTCCAGGACGAGGAGATGGCCAAGAACTCCCAGGCCAACCAGACCACCCAGTCCATGATGCTGATGATGCCCCTGATGTCCCTGATGATCGGCTTCTCCGTCTCCGCCGGTCTGTCCATCTACTGGTTCATCGGCGGTGTGGTCCGTACCATCCAGGACGTCATCCTGACCGCCCGTTACCGCAAAATCTATGACGCTGAGGATGCCATCAAGCTCCAGCGCAAGATGGAGCTGGACGCCATCGAGGCCGAGAAGGAGCGCATCCGCGCCGAGCGTCGCGCCGCCAACCCCGAGGGCCAGACCCAGAACACCAGCAAGAAGAAGCTGCAGAAGGCCGAGGCCGCCCGTCTGGCCGCCGAGAAGGCTGCCGCTGTCCGCGAGTACAACGCCAAGCACGGCGTTATCGAGGAGGAGGCTCCCAAGAACGAGGCCCTGTCCGGCATCCCCGAGCGTCCCTACTGCAAGGGCCGCGCCTATGATCCCAACCGCTACAACCGCTGATATTTCGAGGTAGAAACAACATGGAAAAGAGTATCATCACCACCGGCAAGACCATCGACGACGCCGTTGAGGCCGCACTGGCCCAGCTGGGACTGACCCGTGACGACGTGAGCTATCAGGTCATCTCCCTGCCCAAGTCCGGCTTCTTTGGCATCGGTGCCGTGCCCGCCAAGGTCCAGGTGACCTATGAGGCCCCCGACCTGAAGCCCGCAAGGGCAGATGCTGCCCCCAGAACCGAGGAGAAGAAGCCCGAGGCTCCCAAGGAGGCCGCCCCCCGCATCGCCCTGTCCTCCGCTTCCCGCTCCAAGCCCAAGGCTCCCAAGGCAGATGCTGCCCCCAGGGCCGAGAAGCCTGCCGAGAAGAAGCCCGAGGCTCCCAAGCCCGCCGAGAAGCCCGTGGAGAAGAAGCCTGAGGCTCCCAAGAAGGTTGAGGCTCCCAAGCCCGTGGAGAAGAAGGCCGAAAAGAAGGTCGAGAAGACCGAGCGCAAGGTCGAAAAGAAGGCCGAGAAGGTGGAGAAGAAGGCTGAAAAGAAGGCAGAGCGTACTTACGCCCCCGCCGAGGCCGGCTCCAACGAGGAGAAGATCGAGGTCTTCATCAAGGGCCTGCTGGAGAACATGGGTTCCCAGGCTGTGCCCCATGCCTGGGCTGACGGCGACAACAGCTACCGGGTGGACCTGACCGGCGAGGGTCTGGGCTTCCTGATCGGCCGCCGGGGCGAGACCCTGGATGCCATCCAGCATCTGGCCAACTACGCCGTGAACCGCTCCATCGACGGCCACGTGCGCATCAATGTGGATGCCGAGTGCTACCGGGAGAAGCGGGAGGATTCCCTCCGCCGCTACGCCCGCAAGAAGGCCCAGCAGGTTCTGAAGAACCGCCGCCGCACCACTCTGGAGCCCATGAACGCCTACGAGCGTCATGTGATCCACGCCAGCCTCCAGGATATGGACAACATCACCACCCATTCCACCGGCACCGAGCCCAACCGCCGCGTCGTCATCGAGTACGTGAGATAATCCAAACAACCGCCTCCCCTGTTTCTTCGGAAACAGGGGCGGTTTTGTATTGGGAGAAGAAAAGGAAACGGCGCGAGGATGACCCGAAAACCTTGCGCAAGTCTGTTGCAATCGTCCCGGCGGGGCTGTATAATGATGGTATCTGTACCAAAGGAGGTCCGATCATGAGCCGTTCGGAAGCCATGGAGGAATACCAGAAAGCCTTGAAGCTGGGCTTGAAGGAGGTCCGGGAGTGTCAGGCCAAGGGTCGTCCTGCCAATCCCGCCGTGCTGCACCAGCTCATCGGTGACATCGCCGCAGACCGCAGCATTTCCGTGGGTCTGGTGGAGGTTCCCGCAAACCGCATCGTGGGCACCAAGACCGCAGGCCGCATCAGTGCCTTCTCGCCCTCGTTTCTGCCCCTGCTGGGCCGGGATACGGAGTTTGCCACCAAGTGGATCGAGCTCTGCACCGCCCACCTCAGCGAGGGCATCCGCGATCCCATCGTTTGTTACGAATATTACGGAAATTTCTACGTTCAGGAGGGAAACAAGCGGGTCAGCGTCCTGAAATATTTTGAATCCCCCCGGATCTCCTGCATGGTCCATCGGGTGATGCCCGAGCCCAGCGAGGAGCCGAGATACAAGGCCTACCTGGAATTTCTGGAATTTTTCAAGTGCACGAAGATGTACGATGTCCAGTTCACCGCCCCCGGCTGCTATGCAAAGCTTTGCAAGGCCGTGGGCATCCCCATGGGCGAACCCTGGAAGACCGAGGACATCCGCCGGTTCCGGGCGTATTTCCAGTATTTCCGGGATGCCTTCGCCGCTCTCGGCGGCGGGGAGCTGGCCGTCTCTCCGGAGCACGCGCTGCTGGTGTTCCTGGAGGTCTACGACTACGCGGACCTGGGCAAATTCTCCGCCGCAGAGCTCAAGGACCGGCTCCAGAAGACCTGGAAGAACATCGAGGCCCGGGCATACGAGAAGCCCGCCGTGAAGACCGAGCCCCCCACCGGAGCCAATCCCGCGAAGCTTTTGACCCGAATCATCGGCGCGGACCATCTGAATGTGGCCTTTGTCCATAACCGTACCGCCGCGGCCTCCCCCTGGACCCGGGGTCACGAGGCGGGCCGGGCGGATCTGGAGGAAAAGCTGGGCAAGAGCGTCACCTGCAAGAGCTATTTCGGTGCCAACACCCCCGAAAAGGGCGAGGCCATCCTGATGGATGCCATCCGGGACGGGGCCGACGTCATCTTCACCACCACCCCCCTGCTCATCGCCCCCAGTCTGAAGGTCTCCGTGGAGCATCCCAAGGTGCGCATCCTCAACTGTTCCCTGCACATGCCCTACTCCACCGTCCGTACCTACTACCCCCGGGTCTACGAAGCCAAGTTCATCACCGGTGCCATCGCCGGAGCCATGGCCCGGAACAACCGCATCGGCTATGTGGGCACCTATCCCATCCACGGCGAGCCCGCCGCCATCAACGCCTTCGCCCTGGGTGCCCAGCTCACCAACCCCCGGGCGAAGATCGAGCTGAAGTGGTCCTGCCTCAAGGGCAACCCTACCAGGGAGCTCTTCCAGAGCGGCATCCGGGTCATCTCCAACCGGGACGCCCCCGACGCCAACCGGGTCTACACGGACTATGGCACCTATTTTTACAATGAAGAGGGCCGCTCCGTGGCCCTGGGAACCCCCGTGTGGAAGTGGGGCAAGTTCTACGAGCAGGTGGTGGAGTCCATCGCCGACGGCTCCTGGGGCTCCGGCAAGAGCAAGCAGGCCGTCAACTACTGGTGGGGCATCGATTCCGGGGTCATCGACGTGGCCCTGACCGCCGAGGTGCCGGAGGGCCTGCGCTACCTGGCCGAAATGCTCCGGGGCGGTCTGCGCCAGGGCAAGCTGGACCCCTTCCTGCGGCCCATCCGGGACCAGGCGGGCAATCTGCGCTGTGACGGCCTCACGGGCTTCACCCCCGATGAGCTGGTCCGCATGGACTGGCTCTGCGAGAACGTCATCGGCCACATCCCCACCATCGACGAGGTCATCCCCGCCTCCCGCGCCACCGTCCAGCTCCTGGGCGTGTTCCAGGAGGACGTGCCATGAAAATTCTGGCAATCGCCGACGAGGAGCTGATGGAATTCTGGGATTACTACATCCCCGGACGGCTGAAGGAGTACGACCTGATCCTCTCCGCCGGCGACCTGAAGGCCGCTTACTTAAGCTTCATCGTCACCATGGCCCGGGCACCCCTGCTCTACATCCACGGCAACCACGACACGGGCTACGCCGTCACGGAGCCGGAGGGCTGTGACTCCATCGACGGGAAGATCATCGAATACCGGGGCCTTCGCATTTTGGGACTGGGCGGATGCCTCTGGTACCGTCCCGGCGACCACCAGTATTCGGAAAAGCAGATGCGCCGACGCATCCGCAAGCTCCGCTGGGAGATTGCCAGGTACGGCGGCGTGGACATCATCCTGACCCACGCGCCCCCCAGGGGCGTGGGCGACGGCGAGGACCGGGCCCACCAGGGCTTCGAGTGCTTCCTGGAGCTCATGGACACCTATCGGCCCAAATACCTCCTCCACGGCCATGTCCACATGAGCTACGGCATGACCTTCCAGCGGGAGCGGGCGTATCAGGACACCCAGGTCATCAACGTCTGCGGAAAATATGTCATCGACATCCCCAAAGAGGACTGCGGCAGCTGGAAAAAGCCCAGTCTGATCGAACGGGTGAAATATTTCCTGAAGCATTGAGCAAGTCCCCCGGCGCAACTGCGCCGGGGGATTTTGCCTTGCGGCGACGGATTTTGCGTTGGCAAAATCTGCGGGCGGGTCAATGCCCCGCCCCTACCGTGGGAAATGGGACACACTCGGCCCTCCCCATTCTGTCAAAATCCACAATTTTCCCCATGGGGTTTTCCCGTTTTTATCACGAAATTTTTGTTGACTTTCTCACAATTTGTGATACAATGAGAAAGTCCGCGAATGCGGATAACTCTTTGCTCCCAACTTAAGATTGGGGGCCATCAAGACCATAAGGAGGTGCAAACAACATGGCTAAGATCACCGGTAAGTATGAGGTGCTCTACATCATCGACCCCACCCTGGGCGAGGAGGGCATCGCAGCACTTGTGGAAAAGTTCAAGGCAATGGTGGAAGCGGAGGGTACTCTGACCAACATTGACGAGTGGGGCAAGCGTCGCCTGGCCTACCTGGTCAACGACATGGCCGAGGGTTACTACGTTCTGATGAACTTCGAGTCCAAGCCCGAGTTCCCCGCTGAGCTGGAGCGCGTTATGAAGATCACCGAAGGTGTCATGCGCTGCCTGACCACTGTCGTGGAGGAGTAATTCCATGCTCAACCACATTGTCATCATGGGTCGCCTGACCCGTGACCCCGAGCTTCGCCGTACCGGCAGCGGTCTCCCCGTTGCCAGCTTCTCTGTTGCTGTCGATCGCGATTTCGGCAAGAACGAGAACGGCGAAAAGGAAACCGATTTCATCGACTGCGTCGCATGGCGCAATACTGCGG
>JBGVNV010000025.1:0-5655 GCA_045125955.1 Faecousia sp.
GCCTCGATGCCGAAGACGTCCTTGGCATCCTCCTCGTTGGAGATACACACGTCGATATACTTTGCCAGCTCGGTCATGGCCTCGCGGGCCTGGGCGCGGGTCCACAGCTTGCCGCGATAGTTCAGATCGCAGGAGATCTTGACGCCCTTGGCCTTGGCAGCGGCACAGGCCTGCTTGCAGATCTCGACCACATTGGCACCCAGTGCGGGGGTGATGCCGGTGAAGTGGAACCAGTCGGCACCCTCGAAGATGACGTCCCAGTTGAAGTCCTCGGGCTTGGCCTCAGCGATGGCAGAGTGAGCGCGGTCGTAGATGCAGACGGAGGGACGCTGGGAAGCACCCTTCTCGTTGTAGTAGATGCCCACGCGGTTGCCGCCGCGGGTGATGTTCTTGGTGCCGACGCCGTACTGACGCAGGGAGTTGACAGCCATCTGGCCGATGGAGTGGGCGGGCAGCTTGGTCACGAACTCAGCGTCCATGCCGTAGTTGGCCAGGGAGACAGCAACGTTGGCCTCGCCGCCGCCGAAGGTAGCCTCGAAAGAGGTAGCCTGGACAAAACGCTCGTAGTTGTACGGCTGCAGACGCAGCATCAGTTCGCCGAAAGTAATAACCTTTGCCATGATCAAAATCTCTCCTGTTATAAGTTATTTTAGTTTTATGCGGTACCAAAACCGCATACCCTCGTATATATTGTAGCACAAAGCCCCCCAATGGACAAGTCAAAGCCGCACCGCCGTTTGCACAAAAAAACAATGGCCTTTTTGACCATTACCACAATTTTACCCCGGTTTCCATGCAAAAAGTGCATATTTTGGTATTTTATGGGAAAACCGGATGCACATTCGCGCTTTCTTTTGCCCCTGGACAAAGATTTCCTTTACAGCCCCCCGGTGGATATGATAAAATAAATATACACCCCCCGAAAGGATGATGACCATGCCCGATCTGATGCACCATGTCGCTGAAATCGCCCGCTGCGCCGCCCTCTTCCGCCAGGAGGAGCTGACCCCCCTGGGGCTCAAATCCTGCCACAGCAGCTACATCGACGCCATCTGCACCTGCCCCGGCATCACCCAGGACCAGCTGGCCCGGCGCATCTTCATCAATAAGAGCAACGTGGCCCGTCAGCTCGCCATTTTGGAGGAGGACGGCTATGTGGAACGCCGCCCGTCCCCGGACGATAAGCGGGCCATCCAGGTCTTCCCCACCCAGAAGGCCCGGGACGCCATGCCCCAGATCATCCGCATTTTCCGTGTCTGGGAATCCTTCGTGGCCCAGGACCTGAGCGAGGAGGAGCGCAAAGCCCTGGCCGCCATGCTGGAAAAAATGAAATCCCGCTCCGCCGACTGGATGGAGAACCGATAAAACGATCAACGCCCCGGACCGAATTTGGTTCGGGGCTTTTTTTAATCGCCGGATGTAGGGGACGGCGCCCTCGACGTCCCTACCGCCGAAAGGCGGCAATTCGGTACAGGTTCAGAAAATTTGCCCATCGAGGTCAAATTTTCTGTCGGGTCGTCGAGGGCGCCGACCCCTACAAAATCCAAAAACACCCCGGACGCAAGTCCGGGGAGTTCGTTTTACAGATAATATCCCGCATCCAGCAGGCGGGTCAGGGCGTTGTTGGCCTCCTCGTCGGAGAACAGCGCGCCGAACCGCTTGTCCACGGCCAGGGCCTCCAGACTCAGATCCAGCCGCTTCTTGTCGGCCAGGATGCCGAAGCCCTCGCTCTCCCGGCGGCCCTGCAGGCTCCGGTGGGCCAGCTGCATGGCCTTATCCCGCTCCAGAGGCCGGAGCTTGATGCCAAGCCCGGCAGCCTTCTCCCGGGCAGCGAGCCAGGCGGTGATGAATTGTTCTTCCATGGTCATTCCTCCGTATAAAAACAGTCCAATTCCCACCGAAGGGGATTGGTGTCGATGTATTGCCAGATCTCGTCATATTCCGCATCGTCGCGAATGATTCGGTCGTGGTAGGAGCGTTGCCAAATATTTCTACCGATTTCTTTGTTGCACATCCGTTTCAAGGTCGAAACATATTGTGGGATCAGCGCACTCGTAGGGGACGGCGTCCTCGACGTCCCAGCCGCACCACAAATTTCTTCCCTGTCAATATGGACCAGCAAGTGGATATGATTGGGCATGACCACATATTTGGTGGTCTTGATGTGCCTGTAAACACGGTTCATCTCCTCGATCCGTCGTACAATCACTGCGCCGCATTGATTCAGGCGCGTCTGTGGGGCGTCGAGGACGCCGCCCCCTACGATCTCAGAGAATATCTTTTTCCGATTTTCTGCACAAATTGTAATAAAATATGCGCCGTTCTGACTGTAATCGTAATTGATCAGACGATTTTTCTTTCGGTATGAATAATCAGCCATCCGAGCCTCTTTTCTCATGCACGCAGATCCGCCTTCGGCGGATGGGGCGTCGGGGACGCCGCCCCCTACGATCCTTTTTGTCTTACTTCAGCCGCTTCCATTCCCCCACCGCCAGCTCGTCGCAGCGGTTGTTTTTGGGGTTGGCGGCGTGGCCCTTGACCCAGTGGCAGCGGACGTCGTGCATTTCCACCAGATTCAGGAGGGTCTCCCAGAGGTCGGGGTTCAGAGCGGGCTTCTTGTCGGACTTGATCCAGCCTTTTTTGCGCCAGGAAACGGCCCAGCCCTTTTGCAGGGCATCGAGGACATACTTGGAATCGGAGTAGAGCTCCACGGTGCAGGGCTCCTTCAATGCCTGCAACGCTTTAATGACGGCGGTGAGCTCCATGCGGTTGTTGGTGGTGTTTTGTTCGCCGCCGGAGAGCTCCTTTTCGTGGCCCATGTACTCCAGGATGGCACCCCAGCCGCCGGGGCCGGGGTTGCCGGAGCAGGCACCGTCGGTGTAGATGGTTACGGTCTTCATGCGTCCTCAGCCACCTTGTCGATGCGCTCCACGGAGACGACCTGGTTGCCCTCCTCCAGACGCATGACGATGACACCCTGGACGTCGCGCTTGTAGACGTTGATGGATGCGGCGGGCACGCGAATGATGACACCGCCGTTTTCGATGAGCATCACATCGTCATCCTCGGCAACCACACGGCAGCCGGCGACCAGACCGGTCTTGTCGGTGATGTTGTAGTTTTTCAGGCCCTTGCCGCCGCGCATTTGGGCGGTCTTGGTGCCGTCGGCGGCGGTGCGCAGGTACTCACTGAGCTCCGTGCGCTTGCCGTAGCCGCGCTCGGTGACGGTCAGCAGGCTCTTGCCCTCCTCGGCCTTCTCCGCGCCCACGACGTAGTCGCCCTCGCTCAGCGCAATACCACGGACACCCACGGCGTCACGGCCCATGGGACGGGCATCGTTCTCGTTGAAGCAGATGGCCATTCCCTGAGCTGTCGCAATGAGGATGTTGTCGTCGCCCTTGGTGCGGATGACATTGATCAGGTGATCGCCCTCGTCCAGGGTGATGGCCCGGATGCCGCCCTTGCGGTTGGTCTTCAGGGCGATGAAGGGGATGCGCTTGATGGTGCCGTTTCTCGTGACCATCATCAGGTACTCGTCCGCCTGGAATTCGCGGGTGGTCACCACGGCGGTGACGCTCTCACCGGGCTCCAGGGGCAGGATGTTGACGATGGCGGTGCCGCGGGCGGTGCGGCTGGCCTCGGGGATCTGGTATCCCTTGCGGTGGTGGACACGGCCCAGGTCGGTGAAGAACAGCACATGGTCATGGGTGGAGGCCACGAAGATATTCTTGACGTAGTCCTCCTCCTTGAGGTTCTGGGCGGAAACGCCGCGACCGCCACGGGACTGGGTCCGGTAGGTGTCGACGCTCATGCGCTTGATGTAGCCCTGCTTGGAAAGGGTCAGGGCGCAGGTCTCCTCCTCGATCAGGTCCTCGATGTCGATCTCGTCCT
The DNA here is from genome assembly GCA_045125955.1 of Faecousia sp. Classification (GTDB taxonomy): domain Bacteria; phylum Bacillota; class Clostridia; order Oscillospirales; family Oscillospiraceae; genus Faecousia. Next base: position 3,892 of record JBGVNV010000025.1, read on the forward strand.
CGATGTCCTGGATCTCGGTCTTGCGGCCGTCGGCGAACTTGTCGCGGATGGCGATGAGCTCCTCGCGCAGGACGGCGCGGAGCTTTTCGGGGTCCTCCAGCAGGGAGACGAAGTAGGTGATGCGCTGCATGAGCTCGTCGTACTCGTTCTGGAGCTTCTCCCGGTCGAGGCCCTGGAGGGCCTTCAGGCGCATATCCAGAATGGCCTGGGCCTGGACCTCGTCCAGACCGAACCGCTCCATGAGGGCCTCTCTGGCGTCATCGTAGCGGCTGCGGATGATGCGGATGACCTCGTCGATGTTGTCCTGGGCGATGAGCAGGCCCTCCAGCAGGTGGGCGCGCTCCCGGGCCTTGCGCAGGTCGTACTCGGTTCTGCGGCGCAGGACCTCCATCTGGTGGGCCAGATACTCGTCGATGATCTGGCGCAGGGAAAGAATTTTCGGCTGCTTCTGGTCGTCCACCAGAGCCAGCATGATGATGCCGTAGGAGGTCTGGAGCGCAGTCTGCTTGAAGAGGTTGTTCAGGACCACCTGGGGGTTGGCATCCTTTTTCAGCTCGATGACGATGCGCATGCCGATGCGGTCACTTTCGTCGCGCAGATCGCTGATGCCCTCCAGACGCTTTTCCCGGACCTGCTCCGCGATCTTGCGGACCAGCTCGCGCTTGTTGACCTGGTAGGGAAGCTCGGTGACGATGATGCGGGTGCGGTCATTGCCGAAGGGCTCGAACTCGGTCCGGGCCCGGACCACCAGCTTGCCCTTGCCGGTGGCGTAGGCGGCGCGGATGCCGCTGCGGCCCATGATGATGCCGCCGGTGGGGAAGTCGGGGCCGGAGATGTGCTCCATCAGGTCCACCATGTTCACCTCAGGGTCATCGATGACCGCCACGCAGGCATTGATAACCTCGCCCAGGTTGTGGGGCGGGATGTTGGTGGCCATGCCGACGGCGATGCCGTTGGAGCCGTTGACCAGCAGGTTGGGGAACCGGGAGGGCAGGACTCTCGGCTCGACCTTGCTCTCGTCGAAGTTGGGATCCCAGTTGACGGTGTCCTTGTCGATGTCCCGGAGCATCTCGGCGGAAATTTTGCTGAGGCGTGCCTCGGTGTAACGGTAGGCGGCGGCAGGGTCGCCGTCCACGGAGCCGAAGTTACCCTGGCCGTCCACCAGCATATAGCGCATGGAGAAATCCTGGGCCAGGCGAACCATGGCGTCGTAGACGGACATATCGCCGTGGGGGTGGTAGGAGCCCAGCACGGCACCGACGGTGGTGGCGGACTTCTTGTACTTCTTGTCATGGGTCAGGCCGTCCTCGTACATGGTGTAGAGGATGCGCCGGTGGACGGGCTTTAAGCCGTCCCGAACGTCCGGCAGCGCACGGCCCACAATGACCGACATGGCATATTCGATGTAGGACTTCTCCACCTCATCGACCAGATTCGATTCGGTGATGACCTGATCGGGGAAACGGATGTCCTCAGGTTTGTAGCTGCGGTTATGTGCCATTTGCACACCTCCAAGTGTGAGTGGAAAGTGGAAAGTGGAAAGTGGAAAGTGTTTTGCCGCCGGGTGACAGCCACATGAACTTTCAACTTTCACCTTTCAACTTTCAACTGGATTAAATATCGATATTGATCGCGTACTTCGCGTTGGTCTCGATCCATTCTTTTCTGGGCTCGACCTGTTCGCCCATGAGGATGGTAAAGATCTCGTCGGCCCGCTGGGCGTCCGCCAGGGTGATGCGGCGCAGGGTCCGCTTTTCGGGGTCC
>JBGVNV010000026.1:0-17719 GCA_045125955.1 Faecousia sp.
AAGAAGACCAAGGTCGTCTCCATCATGCCCTGTACCGCCAAGAAGATGGAGGCCGAGCGTCCCGACGCCTACACCTTCGGCGAGAAGGACACCGACGTGGTCCTGACCACCACCGAGCTGATCCGTATGATCAAGTCCCACGGCGTCAGCTTCGAGACTATGCCCAGCGAAGCTTGTGATATGCCCTTTGGTATCGGCTCCGGCGGCGGTGTGATCTTCGGCGCTACCGGCGGTGTGACGGAAGCTGTTCTGCGCCGCCTGGTGGATGGCCGGGATACCGCAACCTTGCAGAAGATCGCAGAGTGCGGCGTTCGCGGCGATCAGGGCATCAAGGAATTCTCCATCCCCTACAATGGCATCGATGTCAAGATCTGCGTGGCTTCCGGCCTGGCCAATGCCCGCAAGGTCCTCGAGTCCGTCAAGTCCGGCGAGAAGGAGTACCACTTCATCGAGATCATGGCCTGCCCCGGCGGCTGTGTCATGGGCGGCGGTCAGCCCACCGACGGCACCAAGGTCCAGCGCGCCCAGACCCGTACCACCGGTCTGTACGCTGCTGACGGCGATATGGCCATCAAGAAGTCCAACGAGAACCCCCTGATGGATGTGTTCTACAACGGTCCTCTGGCTGCCAAGGCCCACGACCTGCTGCATGTTCCCCATCACAAGTAAGCCAATATAATAAATGCCCCGGTTCCACGGAACCGGGGCATTTTTTGCATATCCGAAAGACGACTGTAGGGGCGACCCTTGGTCGCCCGTGGATTTTGCAAAGCAAAATCCATCGCCGCAAGGCGAAAATCCTGTTGTTTCCTTCGGAGCATCCGAAAAACTTTGTTTTTCGGCGGGCGACCGAGGGTCGCCCCTACGGTACGCAGGAATGTTTCAGCATTCTTCCGGGGATTTCCCTCACTTATGCAGAGCCTTGCGGATGACGGGGACGATGACCAGGGCCACCGCGCCGCCGATGAGGGCGGTGATGAGCTGGGGCCAGGAGAAGGTGGCGGGCAGGGCCTTGAGCATGGGCTCCTTCAGGGTGCCGGCGGCCAGCAGGGAGGGGGCCATGACGCCGCAGATGAGCTTCACCACGATGAAGTACAGGGCGGCGAATTTGCCGATGGCGGCGATGAGCCAGGCGGCGGCCTGACGGGCCAGGGACTTGCCCTCCCGGTCGGCCAGCAGGTACAGGACCACCACATAGACGGTGTTGCCCGCCATGATGGCCGGGACCGTCAGGATCTGGGGCGCGATGCCCAGCACGAAGGCGAGAACGGGGGACACCAGGGCCACGGTGATGCCGCTGCCGAGGCCGCCCACCAGAACGCTGACGGCCAGGATGGCGTTGACACAGGAGCCGGTGACCAGCTGGCCGAAGCCCTTGGTCAGAGCCTGGAGGGAGACGAGCAGGGCCAGCATCAGGGCGGTTTCCGTAATAAAGCGGATCTTCTTGTTCATAATGGTTCCTCTTTTCTTTGTTTTTTTGCCCAAGACATCGGATCACAGAACAAAAAATGCCGAGCCCGGAGGGGCTGCGGCAATGGCAGGGAGACCCCATGGACACGCCATGGAGCGGTTGACCGTATGCTGCAGCTTTCACGCAGCGCATCGCGCTTAATGTCAGGAGCTTAAAATTATCATACACCATGCCCGTGGGAAAATCAAGCCCGCAGGGCAGACTGCGGTCTTTTTTTGTTCCGACAAACCGCGTAGGGGATGCTATATTGGCGGGGACGGCGGGCGACCGCAAGGGTCGCCCCTACGCGACGCGCCGCCATATTGACGAACCCGAAAAAAGGACTATAATAGAGAAAAACGACAATTGGAGGCGAGAAGCTTGGCATCGGATAAAATTGATTTCAGCCGGGGGCCCATGTGGCGGTGCATCCTGGCCCAGGCGGTGCCCCTGACGGTGGCCCAGCTGGTACAGCTTTTATATAATGTGGTGGATCGCATCTACATCGGCCACATGGACGGCAGCAATGGCCTGGCCCTGACGGGCGTGGGCCTGACCTTTCCCGTCATCACCCTCATCATGGCATTTACGGCCCTCTTCGGTCCCGGCGGCGTGCCCCTGTTCTCCATGGCCCGGGGCGCGGGGGACACGGAAAAGGCCCGGCGCATTCTGGGCAATTCCTCCGCTCTGCTGCTGAGCACTGCGGCGGTGCTGACGGTGGCAGGATATCTGTTCTGCCGCCCCATCCTCTTCGCCTTCGGTGCCAGCGAGGCATCCTACGTCTACGCCAAGGCCTACCTGGATATTTACCTCATCGGCACGATCTTCTCCATGACCGCCACGGGCCTCAACGGCTACATCAACGCCCAGGGCTTCCCGAAGATCGGCATGTATTCCACGGTCATCGGCGCGGTGACGAATATCATTCTGGACCCGGTGTTCATCTTCGTCTTCGACATGGGCGTGGCGGGCGCGGCGTTGGCCACGGTGCTCTCCCAGGGCGTGTCGGCGGTGTGGGTCCTGCGGTTTTTGTTCAGCGATAAGCCGCCCGTATCCCTGACCCGCGAGTGCATCCGGGCGGACCGGAGGACCACGGGCCAGATTTTGAAGCTGGGTACCGCCAACTTCATCATGCAGGGCACCAATTTCCTGGTCCAGGTGACCTGCAATTCCACCCTGCAGCTCTTCGGCGGCGATCTGTTCGTCGGCATCATGACCGTCACCAATTCCGTCCGGGAGATCTTCATGCTCCCGGTGTCCGGCATTGTCAGCGGTGCCCAGCCGGTCATCAGCTTCAACTACGGTGCCCGGGCCTACGACCGGGTCCGCTCCGGCATCCGGTTCAACACCTGGGTGGGCTCGGTGTACACGGTCATCGCCTGGGGCCTGATCGTGCTGATGCCCAGGGTCTTCTTCGGCATTTTCAACGATGACCCCGCCATGATGGAGGCCGGTGTGCCCATGCTGGAGCTGTATTTCTTCGGCTTCGTGTTCATGGCCTTCCAGCTGGCGGGCCAGACCACCTTCCAGGCCCTGGGCGATGCGAAGCACGCCATCTACTTCTCCCTCCTGCGCAAGGCCATCATCGTGGTGCCCCTGACGCTGCTGCTGCCCCGGATGGGCTTCGGTGTCATGGGTGTCTTCCTGGCGGAGCCCATCTCCAACGTCATCGGCGGCCTAAGCTGCTACATCACCATGCGCCTGACGGTCTACAAAAAGCTGCTGGAAGAAAAAAAGGCTCCCCTCTGAGGGGAGCTGTCGCGCAGCGACTGAGGGGTGGAAGGCGCGGCTCGTGCTGTTTTTGTCAAAAAATGCAAAACCTTTGGCGTTCACCCCTCCGACCCGGCTTCGCCGGGCCACCTCCCCTCTAAGGGGAGGCTTGGGTTATGCGATCCTTTGCGGCGGTCCCCGTTCCGGGGGCCGCTTTTCGTCTGTCAGTCCATTTCAGTCGATACATACAAATATTTAAGCTTTTATTTTACACAAAAGAAACTGACATTCCCGAAAGATTATGGTATACTTTGACCAAGGACATTCCGTCGTGTCCGCATTCTTTGCCGAACGGCAGAAAGAGGTAATAATATGATGCACACCTTTCGCTCCAAGCGTCTGCTTGCGCTGCTTGTGGTGCTGGTCATGGTGATCTCCATGTTCCCCGCCCATGCATTCGCTGCAGAAAACACCCTGGTGGGCAGTCCTGAGCTGGTCAAGCTCGGTGCTGACGCCGCGGCCCAGAGAGTCAATGACTTCAACATGGGCTGGAAGTTCTACCTGGGCGACAACTCCGCCGCCTCCAAGCAGAACTTCGATGACTCCGCATGGGACAATGTGAACCTGCCCCATGACTTCTCCATCATCCAGAACTTCACCTCCAGCGGCGAAGCCGAGTCCGGCTTCCTGCCCGGCGGCACCGGCTGGTACCGCAAGAGCTTTGTCATCGGCGAAGAGGCCGCTGGCAAGACCTTCCTGCTGAACTTTGACGGTGTCTACTCCGATGCCTATGTGTATGTCAACGGCGTGTTCGTCGGCGAGCATCACTACGGCTACACCTCCTTCGCTTTCGACATTTCTGACTATCTGATCTGCGATGGCGCGACCCAGAACGTTGTGGCAGTCAAGGCTGTCAACAATGTTCCCTCCTCCCGCTGGTATTCCGGCTCCGGTATCTACCGCGATGTGACCCTGTACGCCCTGGAGAGCGTCCACGTGGACCTGCACGGCGTCACCGTCACCACCCCCTTCATCGATGAGGGCGACGGCACTGCCGTCATCTCCGTGGATCTGGTCAACGATGCCAACACCATCGCCAACGCCACCGTCCGCACCACCGTCTACTTCTGCGGCCAGGAGGTCGCCACTGCCGAGCAGGCCGTGACCATCCCCGGCGGCTCCAAGGGCAATGTGGAGCTGGAGGCCGTTGTGGCCGAGCCCGCTCTGTGGTCCATCGAGGATCCCAACCAGTACATGGTCCTGACTGAGGTCCTGGTGAACGGCAGCCTGATGGACGAGTGCTCCGTTGATTTCGGCTTCCGCTGGACCGAGTGGAAGTCCTCCGGCTTCTACCTGAACGGCAAGGCTGTCAAGCTCAACGGTGTCTGCATGCACCATGACCAGGGCGGCCTGGGCTCCGCTGCCTACTACGATGCCATGTACCGCCAGCTGTCCATCATGAAGGACATGGGCGCAAACGCCATCCGTACCGCCCATAACCCCGCCGACGAGCAGTACATCCAGATCTGTAACGAGATCGGCCTGCTGGTCATCGAGGAGACCTTCGACGGTCTGGTGGATCCCAAGAACGGCAACTCCAACGACTTCTCCAAGTACTTCGAGAAGACCGCCAGCGCCGGTCTGTACGGCTACACCGAGGGCATGACCAACGCCGAGTACGTTGCCCGCTCCGTGGTCAAGCGCGACAAGAACGCTCCCTCCATCATCGCCTGGTCCTTCGGCAACGAGATCCAGGAGGGCACCTACTGGAACAACGTCGGCCGCTACGATGACATCTGCGCCGACTACATCAGCTGGGTCAATGACGAGGACGGCACTCGCATCGTCACCAGCGGCGACAACAACCGCGGCGGCGACAACCGCCTGGTGGATGTGCTGAACACCATCATCAACGCCGGCGGCGTTGTTGGCTTCAACTATGCCAACTCCGCTTCCCAGCTGGCCGACCTGGCCCGTCGCTTCGGCGGCTCCAAGGGCGTCATCATCGCCTCCGAGACCGCTTCCCACACCAACTCCCGCGGCCAGTACCGCAACCAGAACAACAACTCCAACTCCGACGGCAAGTATCACCTGACTTCCTACGATACCTCCGCAGTCGGCTGGGGCATCACCGCCCACGATTCCATCTACAACACTTACCAGTACGACAACGTCGCCGGTGAGTTTGTCTGGACTGGCTTCGACTACATCGGTGAGCCCACTCCCTGGAACGGCACCGGCACCGGTGACAACTACCGTGGTGCAATTCCCAACAGCTCCTACTTCGGTATCGTCGAGACCACCGGCTTCCCCAAGGATTCCTTCTACCTGTACCGCGCCCAGTGGAACAAGGATGAGACCACCGTCCATCTGGTCACTGCATGGGACAATAACAACATGTACACCGACTACTCCGGCAAGACTCCCGTCTGGGTCTACACCAACGCCGCCAAGGTCGAGCTGTACCTGAACGACGCCCTGATCGGCACCACCGTCCGCAAGGACAACACCTCCGCCGCCGGTCACACCTACTACACCTACACCGCCACCTCCAACAACGCATCCGTCTGCTCCGCCGCCTCCAACTACAATGCCGACGCCCTGTACTCCATCTTCAACGTGACCTACACCGCCGGCACCCTGAAGGCTGTTGCCTACGATGCCAACGGCAATGAGCTGGACACCTACACCGTCACCACCCCCGGTGCCGCTGCCAAGGTCGTCGCCACCGCCAACCGCACCGAGATCGATGCCAACAACAGCGACCTGGTCTATGTTGAGATCGACGTCACCGACGCCGAGGGCAATCTGGTCACCACCGCTTCCAACAACCTGACCTTCACCGTCGAGGGTCCCGCCGAGATCGCCGGTGTTGACAACGGCGACCAGGCCACCGTCCGCAAGTACCAGAACAACACCGTTCTGACCGACCGCCAGAACGCCAACATCAACGCCTACGCCGGTAAGGCCCTGGTCATCCTGCGTGCCACCGACGAGTCCGGCGAGATCAAGCTGACCATCTCCGCCGACGGCCTGACCGGTCAGACCGTCACCGTCAATGCTGTCTCCGACGGCGTTTCCGGCGACGAGGGCCTGGTCTCCTACGAGATGATCCGCGACTACACCGTTATGGCAGGCTCCGCTCCCGAGCTGGATACCGCCATCACCGGCTACCTGGCCGATGACACCGCCGTTTCCGGCACCATCGAGTGGCGCGCCATCTCCGAGGAGCTGTACGCCCAGGCCGGTGACTACACCATCACCGGTATCGCCACCTTCGACGGCTACGGCGAGATCAAGGTCACTGCCCGTCTGCACGTGATCCCCAACGTCGTTGCCCTGCGCAATGTTTCCGCCGCCACCATGGAGGGCGTTGCCCCCGTGCTGCCCGCCTCCGTCGCCGGTGTCCTGGCCGACGGCACCCTGGCCGGTGAGTTCCAGGTCACCTGGAACGAGGTCGATGCATCCGAGTTCGCCACCGTCGGCGATGTGGTCGTCGTCACCGGTACCGCCACCGTCTTCGCCGAGGAGACTCTGGATGTCACCTGCACCGTCCGCGTGGCCGAGGCTGTCAACACCGAGTCCACCAATGTCGCTCCCATGGCTGAGACCGTTTCCCAGGACGTCCCCGCCGGCTACGAGTCCGACAACCTGATGTCCATCAACAACGGTGTCACCAAGCCCGGCGACAACACCAGCGAACGCTGGACCAACTGGAACTACCGTACCTATAAGGACAACGCCACCCTGACCCTCTTCTGGGCCACCGCTCAGATGGTCAACAGCGTCAACATCTACTACTACTACGACAACTGCTGCGCTTACCCCGAGGAGATCGAGTTCAGCTACTCCCTGAACGGCCAGGAGTACGAGGTCATCGGCCACTCCGCAGAGCAGATCGAGACCTTCAACCTGGGCGATATGTGGACCTACACCTTCGATCAGCCCATCAACCCCGTCGGCCTGAAGGTCAAGCTGACCCAGCAGGACGGCACCTCCGGCAACCACTGCGTCGGTATCACCGAGCTGGAGGTCATGACCTACGCCGCCACCCTGGAGACCCAGTCCGGTGCCAAGCTGTCCAATATCTTCGTGGACGGCACCGCCATTGAGGGCTTCGATCCCGCTACCTTCTCCTACGAGATCGCCGACGGTGTCGTCACCGCCGAGGCCGAGGAGAACGTCGGTATCACCATCCTGCCCAAGCACAAGGGCTACGTCCGCATCCTGACCGTCTCCGAGGACGGCACCGCCGCCGAGGTCTACGAGCTGGCCATCGCCGGTGAGGCCTGCTACCACGAGAATACCGTGACCATCCCCGGCGTTCCCGCAAGCTGCACCAAGCCCGGCCTGTCCGACGGCGAGAAGTGCGCCGACTGCGGTGAGATCGTCAAGGCCCAGGAGGAGATCCCCGCTCTGGGTCACACCGAGGAGACCATCCCCGGCACCGCTCCCACCTTCGACAACGAGGGTACCTCCGACGGCGTCAAGTGCTCCGTCTGCGGCATGATCCTGGTCCAGCCTGAGCCCGTTCCCGCCCTGGACTACAACGAGGGCATCGTTCCCGTCGAGGTCCTGACCGCCACTGCCGGCAGCTGGCAGGCTGGCTACGCCGGCGAGGGTCCCGCCGACCTGGTCCTGGACGATGATATGGGCACCATGTGGCACACCGACTGGAACGGCAGCGCCGTCTCCGACCAGTGGATCCAGTTCGAGCTGAGCGAGGCATACCTGGTCGACGGCCTGCGCTACAAGCCCCGCAGCGGCAGCATCAACGGTGTCATCACCAAGTATGAGATCCAGGTTTCCAACGATGGCGTGAACTTTGAGACCGTCACCTCCGGCGATTGGGAGAACAATTCCAACTGGAAGGTCGCTGAGTTCGACGCTCAGAACGTCAAGTTCGTCCGTCTGCAGACCGTCGAGGCTCAGACCGACTCCGGCAAGCTCTTCGCCTCCGCCGTCGAGATCCGTCTGACCGGCGTGAAGGCCGGCGAGGCTCCCCACGAGCACGCCTTCGGCGAGTGGACCGTTACCACCGAGCCCACCTGCACCGAGAAGGGTGTTGAGACCCGTACCTGCGAGTGCGGCGAGACCGAGACCCGCGAGATCCCCGCTCTGGGCCACACCGAGCAGGTTATCCCCGCCGTCGAGCCCACCTGCACCGAGACCGGCCTGACCGAGGGCAAGAAGTGCGCTACCTGCGGCGAGATCCTGGTTGCTCAGGAAGTCGTTCCCGCTCTGGGTCATGACTTCGTCAACGGCGAGTGCTCCCGCTGCGATGCCGTTCTGGAGTCCAAGTTTGAGGACGTTTCTGCCGGTGTCTTCTACTTCGATCCCGTTGCCTGGGCCGTGGAGAAGGGCATCACCACCGGTGCAACTGAGACCACCTTCAACCCCAACGGCAACTGCCAGCGTGCCCAGGTCGTCACCTTCCTGTGGCGTGCCGCCGGTTCTCCCGAACCCACTAAGAACGAGAACCCCTTCACCGACGTGAAGGAGTCGGACTTCTACTACAAGGCCGTCCTGTGGGCCGTCGAAAAGGGCATCACCAACGGTCTGACCGCCACTACCTTCGGTCCCTTCGAGCTGTGCAACCGCGCTCAGGTCGTCACCTTCCTGTGGCGTGCCATGGGCAGCCCCGAATCCACCGCTGATGTCAGCTTCACCGACGTCCAGCCCGGCCAGTTCTACAGTACCGCCGTGGCATGGGCCGTGGAGAACAACATCACCAACGGCATCTCCGCCACCGAGTTCGGTGTCGGCGGCACCTGCAACCGCGCCCAGGTCGTCACCTTCCTGTACCGCACCTACAATAAGTAAGTGCTGAGTGCAGAGGGCTGAGTTCTGAGTGACTTGATCCAATAGCGACAGCCCTGCCGGGTTCCCGGCAGGGCTGTTTTTTCATTGTTAAATTGTAGGGGCGATTCAAGAATCGCCCGCCGCCCCAGCGGGGCGGAAAAATCCCCGATGCCCACCGCAGAAAAAACAACAGGACCAGCCTAAAATTTCCACGTCATTGCGAGCCCGTAAGGGCGTGGCAATCTCCCTCATTCCTGCAGGAGATTGCCACGTCGGGCTTTGCCCTCCTCGCAATGACGTGGTAGTTTTGGGCGGTCCTTCTGATTTGGGCGAGTGGTCATCGTGCATGGCGGGCGGGTCAATGCCCCGCCCCTACAGTCTCATTCCGGAATCTCCCCCTGGTGTCTGATTCGGTTGGCCTTGCGGTATTCCGTGGGGCTCATGCCCTCGGCACTGCGGAAGCTCTGGGAGAAATAGCTGGGCGACGAGAAGCCCAGCACCGTGGCAATCTGGGACAGCGACAGGTCCGTCTCCCCCAGCAGCCGCTTGCCCTCGCGGATGCGGCAGGCAATGAGAAAATTGATGGGCGAGACCCCGTACTCCCGCTTGAAGGCGTGGGCCATGTAATATTTATTGATGCTGGCCTTCTCCGCCAGCAGGTCCAGAGTCAGATTTTCCTTGTAATGCTGCTCGATGTACTGCCGCACCGTGGCGCACTGGCGGTTCGTCGGGAACCGGGCCTGGCTTTCGGTGACGGAGACGCTGGCGGTCCGCATGAGCCGGACCATGATGATGTCCATGTAGGCCATGCAGACGGTCTCATAGTGGGCCTTTCGGTCCTGCATCTCCTGGAGGAGCTGCTGCATGCAATTTAAGACCTCGTTATGCTCCGGGAAGGAGTAGATGCAGTACCGGGCCTCCCCGGAATCCGGCTGCCGCAGCTCCAGGCCCTCGATGCCCAGGACGATGTATTCCAGGGGATGGGCCTCGTAGCTGACCTCCGTGTGGAGGATGTTCGGGTTCACCACCACCATCTGGTGGGCATGGACGGGAAAAAGCCGCCCGTCGATCTGAAACTGCCCGTCGCCGCCGACGATGTAGAAGAGCTCCGTGTGGCTGTGGGCGTGGGGGGTCGAATGCCAGTCGCCGCCGTAGCGGGCGGAGGCGATGCTGCGCAGGAGCAGCTTCTGTCGGGCCGCAGGCCCCTCGGTCAGGCTGAAGGTATAGTTTGTATGGCTCATAATGGCACATCCTTTGCAAGTATCTTGCTGTTAATACTATTATATTGTCTATTTCCCAAAAAACAATGGGCAGTTTTGTGAAAGTCCGCCCCGGTGCTCTTGTGGATTCTACCTAAAATAAGCGATTCGTGCACAAAGAGAATTGGCTGAAACAGTCAAAATGACGAAATCCGCCCATATAGCAAGATATATAAAGCATTTGCCAAGAATCTGCTTGAAAAACCGGCAAAAATCAATATACTTATAATTGTGAAAGGATACGGTTTCTTTCATGGAAAATTATCAAATGGAGGAAAAACAAATGAAGAAGATCATTGCACTCATGCTGGCTCTGGTCATGGTTCTGGGTCTGGTCGCCTGTGGCGGCGAGAAGGCTCCTGAGACCACTGCTCCCAATGCCGACGCCCCTGAGACCACCGCTCCTGCCGCCGAGGCCGTGACCATCAAGGTCGCTGCCATCGAGACCGCCTACGGCTCCCAGGTTTGGGCTGACGTGGCTGCCGCCTTCACTGCCGAGACCGGCATCGAGGTCGAGCTGACCACCGACAAGAACCTGGAGGACGTCCTGTCCGGTCCCATGCAGAACGGCGAGTTCCCCGATGTCGTCCATCTGGCTACCGGCCGTGAAGCCGGTCTGACCGAGCAGCTGGTCAAGGCCAACGCTCTGCACCCCCTGACCAACACCCTGTCCCTGACCATCCCCGGCGAGACCGTTAAGGTTTCCGAGAAGATCGCCGGCGGCTTCACCGACAACAACATCGTCGCTCCCTACGGCGACGGCGTCACCTACATGGCTCCCATGTTCTACTCCCCCTGCGGCCTGTTCTACAACGCCAAGCTGTTCGAGGAGAAGGGCTGGACCGTTCCCACCACCTGGGACGAGATGTGGGCCCTGGGCGACCTGGCTGCTGCCGAGGGTATCGCTCTGTTCACCTACCCCACCGCCGGCTACTACGACGCCTTCATGTTCGCTCTGATGAACGCCATCGGCGGCCCCGAGTTCTTCAACGCCATCACCACCTATGAGGAGGGTGCATGGGATTCCGAGAACGGCAAGACCCTGCTGTCCATCCTGGACAAGCTGGCTGACTACACCCATCCCTCCACTCCCGCTCAGGCCAACAACCAGGACTTCACCAAGAACCAGCAGATGCCCATGAACGGCTCCGCCCTGTTCATGCCCAACGGCACCTGGATCACCGGTGAGATGGCTGACTACGCCGCTACTCTGGGCGAGTCCTTCTCCTGGGGCATGACCGCTGTCCCCGCCGCTGGCGAGGCTCCCTACTCCTTCTGCTGGTTCGAGCAGGCCTGGATCCCCGCCGCTGCTGAGCACATCACCGAGGCCGAGCAGTTCGTCGCCTTCCTGTACTCCGACACTGCCGCTAAGATCTTCGCTTCCGCCGGTGCCATGCAGCCCATCCTGGGCATCGCTGACATGCTGGAGGGCGAGAACGTCATGTTCTACTCCATCTACGACAACGGCGCCAAGGCTGCCATGGGTGGCTTCGCTGCCTTCGGCGAGATCCCCGGTGTTGACGTCTCCAGCACCTTCTTCGCTCCCATCGACTCCCTGGTGGCCGGCACCATGACCATCGAGCAGTACGCTGAGCTGGTCAAGACCAACTCCGCTCTGATGGCTGCCAACAAGCTGGGCTAATCTCCCATCTTAGAAACGTTACCACACAGTAAATAACTTGGGTGGCAGTGACTTCTGTCACTGCCACCCATTTTCTAAGCCGACTCCGATATTTTCCTCTGGGCAGGTACCGCCCGCCCGGAGGAAAGTACTTTCGGAATGTGAACAACAAAGTACTTTAGAAAAAAGAATAAGGAGTGGTTTACGATGAAAAGTAAATTCAAGCGCACGGGCTTCGTCTTCCTGTGCGTGGCACCCGCCGTGATTTTGTTCACCCTGTTCATGGTCGTGCCCACCTTCAATGTTTTCCGCCTGTCGCTGTACCAGCGGAGCACATTCAACCCCAACGAGGTCTTTATCGGCCTGAAGAACTTTGAAATGCTGATGCGGGACGCCACCTTCATCCGCTCCATGCAGAATATGCTGCTGCTGATCGTCATGGTCACCATCTTCACCATGGGCACCGCCCTGGTCTTCGCAGGTATCCTCACCCGCGAGAAGCTGAAGGGCCAGGATTTCTTCCGCATCGTGTTCTACATCCCCAACATCCTGTCCGTCGTCGTTATCTCCGGTATTTTCTCCGCCATCTACGACGTGGACAGAGGCCTGCTCAACTCCATCCTGGCCGTCTTCGGCAAGGACGGCATCCTGTGGAAGGGCGAGGAGCACGTCATCATGAGCCTGGTCATCGCCATGGTCTGGCAGGCCATCGGCTACTACATGGTCATGTACATGTCCTCCATGGCTGCGGTCCCCGGCTCCCTGTATGAGTCCGCCGGTCTGGACGGTGCCAACCGCTTTGAGCAGTTCTTCCAGATCACCATTCCCCTGATCTGGACCAACATCCGCACCACCCTGACCTTCTTCATCATCTCCACCATCAACATGGCCTTCCTGTTCGTCAGTGCCATGACCGGCGGCGGCCCCAACAATGCTTCCAATGTGGCCCTGCTGTATATGTACAACCAGAAGAACCTGGGCGGCGGCTACGGCTATGCCATGGCCATCGGCGTCGTGATCTTCCTGGTGTCCTTCGGCCTGTCCGCTCTGGTGAACAAGGTCACTGAGCGCGAAGTTCTGGAATTCTAAGGAGGTGCGGTCATGAAAAATATGAACGATATCAACCGCGCCGAGCGGCTTTACAAGATCTTCATCTATCTGGTGCTGGGCCTGCTGGCCGTCCTGATCCTGATCCCCGTGGTCTGGGTCATGGTCGCCTCCGTCAAGGAGACCATCGAGCACTACGGCAATCCCTGGGCACTGCCCACCCACCTACACTGGCAGAATTTCGCCGATGCATGGACCAAGGCCAACATGGGCGGCTATATGGTCCACTCCGTCCTCATCACGGTGATGGCTCTGGCCATCCTGCTGGTGGTGGCCCTGCCCGCCTCCTACTGCCTGGCCCGCTTCAAGTTCGTGGGCAACAAGCTGCTGAACACCTGCTTCATGGCAGGCCTGTTCATCAACGTCAACTACATCGTCGTTCCCATCTACCTGATGCTCTCCGACGCTGACAAGTGGTGCAAGACCACCCTGGGTCAGGCCATGCTGCTGAACAACCACTTCGTGGTCGCCGTGGTCTACGCCGCCACCGCCCTGCCCTTCACCATCTACCTGCTGTCCAGCTACTTTGCCACCCTGCCCCATGACTTTGAGGAGGCCGCCTACATCGACGGTGCCGGCTACTGGCGCACCATGCTGGAGATCATCTTCCCCATGGCCAAGCCCTCCATCATCACCGTCATCCTCTTCAACTTCCTGTCCTTCTGGAATGAGTACATCATCATCAAGACTCTGGTCACCGACCGTGACCAGTGGACCCTGCCCGCAGGTCTGCTGAACCTGATGCAGGCCCAGCAGTCCGCCGCCGAGTACGGCCCCATGTACGCAGGTCTCGTGCTGGTCATGCTGCCCGTGCTGATCCTGTACATCTGCGTCCAGAAGAATCTGACCAAGGGCATGACTGTCGGCGGTCTGAAAGGCTAAGGTGACATTATGAATTTCTGGAAAAATCACGCATCCCTGCGCGCCGTGCTCATCGTGCTGTTCTTCATCGTGGGCATGGTCCTGACTCTGGTTGGCTGGAAGATGACCGGCAAGCTGGAGGGCCTGGGCCTGATGCTGGTGGGCATCGTCCTGCTGCTGACCGCCCTGTTCGTCTACAACGCACCCTATCGTAAATAAATTCGATGCACCTTCCCCCATTCGGGGGAAGGTGTGTCTGTAAAACAGCAATTGCTCATCCGCTTCACCCGGACAGGGTAGGGCGGGAGGCTTGCTCCCGCCGTTTTTTACCACATCGGCGGAATTTGCGGCGGGGGCAAGCCCCCCGCCCTACAATACCGAATCAGACTAAAACACAAAATCAAATTTTCACGAAGGAGAATACTGAAATGATTGACGCAAGAAAAGTCGGCCGCGTTACCATCCCCACCGACCTGGACGTGGTCCCCGAGACTCTGGAGATCATGAAGCGTTGGGGCGCAGATGCCATCCGTGACTGCGACGGCACCGATTTCCCCGCCGAGCTCCAGGGCCAGAACGCCAAGATCTACTCCACCTACTACACCACCCGCAAGGACAATGTCTGGGCCAAGGCCAACCCCGATGAGGTCCAGCAGTGCTACATCATGACCGGCTTCCACACCGCCACCGAGGGCGCGTTGTCCATCCCCCTGATGAAGGGCATCTCCCCCGAGCTGATGGAGGTCAACACCCGCGACGACATCAAGCGTTGGTGGGAAGTCGTGGACCGCACCACCGGTGAGGTCGTCTCCGTGGACGCCTGGGACTACGATGCCGAGACCGGCTGTGTGGTCATTGCCAAGCCCGACGCCTTCCACGAGTACACCGTGGCCTTCCTGGCCTACCTCATCTGGGACCCCGTCCACATGTACAACGCCGTCACCAACAACTGGCAGAACTTCGAGCACCAGATCACCTTCGACGTCCGCCAGCCCAAGACCCACAAGTTCACCATGGAGCGTCTGCGCAAGTTCATCGCAGATCACCCCTATGTCAACGTCATCCGCTACACCACCTTCTTCCACCAGTTCACCCTGATGTTCGACGAGCTCAAGCGCGAGCGTTTCGTCGACTGGTACGGCTACTCCGCCTCCGTGTCCCCCTACATCCTGGAGCAGTTCGAGAAGGAGGTCGGCTACAAGTTCCGTCCTGAGTACATTGTCGACCAGGGCTACTACAACAACCAGTACCGCGTCCCCTCCAAGGAGTTCAAGGACTTCCAGGCCTTCCAGCGTCGCGAGGTCGCGGCTCTCGCCAAGGAGATGGTGGACATCACCCACGAGCTGGGCAAGGAAGCCATGATGTTCCTGGGCGACCACTGGATCGGCACCGAGCCCTTCATGGAGGAGTGGAAGACCATCGGCGTTGACGCCGTGGTCGGCTCCGTGGGCAACGGCTCCACCCTGCGCCTGATCTCCGACATCCCCGGTGTCAAGTACACCGAGGGCCGTCTGCTGCCCTACTTCTTCCCCGACACCTTCCACGAGGGCGGCGACCCCGTCACCGAGGCCAAGGTCAACTGGGTCACCGCACGCCGCGCCATCCTGCGCAAGCCCATCGACCGCATCGGCTACGGCGGCTACCTGAAGCTGGCCCTGCAGTTCCCCGAGTTCATCGACTACGTCGAGTCCGTCTGCAACGAGTTCCGCGAGCTGTATGAGAACGTCCGCGGCACCACCCCCTACTGCGTCAAGACCGTCGCCGTCCTGAACTCCTGGGGCAAGATGCGCGCCTGGGGCTGCCACATGGTCCACCACGCCCTGTACCAGAAGCAGAACTACTCTTACGCCGGCATCATCGAGGCCCTGTCCGGTGCCCCCTTCGATGTGAAGTTCATCTCCTTCGACGATATCCGCAAGGACGCTTCCATCCTGGACGGCATTGATGTCATCATCAACGTCGGCGACGGCGATACCGCCCACACCGGCGGCGCCGAGTGGGAGGATCCCGCCATTTCCGCTGCTGTCCGCAAGTTCGTCCACAATGGCGGCGGCTTCATCGGTGTCGGCGAGCCCACCGGCCACCAGTACCAGGGCCACTTCTTCCAGCTGGCAAACGTCCTGGGCGTGGAGAAGGAGACCGGCTTCACCCTGAACTACGACAAGTACAACTGGTCCGAGAACCCCGACCACTTCATCCTGAAGGACGTGGCCGGCGAGGTGGACTTCGGCGAGGGCAAGAAGAGCATCTACGCCCTGGAGAACACCGAGATCCTGGTCCAGAAGGAGAAGGAAGTCCAGATGGCCGTCAACGGCTTCGGCAACGGCCGCTCCGTCTACATCTCCGGCCTGCCCTACTCCTTCGAGAACAGCCGCGTGCTCTACCGCGCCATCCTGTGGGCCGCCCACGGCGAGGAGATCCTGCACAAGTGGTTCTCCACCAACTACAACGTCGAGGTCCACGCCTTCGTGGCCAACGGCAAGTACTGCGTGGTCAACAACACCTACGAGCCCCAGGACACCACCGTTTACACCGACAACGGCAGCTTCGACCTGCATCTGGAAGCCAACGAGATCCGCTGGTACAACCTGTAATTGAGGAGGCACACCATGTACATTCCCGAAAACGACACCATTCTGAACGAAGTCATCGCCGCTTACGATTTCCCTGAGACCCTGATGGGAGCCGTCCGCTACGGCAGCGGCCACATCAACGACACCTTCTGCCTGGTCTGCCAGCCCCAGGAGGGCAAGGCCATCCGCTTCATCCTCCAGGGCCTGTCCGTGGCCGCTTTCCCCCGCCAGGCGGAGCTGATGGAAAACTTCATCGGTGTCACCTCCCACCTGCGCAAGAAGATCGAGGCCGCCGGCGGCGATGTGATGCGCGAGACCCTGAATCTGGTCAACACCCGCGACGGCAAGCCCTACTACGTGGACTCCACCGGCAAGACCTGGCGGCTGATGCCCTACGTCGAGGGCACCGTCTGCCTGCAGAAGGCCACCCCGGAGCTCTTCGAGGCTTCCGCCCGGGCCTTCGGCCGGTTCCAGCGGCTGCTGGCGGACTATCCCGCCCACACCCTGCACGAGTCCATCGTGAACTTCCACAACACCGAGGACCGCTTCGCCAAGTTCCTGGCCGCTCTGGAGGCCGACAAGCTGGGCCGCGCCAAGGATGTCCAGCCCGAGATCCAGTTCGTCCTGGATCGCAAGGCCGACTGCTCCGTGGCTCTGACCGCCCTGCGCGAGGGCAAGCTGCCCCTGCGGGTCACCCACAACGACACCAAGCTGAACAACGTCCTGATCGACGAGACCACCCAGGAGGGCATCTGCATCATCGACCTGGACACCACCATGCCCGGCCTGTCCATCTATGACTTCGGCGACTCCATCCGCTTCGGTGCCAACCACTCTGCCGAGGACGAGAAGGACCTGAGCAAGGTCAATTTCGACATCGAGCTGTACCGCATCTACACCCGCGGCTTCCTGGAGGGAGCCCAGGGCGGCCTGACCGATGCCGAGCTGGAGTACCTGCCCTGGGGTGCCAAGCTGATGACCCTGGAGTGCGGCATCCGCTTCCTGACCGACTACCTGGACGGCGACAACTACTTCCACATCCGCTACGCCGACCAGAACCTGGACCGCACCCGCACCCAGTTCAAGCTGGTCGCCGACATGGAGCAGCAGTGGGACGAGATGCACAAGATCGTCCGCGAGATCGCCCGGTAATTCCATCCCAACCAAAAAAGGCGTGCTACGGCACGCCTTTTTTCTTTTCGCCCGGTGCAGAAAATCCAATGTAGGGGCGATTCAAGAATCGCCCGCCATGTACGATGACCACCCGCCCAAATCAGAAGGACCAGCCCAAAACTACCACGTCATTGCGAGGAGGGCAAAGCCCGACGTGGCAATC
>JBGVNV010000027.1:0-22792 GCA_045125955.1 Faecousia sp.
GGCTGTTCGACACCGACACCCGCGCTCCCATCGCTCTGGTCGTGGGCATCATCCTGCAGATGTTCGTCAAGACCAAGTCCGCCAAGACCATCGGCGACATCTTCGTGGGCTTCGGCGTACTGTTCATCGGTCTGAACCTGATGACCGAGGGCGTCCGTCCCCTGATCGGCACCGACGCCTTCAGCTCCTTCCTGGGCTACCTGAACAATCCCCTGTTCGGCATTCTCTTCGGTCTGGTGCTCACCGTCATCGTCCAGAGCTCCTCCGCAACCGTCGGTATGCTTCAGACCGTGGCCTCGGTCCCCGGCTCCGGCGTGACCTTCGCCATGGCCTATCCCGTGATCATGGGCATCAACCTGGGCACCTGTGTCACCACGGCCATGGTCTGCTCCATCGGCTCCGGCAAGGATGCCAAGCGCACCGGCATCGTCCACATCACCTTCAACACCATCGGCACCATCGTGTTCCTGGCCGTCATGCTGATCATGCAGAAGCTGGCCGTCTTCGGTGAGGCCTTCTGGCTGGCCAATGTGGATTCCGGCGGAATCGCCAACTTCCAGACCATCTTCAATCTGCTGACCGCCGTTCTGCTGCTGCCCTTCACCAATCTGCTGGTGGCCCTGTCCAAGGCCATCGTCAAGGACGAGCCCGAAAAGCCCGCCCGTCACCCCGAGCTCACCGGCCTTTCCGAGAACCTGTACATCTCCCCGACCGTCGCCCTGACCGAGGCCACCAGAGCCATCGCCTTCATGGGCAGCGTGGCCCGTGACAACTTCAAGCGTTGCTGCGATCAGCTGCTGAACTACAATCCCGCCAACTCCGCCGAGATCGCCGAGGAGGAGACCTGCCTGGATCAGTTCAGCGACACCGCTGACCACTTCCTGATCGGTCTGAGCAAGCATGTGGAGAACGAGCACGAGGACCGTCAGCTGGATATGCTGCTGCAGAGCATCCCCTCCTTCGAGCGTATCGGTGACTACGGCACCAACCTGGAGGAGCTGGGCGAGAAGCTGGCCGCCGAGGGCGGTACCTTCTCCGAGAAGGCCAAGCTGGAGCTGAACATCCTGACCGACGCCGTCATGGAGATCCTGTCCACCACCGTTCAGGCTCTGACCGAGAACGACAACGAGCTGGCCAAGACCATCGAGCCTCTGGAGGAGGTCATCGACGACATGGTCCGCCTGCTGAAGGACCGCCACACCAAGCGTCTGAAGAACGGCTCCTGCTCCGTCACCTCCGGTCTGGTGTTCATGGACGCCCTGACCCACCTGGAGCGCGCCAGCGACCACTGCTCCGCCGTGGCTGTTCTGATGCTGGCCCGTGACAATGCCCAGATCCTGGACAACCACTATGACTACCTGCGCCACCTGCACGAGGGCACCGACAAGCACTATGCTTCCGAGCTCCGCCGCCGCAGAGAGCAGTACGTGGACCAGCTGTACAAGCTGTAAGCAAACCAAAAATGCCCTGCCAAATCGGCAGGGCATTATTTATCGTACCAAGTATCGTCTTCTGCCAAAAGGCTTCTCCCTTGAGGGAGAAGCTGTCAGAGAATCAGTTCTTCGGAACCGATTTTCTGACTGATGTGGGTGATGCCGCCGCAAGCGGCGGCAAAAAAGGTGTTGCAAAGGACTTTGCAACACCTTTTTCTGTTTACATCATTGCCTTCAGATCCTCACAGAAGGCTCTGACATCCTCCTCCCGGGTGGCCCAGGAAGTGCACAGACGGATGCAACTGTGGGTTTCGTCCACCCGGTTCATGTAGGTGACGGCGTACTTCTCCCGGATCTTTTCCAGCAGGCTGTCGGGAACGATGGGGAAAAGCTGATTGGTGGGGCTGTCCACCTGGAAGCTTAGGCCCGCATCGGTCAGAGCGGCGCGAAGGATGTCCGCCATGGCCAGGGCATGGTCGGAGATCTCCCAATAGAGCCCATCCTCAAACAACGTCTCAAACTGGATGCCCAGCAGGCGGCCCTTGGCCAGCATGCCGCCGCGCTGCTTGATGAGGTAGCGGAAATCCTCGTTCAGGGCGGCGTTGGTGAGCACCAGGGCCTCGCCGAAGAGGGCGCCGACCTTGGTGCCGCCGATGTAGAAGGCATCGCACAGCCGGGCCAGGTCCGCCAGGGTCACGTCGTTCTCCCGGCACCGCAGGCCGTAGCCCAGCCGCGCGCCGTCCAGGAAGAGATACAGGCCATTCTCCCGGCAGACCCGGCTCAGGGCCTCCAGCTCGCTGAGGGAGTAGATGGTGCCATACTCCGTGGGGTTGGAGATGTAGACCAGCTTGGGCTGGACCGTGTGCTCCATGCTCTCGTCGGTCCGGTGCAGGTGGACGAGCTTCGCCACCTGATCGGCGGTGATCTTGCCGTCGGGGCTGGGCAGGGTCAGGCACTTGTGGCCCGTGGCCTCCACCGCGCCGGTCTCGTGGACGTGGATGTGGCCGCTCTCGGCGCAGACCGCCCCCTGGTGGGGCCGCAGAGCCGCGGCGATGAGGGTCAGGTTGGTCTGGGTGCCGCCCACCAGAAAGTGGACCTGGGCCTTTTCATTGGCACACGCATTGAGGATGTACCGGGCGGCATTCTGACAATGGTAGTCGGTGCCGTAGCCGGGGGTCTGCTCGAAATTTGTCTCGGTGAGCCGCCGCAGGATGCGCTCGTGGCAGCCTTCCGTGTAATCGCTGGTAAAGTAGATCATAAAATCCCTCCTGAATTGATTGGGTCCATTATAACCCCACGACACCCCGCCGTCAATGGCATATCTGTGCGGACAGCGAATAGGCTGTACCGTCAGGAGGTTGTGCCATGCAAAGCGACAAAGAAGACCGGGCCCGCCGGCTGGCGGCGTACATGATCGATACCGGCGGCACCGTCCGCTCCGCCGGAAAGCACTTCGGCCTCTCCAAATCCACCGTTCACAAGGACCTGTGTGAGATCCTGCCCAGGGCCTCCCCCGCCCTGTATGCCCAGGTCCGCCAGCTCCTGGACCGAAACCGATCCGAACGACACATCCGGGGCGGGCTCGCCACCCGGAGAAAATACGAAAACAAAAAAGGGATGCGCTGAGCGCATCCCTCCCCTTACAGATCATCCGCGTCCTGGACGGGCTTCTCGTAGGGCTCCCTGGGGACTCCGGTCCAGGAGCCCATGGGGTCCGTGTTGCTGGGGTCCACCACCTCGCAGGGGCGGTCATTGGTCCATTCTTTCCGTCTCGACATAAAAACACCTCCGGGCTTAGTCTGCCCGGAGGTGTCCATTTTATCAGACTAACAGGCCGATGATGCCAACGATCAGCAGCACGGCGGGATAGAATGCGTAGTTGAGCTTCTCGTTCTGCTCGCCCCGCTCCTCGTCGTAGCGGTGGAGCATGATGAAGGCTAGGCAGGAGACGATGTAGTACATATCGAACAGGGTGCACACCATGGCGGAGCAGAAGCCCAGCACGGCCCGCTCGTTGCTCTTGGACCGGGCGTACCACAGCATGGCGACCATGACCACCAAACAGATACCCTGGTCGATGTGGAGCATCAGGCACCACAGGAAGGCGGCCAGGGTGATCAGAGCCTTCATGGCGAAGTTCTTCATGCCCTTGTCCGGATAGCGGGTGTAGAAGTACAGCATCACCATGCAGATAAACAGACCGAAGACGGGGTTGCGGCTGGACAGCTCGAAGAGCTTGCCGCTGTAGGCCAGATTGTAGGGCAGCTCGCTGATGAGCGCGACGACTCCCACCCGGATCAGATACTTCTCAAAGCTGCGGGTGCGCTGGAAGCCCTCCACCAGCAAAAATGCGAACAATGGCGCGGCGCAGGTCTCGATGATCTTGCAGACGAGGGCTGCCGTCAGCAGCGGCATCACCATGGGGTCGGATTCCATGGCACCCAGCAGCTCGTTGCCGGTCACGCTGTTCATGTTCAGAAGCCGGTTCTGGAGAATGCACTGGCCGATGATGCCGATGGTCAGGAAGATCATGCCCCACTTGCGGATGGCGGCGGCATCCGTACCCCTGGGGGTCCGTCTGGAGGAAAGTCTAAGGCTCATAATGGTTCTGCTCCTTTTAACAAGTTATGGTCTATCATATCACGCGGATATGGAAATTGCAACCGAAAACCGCCCTGCCCCAGGGGGACAGGGCGGCGGAAATCATACGCTGGGGATCAGAACTGCGGTGCCAAAGGCGGGCAGCTCCAGGGTGGTATCGTTCAGGACGATCTCATTGCCGTCGGCACTGAGGGTGGCGGCCAGAGTCCAGTCGCTGTAGGCGGACAGGTCCACGGAGGCGGCCACGGTGTCGATGTTCATCAGGACGATGACCGTCTGGTCGTTCCAGGTCTTACGGAAGGCACTGACACAGCCAGCATTCAGAGCCGTCTCGGCGGTGGTCCGGCCGTGGCTCAGAGTGGGCAGAGCCTGCCGGATGGCGATGGCCTGACGGTAGTAGTTCCACAGGGAGTTATCGTCCGCCATCTGGGTTTCCAGGGAGCCGAAGGGATACTCCTCGGGGAGCTCACATTCGGGAGGCGGCGTGGTGGTGCCGTTGTCCCGGGCATCGTTCCAGAAGAAGGGGGCCCGCTTGCTGGGGTCGTTGCCGGAGCCGGGCATGCCGATCTCCTCGCCGTAGTAGATGAATGCGGAGCCGGACATAAACAGGTTCATGGCACCGGCCAGCTTGGTCTTCATGGGGTCATAGCCGCAGAAGCCGGCGATGCGGCCCACATCGTGATTGCTCAGGAAGGGGGCATCGATGTAGTTGGGGTTCTCGCCCAGATAGGCCTTATCTGCCTTCTCCAGGGCGGTGGCGTAAGTGGTGACGGTGCCGGCGTTGCCCGCAGCCCGGAGGACCTGCATCAGCTTGCCATTGGTATTGCCGAAGGCGAAGTTGAAGATGGAGGTGATCTGGGACTCGTAGTAACGGGTGATGGCACCGAAGTCCTCCCAGACCTCGGCAACCAGATAAGCATCGGGCTTGAGCTCGGTGGCGGTGGTCTGGATCCAGTTCAGGACCTCCACATTCTTCGCAATGGAGCCGGAGTAGAACTCCTTGGCGGCATCCAGACGGAAGCCGGACACGCCCTTGTCGAACCAGAACTGCATGATGTCCCGAATGTCGCTCAGAACGTTCTCATTGGCCAGATTCAGGTCGGGCATGTGGGGAGAGAACATACCCTCGTAGTACCACTCGCTGCCCTCGATGGCGTGCCAGCCGTTGCCGGGCTCCCGGCTGAAGAAGTAGTACTCCACGTACTTGCATTCGTCGGCATTGGGCTCCGCCCCGGCGGGCAGATTTTTGAGGTATTCGCAGGCGGTCCGGAACCACGCATGGTCGTTACCGGTGTGGTTCAGGACCAGATCGGTGATGACGTGGATGTCGCGCTTCTGGCACTCAGCCATCAGCTCCTCGAAGTCGGCCATGGTGCCGTACTGGGGATCGATGCCGTAGTAGTCCCGGACATCGTACTTGTGGTAGCTCTGGCTGGGGTGGATGGGCATGAACCAGATGCCGTTGACGCCCAGCTGTTCCAGATAATCCAGCTTGGAGATGACACCCTGCAGATCGCCGATGCCGTCGCCGTTGGAGTCACAGAAGGAATAGACGAAGATCTCGTAGAAGGTTCGGTAATTATCATCGGGAGATTCGCCCAGAAGGGCGATCTCAGCCAGCTTTGCTTCGGTCTTCGGTGCAAGTCCGGATTCCAAAGCCGCCCCCGAATTCTCGGGGGCGGTGATGTTGGTATTGCATCCGAACAGCATCAAAACCGAAAGCAAAAGGCTCACAATTCTCACTGTTCTTTTCATGTTCTTAGCCCTTGACAGCGCCGCCCATGGCTTCCTGATAGCACTTCTGGGTGATCATGAACAGGATGGAGATGGGAATGGCGACCACAACGGCACCGGCGCAGAAGCGGGTGAACCAGTTGTTGACGAACTCCATCTCCAGCATCTTGTACAGACCGATGGAAACGGTGTAGTACTCAGCCTCAGCACGGACGATGACCTTGGCCAGGATGAAGTCCATCCAGGGGCCCATGAAGCTGGTGATGATCTGGTAGACGATCATGGGCTTACACAGGGGCAGGGTGATCTTGGTGAAGGTCTGCCAGCGGGTGGCACCGTCGATCATGGCAGCCTCGTCCAGAGCCTTGGGAATGGTATCCATGTAGCCCTTCATGATGTGGAAGCCGACGCCTGCACCGGAGGTGTAGCAGATGACCAGAGCCAGAGGCAGGTTACTGCCCTCGGTCAGGCCCATAGCCTTCAGCAGGAAGTAGACGGCGACCATGCCCATGAAGCCGGGGAACAGGGTGATGACCATACCCATATTCATGTAGGACTTACGCAGCTTCCACTGGACACGGGACAGGCAGTAGGAAACGGCCAGCACGAAGAAGGTGGAAACAACGCAGGCAAAGCAGGCGATGATGAAAGTATTCATGAAGGTACGGGGGAAGTTCATGGAGTCGGTCTCCGTGAACAGCTTCACGTAGTTCATGATCGTGTACTCCTTGGGGAAGAAGCCAGGAGTAAACTGACCGGTGGACTCCGCACGGAAGGAGTGGGCAACCAGCCAGATGAAGGGGATCAGCCAGACAACGGCCACGATAGCCAGGAAAATGTGGACGGCGATGTCGGTGATCATCTTCTGAGTTTTCACAGAAGCAGGTTTCTTAGCCATTATTTGAAGCCCTCCTCATTCTTGTAGGAACCGGAGTTCCGGTAAGTAAGCAGAGACACGGTGGCCAGAACGATGAAGGTCAGGATGCCGATAACGGCGGCCAGGTTGTACTGCTGGTTGTCAATGGTCAGCTTGTACAGCCAGGTGACCAGCAGGTCGGTCTGACCGGCAGAGTCGCCGACATAGGTGGGGCCACCGCCGGACAACAGGTAGATGATGTTGAAGTTGTTGATGTTGCCGGTGAAGGAGCTGATGAGGGTGGGGGTCATAACGAAGATCATGTAGGGCAGGGTAACATTCATGAACTGCTGGAAGGCATTGGCACCGTCGATACGGGCAGCCTCGTACTGCTCAGCAGGAATGTTCTGCAGAATGCCGGTGACGGACATGACGGTGTAGGGAATACCGACCCACATATTGATGACAATGATGGTCACTCTTGCCCAGGTAGCATCGGTGAAGAAGGGCAGTGCAGTCTCGATCCAGCCCAGATCCATCAGCAGGCTGTTCACGGCTCCCTCGGGCTTGAACATGGTGCGGATAATCAGCAGGGAGACGAACTGGGGAACGGCGATGGTCAGAGAGAAGACGGTACGCCACAGGCCCTTGAACCGAGTGCTGGGACGGTTGATGATCATGGCCATCACAGTACCGGCAAAGAAGTTCAGGAAGGTTGCGAAGAAGGCCCAGATCAGAGTCCAGGTCAGGACGGGCATGAACTGACGGCCCAGAGCAGAGCTGGAATCGAACAGGGAGATGAAGTTCTCCATACCGACCCAGTCGAACAGAGTCAGATGGTCGCCAACCTTGGAATAGTTGGTGAAGGCCATCAGCATCATGTAGAACAGAGGCACGATGGTGAAGATCATCAGCATCATGAAGGGGGGGAACATCAGGAGCTTGTGGATGTTGTTATCCAGCAGCTCCTTGGCATCGTCGATGATGGTGGGGACCTTCTTGCCAGACTTCTTGATGTTCAGAGCAACGAAGCCGGAACGGATGGAGGACCGCCAGATGACGATGAAGGCCGCAATGACGACCATGGAGGCAACAGCATACAGCAGGATCTGCTGAGAGTTGTCGCCCTTGATGTACTCATAGATGAACAGTTCATCATTCCAGACCTCCTGGGTCTCTCTGTCGCCCAGGCTGGGCAGCAGGGACAGCCAATGGAGGCCACCGTTTTCGATGACCATGAAGATCACAAATGCGACCTCAACAGCCATGAACAGCAGAGCCTTGAGGACCTGACCGGCCATCAGGTTGCCGAAGCCCATGATCAGGGCAGAGACCCAGACCAGGGGGCCGCCGTTCGCCAGCGCATTCAGCAGGGAAACCTTGCTGATGTCAGTCTGGTATCGGGCGGCGTTTTTCGCTAATTGTTTCGTAGACACGCTACCGACTCCCTTCATTCTCGGAATCCGGTGCCAATTTCTGGTGAGCAACCGGTTCCAAAAACAATTTTAAAAATGGCGGTGGCCGGAGGGCCACCGCCGGTGTTATTCGTTATGCAGTGTAATCTATTCGATTACAGGCCGCCGCCGGACAGCTGAGCCTGCAGATCATCGACAGCTTCCTTGTAGTTGTCCAGGGTGATCATGCCGTCCTTGATGTTGGAGCCGAAGGTGCCCACGGGGCCCCAAACAGCATCCATCTCGGTAATCATGGGCTGATATGCGGACTTGCCGTTCATGGTATCCAGGATAGCCTGGGCACAGATGGAGTTCTTCACGCCATCCAGCTCCCACAGCTCAGTAGCAGCGGGAACAACATTACGCAGCTCGAAGCGCAGCTTCTGGGACTCAACGGAGGCCATGAAAGCGGCGAACTCCATGGCAACCTTGGGGTTAGCAGCGTGGGGGTTGACACCGACGACCTTGGAACCTGCGTAGGGCAGGAGCTGCTTGGCCTCGCCGCCGATCATGACGGTGGGAGCAGCAGCAGCACCCAGGTTCTCGCCCAGCTTGGCGTACAGACCCTGTTCGCCGCCGAAGTCCCAGTCACCGGAGAAGTAAGCAGCAACGGTGCCGTCCTTCAGGGAGTTGTTGCCGAAGCCGTCGCCGTCCCACTTGAAGTTGGGATGCTCCTGCAGCTTCAGCAGAGCCTCAGCGGCGTCGTAGCCGGGCTGGCCGCCGAACTGAGCACCGGCAGCAGCATCAGTACCAGTCTCGCCGAACAGGGAGCCGCCGGCAGCGAAGAAGAAGGCGGGCATGTTCCAGGAGTTGGCAACGTCGAAGGTGACGACGCCCTTCTCCAGGATGGCCTCCAGAGAGGTGATGTCAGCATCACCAACGATGGCCTTGTTGTAGAACATGAACCAGGTGTTGGGAGCCACGGGGAAGCCGTAGACATCGCCGTCAGAGTAGGTAACAGTGTTGACAAAAACTTCGTTGTTGTCAGCCTTGACCTGCTCCAGGAAGGGGCCGCCCAGCTTGGCAACAGCGCCAGCCTGGATCAGGCCACCGATGTGGTCGTTGGCGTACATGTAAACGTCAGCACCGGCAGCGGGGTCGGCGGAGATCAGGGTCTTGGCGTCGCCCTCGGCGCAGACGCCGTTGTCCCAGGTGATAGCGTACTCGGGATGAGCAGCGGCGAAAGCAGCCTCGACCTGGGGCAGCCAGGAGTTGGCGTCGACCTGGTCCTCCTGGGGAGCCCAGACCTTCAGGGTGATAGCCTCGGGACCCTCAGCAACGGGAGCGGTGGTCTCGGGGGTGTCGTTGCCGGCGTTGGGAGCGGTGGTCTCGGGAGCCTTCTCGCCGCAGGCGACCAGACCCAGAACCATCACGCAAGCCAGCAGCATAGCGATGAGCTTCTTCATTGTTTTTCCTCCTAAAAAATTTGGATTTTTTATTGCGATCACGGACATTTTTCCGTAATAGCCAGGGAAATATGATGTTTCCGGAAACGGAAACATCGCAAAAAGGGGCACCCCTTTTTGCGCGTGCGCAACACAGATGCGCAATCGGTTGTTCTTCTTCGGTTAGTTTATCACTTGTTCATATTTCTGTCAACATTTCGATTTGCCGATAATTACCACCCTATTTTGTGCGTTTTCAACAATTGAAAACGATTCCATTGTTCAGAACAACCGATTATTCGTTATAAATATTCCACAATTGCATTTTTTCCTTATATATGTTATAGTATCACTTGCTGCAACACGCAAAAGAAAAGAGGACGTATTTTTCATGCTGGAACTCAAAAACCTGCATTTCGCTGTCTCCGATGAAAACGGCGAAAAGCATATTCTGAACGGCGTCGATCTCGCCATTCCCGACAAACGATTCGTTGTCATCACCGGTCCCAACGGCGGCGGCAAGACCACCCTCGCCCGGACCATCATGGGCATCAACCAGGCCACCTCCGGCCAGATCCTCTGGAACGGTGAGGATATCACTTCCCTTTCCGTTTCCGAGCGGGCCAAAAAGGGCATCAGCTACGGCTTTCAGCAGCCGCCCCGGTTCAAGGGCATGCGGGTCAAGGATCTGCTGGAGATCGCTGCCGGTGAAACCTTAAGCCACAACGAGGCCTGCGCCTACCTGACCCAGGTGGGCCTGTGCGCCAAGGACTATGTGGACCGGGATGTGGACGCTTCCCTCTCCGGCGGCGAGGTCAAGCGCATCGAGATTGCCTCCATCCTGGCCCGGAAGAGCCCCCTGATGATCTTCGACGAGCCTGAGGCCGGTATCGACCTGTGGAGCTTTGCCCGACTGACCGAGACCTTCAAGGCCATCCACGCCAAGCGGGAGAGCACCATCATCATCATCTCCCACCAGGAGCGCATCATCCGTCTGGCCGACGAGATCATCCTGATGGCAAACGGAAACGTAGCCGCCCGGGGCGATGCCGATGAGATCTATCCCCAGCTCATGGGCATGACCATCGCGGGCTGCAATATGCTGGAGGTGGATCAGAAATGCTGAATGATATCCAGAAGCACATCCTCGACATCGTTTCCGGTATGGCAAGCGATGCCAAGGGTGCCGTGAACATCCGCGCCAACGGCAAGCGGGCCTACCATAGCAACTGCGAGGGCGTGCGCATCGAGAGCAAGACCGACAAGGAGGGCATCGACATCATCATCGAGCCCGGTGTCAAGGCCGACCACGTCTACATCCCCGTGGTGGTCACCGAAGAGGGCTTCCACGATGTGGTCTACAACGATTTCTTCATCGGCGAGGGTGCTGTCGTCACCATCAACGCCGGCTGCGGCATCCACAACTGCGGCTCCTGTGACTCTGAGCACGACGGCATCCACACCTTCCATGTGGGCAAGAATGCAGTCGTCACCTACAGCGAAGTCCACTACGGCGAAGGTGAGGGCGAGGGCAAGCGCATCCTGAATCCCCAGACCATCCTCTACCTGGAGGAGGGTGCCCGGGTCACCCTGGAATCCACCCAGATCCGTGGCGTGGACGACACCAAGCGTTACACCAAGGCCGTCCTTAAGGGCGAGAACGCCGAGTTCATCGTCCAGGAGAAGCTGCTCACCCACGGAAACCAGGTGGCCGACTCCGTTATGGACGTGTTCCTGGACGGCGAGAACAGCTCCTGCCGGGTCATCTCCCGCTCCGTTGCCCAGGACGAGTCCACCCAGACCTTCTATCCCAGAGTGGTGGGCAACACCGCCTGCTTCGGCCATGTCCAGTGCGACTCCATCATCATGGGCAAGGCCAAGGTCCGCTCCATCCCGGAGATCTCCTGCAACCATGTGGATGCGGGCCTGATCCACGAGGCCGCCATCGGCAAGATCGCCGGTGACCAGATTCTGAAGCTCCAGACCCTGGGCCTGAGCTACGAGGAGGCCGAGGAGAAGATCCTGGAGGGCTTCCTGCGCTGATGTTTGATATCACACTCATCGTCATGGGCAAGCTTAAGGAGAAGTTCTACCTCTCCGCCGCCGAGGAATACCAGAAGCGGCTGAAGGGCTACTGCTCCTTCAAGATCGTCGAGCTGCCCGAGCATCGCCTCCCGGAGGACCCCTCCCCTGCCGAGATCCAGACGGGTCTCGACAAGGAGGCGGAGCTGATTTTCCAGAAGATCCCCAAGGGCGCGTGGCTCTGCATCTTCACCCCGGAGGGAAAAATCCTCTCCAGCGAGGAATTTGCCGGAAAGCTCAAAGAGGTCAAGAACATGGGCAAATCCAGCGCGTGCTTCCTCATCGGCTCCTCCTTCGGCATTTCCCAGAAGGTCAAGGACAAGGCCGACTTCAAGCTCTCCATGGGAAAGATGACCTTCCCCCACCATCTGGCACGGATCATGGTCCTGGAGCAGCTCTACCGGGCCGAGGCCATCCAGGCCGGAAGCAAATATCACAAATAATGTGGCAGGAGAATCGCCTTATGAAAAATATCTTCCGCATGAAAATGCTCGTATCCGTTCTGATCATCATCGCCGCCGTGGTCATGGGTATCTATGGATGGACCATCCTGCCCGACATGGTGGCCACCCAGCCCGAACGGTTCGCCACCGGCGCACCCATGGTCCACAAGTTCGTGGCCGTGGGCATCCCCTCCGCCCTGATGGTCGTCTTCGGCTACCTGGGCCAGCAGGAGAGCAAGCTCTTCCTGGGCAGTCTCATCGGTGTGGGTATGCACATCCTGTTCTGGCTCACCAACTGAGAAAAACGGCGCACGAAAGTGCGCCGTTCTTTTTATGTAACCATTGCGGCAATCTCCCGGACAACGGTCCCGGCCGGAAGAATTCTCAGGAGATTGCCACGGCCCTATGGGCCTCGCAATGACGTGCTGATTTGATGGTTTTCTCTTCTGATTTTACACAGGCAGTCATCGGCGGTTGGTCGGCGGGGGCAATGCCGCCCGCCCTACAAGACAAGCGAACACATAAAAAGAGACGCACTTTTTACGGTGCGTCTCTTTCATATTACTGGGAATTTCTAACCGTCATGAACAGGGCCTCGACCAATCTTGTGGTTTCGGGGTTCAGGAAGGAGTAGCTGGAAGCCTTGATGAGCTTCTCTGCGGCGGGATAGGAAACCTCGGAATTTGCCACCTCGGGGTCCAGGTACTGCCGGGCCTCGGAGATGGGCGTGGAGTAGCAGACCCACTCCATGTTTGCGGCGGAGATCTCGGGATCGCAGAGGAAGTTGATGAACAGCTCCGCGGCCTCCTTCTCCTGGGCGCAGGAGGGGATGCACATGGCATCGATGAAGAGGTTGAAGCCCTGGTGCTCCGGCAGGAAGAACTTCAAATCAGGGTTCTCTTCGGCCATGACCAGATAGTCGCCCGCATAGTAGGCGGCAATCCATGCCTCCTCATTCTGCATGGTGGCAAAAATCTGATCCATGACGTACTGCTGCAGGACGGGCTTCTGGTCGGCCAGCTTGTCGGCGCAGGCCTGGAGCTCGACGGGGTCCGTGGTGTTGACATCGTAGCCCAGCATGTACTGGGTGATGCCGAAGGCATCGCGGGAGTTGTCGAACATCAGGATCTTGCCGGCGTACTTCTCGTTCCACATGAGCTCCCAGCCGGTGACATCGGCTTCATCGACATACTTGCTGTTGTAAATGAGGCCCACGGTGCCCCAGGTGTAGGGCACGGAATACTTGTTCTCCGGGTCGTAGGAGGTATTGCGGAAGGTGTCGTCGATATACTGGTAGTTGGGGATGTTGTCGAAGTTCAGCTCCAGCAGCATGCCCTCCTGGCGCATACGGGCGATCATGTAGTCCGAGGGGATGATCAGATCCACGGTGATGCCGCCGTTGGCCAGCTTGCTGTACATGGTCTCGTTGGAATCATAGGTCTGGTAGTTGACCTTGATGTTGGGATAGCGGGACTCGAACTCCGCGATGATGTCCATGGAGTCGTCGGAGCCGTCGGCCATGTACTGGCCCCAGTTGTAGACATTCAGGGTGATCTGCTCCTCCCCGCCGCCCAGACGGGCAAAGAGGATGAAGCCGCCCACGCCCACCACCAGCGCGATGGCCACCGCCACGGCCACGACCTTCTGGAAGGTCTGCATGGCTCTGGAGCCGGTCGCGGTACCGCGGCTGCGCTTCTTGTTCTCCTCGCCGCGAAGCTGCAGGATGTTCATGGCCACCATCAGCAGGAAGATCAGCACGAACAGCAGGGTGAACATGGCGTAGATCTTGGGCTGGATGGGCTTCTTGACGTAGGAGTAGATCTCGACGGGCAGGGTGGTAAAGCCCATGCCGGTGACGAAATAGGAGATGACGAAATCATCCAGGGACATGGTAAACGACATGATGGCACCGGTGATGATGCCGGGCATGATCTCATGGAGCGTCACCTTGAAGAAGGACTGCAACGGTGTGCAGCCCAGGTCCATGGCCGCATCCACCAAACTGGAATCCATCTGATGGAGCTTGGGCATGACGTTCAGCACCACGTAGGGCAGGTTGAAGGTGATATGGGCGATCAGGAGCGTCCAGAAGGTCAGACTCTCCCGCTGGCCCAGCATTTTCGTGCCCACGAAGACAAAGAGCAGGCTTAAAGAAACACCGGTGACGATATCGGGGTTCGTCATGGGGATGTTGGTCAAACTCATGGCCACCTTGCGCAGTCGGGGCTTGAGATTGTTGATGCCCACAGCCGCCACGGTGCCGAAGACGGTGGCAGTGGCAGTGGCCAGGGAGGAGATGATCAGAGAGTTTGCCAGCAGATTCAGCAGGCTGTCATCTTTGAACAGCTCCAGATACTGGTTGAAGGTAAAGCCGTCAAAATGGGTGATATCCTTGCCGGTGTTGAAGGATGCGACGATCAGCACCGCCATGGGGATATACAGGAAGATGAAGATCAGCACCGTCAGGGCGCGGTTCGCATGCTTCATACGATCACGCCTCCTTCCCCGTCATCGGCAAACTTGTTCATGATGCCGGTGCAGACAAAGACCAGCAGCATCAGCACCAGGGAGAGAGCCGCACCCAGGTTGGGGTTATTACCCTGCTTGAACTGACGCTCGATGACGTCGCCGATCAGAATGGTGTTCGGACCGCCCAGCTTCTGGGAGATGTAGAAGGTGGACACGGCGGGAACGAAGACCATGGTCACGCCGGAGACGATGCCGGGCATGGACAGGGGGAAAATGACCTTGCCGAACACCTGGAAGGTGTTGCAGCCCAGGTCCTCGGCGGCCTCCACCAGACGGTGGTCGATCTTGACAATGGTGGAGTAGAGCGGCAGGATCATATAGGGCAGGTAGTTGTAGACCATGCCCAGGATCACCGCGCCGGAGGTGCGGATCATCTGTACCGGCTCAAAGCCCAGAGCCATGAGCAGTCGGTTGATGAGGCCCGTATCCTGCAGCAGGCCCACCCAGGCCATGGTGCGAAGCAGAAAGCTCATGCACATGGGCAGCATCACCAGCATATACAGGAATTTCTGGGTCACGGGCTTGGTGTGGGCGATGAAGTACGCCACGGGATAGCCCAGCAGCAGGCAGAAAAAGGCGGCACAGACGCTGTACCAGATGGACTGCCACAGAACGGGCAGATACATACCCAGGTTCTTCAGATTGTCAAAGGTAAACACGCCGGTGGCGGGGTCCGTCAGGGCGTAATAGACCACCACACCCAGGGGGATCAGGGTAAAGGCGATCATCCACAGGATGTAGGGCGTGGAGAGCAGGACAGAGTTATTCTTCTTCATCGCCGGCATCCTCCGTCAGCTCGTCATACTCCGCGGAGTAGGAGGAGTAATCGCCAAACATACCGGAATACTCACTCTTTTTCATGATGTGGATATCCTCCGGGTTCAGACGGATGCCGATGACCGCGCCCACGGGATGGAAATCCGTGGTCTGGATCAGCCATTTGAAGCCCTTGACCTCCACGATGATGTCGTAGTTCAGGCCCTTGAAGGTGACGGAGGCCACGGTGCCGGTCAGGCTGCCCTCGGCGGGCTCGACGATGTCGATGTCCTCGGGACGGATGACCACGTCAACGCTCTCATTGGGCTGGAAGCCCTTGTCCACGCACTTGAACTGCTTGCCGAAGAAGCGGACCTTGTAATCGTCCAGCATCACGCCGTCGAGGATGTTGGACTCACCGATGAAGTCGGCCACGAAGGCGTTCTTGGGCTCGTTGTAGATATCCTCGGGCTTGCCGATCTGCTGGATGCGGCCGTTGTCCATGACCACGATGGTGTCGGACATGGAAAGGGCCTCCTCCTGGTCGTGGGTGACGTAGATGAAGGTGATGCCGGTGGCCTGCTGGATGCGCTTGAGCTCGTTCTGCATATCCTTGCGCAGACGCAGGTCCAGGGCACCCAGGGGCTCGTCCAGAAGCAGCACCTTGGGCTCGTTGACCAGAGCTCTGGCGATGGCCACGCGCTGCTGCTGACCGCCGGACAGGTTGGTGATGCGGCGGTTCTCATAGCCCTTCAGGGAAACGATCTCAAGCATCCGTGTGACCCGCTCGTGGATCTCGTCCTTGGGCACCTTGGCCACCCGCAGACCGAAGGCGATGTTGTCATAGACATCGAGATGCGGGAACAGGGCGTAACGCTGGAACACGGTGTTGATCTGTCGTTTATAGGCGGGCACATCGTTGATCCGCTGACCGTCAAAGAGCACATTGCCGTCGGTGGGTGTCAGAAAACCACCGATGATGCGCAGGGTCGTGGACTTGCCGCAGCCGGAGGGGCCCAGCAAGGTTAAAAATTCGTGATCGTTGATGTAGAGGTTGATGCCGTCCAGGATGCGCTCACCGTCAAATTCCATGGTGAGGTTCTGGAGGCGAATCAGTTCTTTGGACATTTATCCTCCCCCATTTCTATATGTACTGAGAAAAGCAGGCGCAATCCGGGGACAATAGTATACCCAGGAAACACCCACTTTCATTAGTATACATATATACGAAAACCACGGGAATGTCAATAACAAATGTCGAAAAAAAGGTTAAAGAGAACACGTCATTGCGAGGAGGGCGCAGCCCGACGTGGCAATCCCCTCTTTTTCCGGACAGCGAAGTGGTGCTTCCTGCTCTGGGGGGAGATTGCCACGCCAGTGTGCGCACTGGCTCGCAATGACGTGCTTTTTTTATTTCTCAAAGATCCGCTTGCCGGCTTCGGGGAAAAATTCCTCCACGAAGTCCACGCCTGCCACCCGGAAGCTCTTTCCGTTCAGGTTTTCCAGGGAACCGGCCTCGGTCTCGAAGGTGAAGGTCAGCTTGTAGGAGTACAGAGCCTGATAGGTCCGGTCGAACCGCTTGTCCAGCTTGCCATACTTGCCGTCGCCCAGGAGGGGGTGGCCCGCGTGGGCGAACTGGGCGCGGATCTGGTGGGTCCGGCCGGTGATGAGCTCGCACTCCACCAGGGAAAGGCCGTTGCGGGAGTCCAGGACCTTGTAATTGGTCTGGCAGGATTTGCTGCCGGGCTGGGGCTTGTCGGAAACGAAGACACGGTTTTTCTTGGCATCCTTGAAAAGATGACCCTTCAGGCTGCCCTCTCTGGGCTTGGGGGTGCCCTCCACAATGGCGAGATACCGCTTGTCCAGCTCCCGGTCCTTGATCTTCTGGTTCATGACCCGCAGGGCCTCGGCGGTCTTGGCGGCGATGACGATGCCGCCGGTGTTCCGGTCGATGCGGTTGCAGAGCGCGGGGGTGAAGGAGTTCTCCCCTCTGGGGCTCCATTCCCGCTTCTGATAGAGATAGGCCTGGATGTGGTCGATGAGGGTCCGGCCATACTCCGCGCCGTCGTGGGGATGGACCGCAAGGCCGGGCCGCTTGTCCACCAGGAGGATGTTCTCATCCTCATAGACGATACTGAGCTTCGGCGTGGCCACGGTCAGGTAGGCGTTGTCCTCCCGGGGCTTGTCGAAAAACTCGTCGTTGATGTAGAGCTGGAGCACATCGCCCTCTTTCAGCCGGGTGTCCCGCTCCGCTCTTGCGTTGTTGAGCTTGATGCGCTTGATGCGGATGTATTTCTGGGCCAGAGAGGCAGGCAGCAGCGGCACCGCCTTGGCCAAAAACCGGTCCAGCCGCTGACCGGCATCGTTCTTTTCGATTTTGAATTCTTTCATAATATCCTCTAATAACGAAAATAGGGAGTTTATCTTGTAGGGGCGAGCATCGCTCGTCCGCCGAAAATCCGAAGGATTTTTGGAACAACCTTACCTCTCTTATGCTTTTCGCCTTGCGGCGACGGATTTTGCTTTGGCAAAATCCGCGGACGAGCAATGCTCGCCCCTACATTCCTGAGAAAGGATGTATTGCGATCTTCCTTGACATTATATATAATGTAGGCACGAATGTCAAATTCGGAATTCCGCTTCTCCCCCTGCCCCATATTCCCGGTTCCTGATTCCAACAAAATAATGAAAAATTTCCGAAAAAAGTATTTGACAAATGGGACCTAAGTCGTTATAATGTTTTGTGCATGACTACGAGGAGGTAAATGGATATGCTGCTGGACCTGTCCAAGATCATTGATATGCCCGGTGCGAGCGTTGACTTCTCTGTCAGTCTGGATCTGAGTGATCTGGAGTTTGGCTCCTGTGCGCCTCTGAAGACCCCCGTCACCTGCGAGGGCACCGTGCGGAACACCGCCGGTGTGCTGATGACCAAGGGTACCATCCACGCCCATCTGGATGCGGTCTGCGACCGCTGCGGCGAGGATTACGAGGACGACATCTGCTACCCCCTGGATGTGGTACTGGTGACGGAGCTGGCCGACGAGGATCACGAGGACGAAGGGATCTTCCCTCTGGAGGGCAACTTTGCCGATATGGATGAGATCATCCGTACCGTCTTCATCCTGAACATGGACACCAAGTTCCTGTGCAGTGATGACTGCCTGGGCCTTTGCTGCGGCTGCGGTGTGAACCTGAACCGCGAAAGCTGCCGCTGCAAGAAGGAGATCGATCCCCGATTCGCTGCTTTACAGCAGCTTCTGAACCAGTAATCCCATTATTGAGGCTGTTTGAAAGCAGTTCGACCAAGGAGGTGTCACCATGGCTGTTCCTAAGTGTAAAGTGTCTTCCGCCCGCCGCGATAAGCGCCGTGGCTCCAACTGGAAGCTGAGCGCTCCCAGCGTTGCCGTCTGCTCCAAGTGCGGCGAGCCCGTTGCTCCCCACCGTGCTTGCAAGGCTTGCGGTACCTACAATGGCCGTCAGGTCATTGCTGCCAAGGCTGAGTAATTCTCACCAAGCAAGAGTAAGAGGAAGACAGAAGTCTTCCTCTTTTTCTTCACCATCGCAGTTATCATCGTTAACTTTTTATTTACAGTACATTTTCATTTTTCCGTTGATTTCTTCGGAAAAATATGGCATATTAAATAAGATAAACAGAAAATCCACACCCCCGAACTACCGAAAGGAGTGATCCGCATGGCAAAAGGTCTGATCGCCATCGTTGGCCGTCCCAACGTCGGCAAATCCATGCTCTTCAATAAGCTCACCGGACACCGCACCTCCATCGTCGAGGATACCCCCGGTGTCACCCGCGACCGCATCTACGGCGACTGCGAATGGTGCAACCGCACCTTCTCCCTGGTGGATACCGGCGGCATCGAGCCCGGCACCGAGAACGATATGCTGAAATTCATGCGCCGCCAGGCCATGATCGGCATCGAGCTGGCTGATGCCATCGTCATGGTGGTCGATGTCAAGTCCGGTGTCACCGCCGCCGACCAGGACGTTGCCACCATGCTGCGCAAGTCCGGCAAGCCCGTGGCCCTGGCCGTCAACAAGTGTGACTCCGTGGGCTACTACAACCCCGATGTTTACGAGTTCTACTCCCTGGGCATCGGCGACCTCTTTGAAACCTCCGCCGTCCACGGCCACGGTACCGGCGATCTGCTGGACTGGTGCCTGGAGCAGCTCCCCCCTGAGGAGGAGACCGAGGAGGAGAACGAGGTCATCAACGTCGCCATCGTGGGCAAGCCCAATGTGGGCAAGTCCAGCCTCCTCAACCGCATTCTGGGCGAGGAGCGTGTCATCGTCTCCAACGTGGCCGGCACCACCCGCGATGCCATCGACTCTTACTTCGAGAACGAGACCGGCAAGTACAATTTCATCGACACCGCCGGTATGCGCCGCAAGAGCAAGGTCGATGACCAGATCGAGAAGTATTCCAACATGCGTACCATCGCCGCCATCGAGCGTGCCGATGTGTGCCTGATCCTGGTGGATGCCAACGACGGCGTCACTGAGCAGGACACCAAGATCGCAGGTCTCGTCCACGAGGCCGGCAAGGCCGCCATCATCGTGGTCAACAAGTGGGACGCTGTCCCCGACAAGGAGACCAACACCATGCGCGACATCGAGCGCGCCGTCCGCGACGGTCTGGCCTATATGCAGTACGCCCCCATTCACTTCATCTCCGCCCTGACCGGTGCCCGCGTGGACAAGCTCTTCGAGATGATCCAGTCTGTCTCCGAGCAGAACAACTACCGCATCCCCACCGGTCAGCTCAACTCCATCCTGGCCGAGGCCACCGCCCGGGTCCAGCCCCCCACGGACAAGGGCCGCCGCCTGAAGATCTACTACATGACCCAGGCCAGCACCAAGCCCCCCCATTTCGTCATTTTCTGCAACGATGCCCGGCTGTTCCACTTCTCCTACCAGCGTTATCTGGAGAACCAGATCCGCGATGTCTTCGGTCTGAAGGGCACCCCTGTGCGCATCACCATCCGTCAGAAGGGCGAAAAGGAGGAGTGATCCATGTGGTTTAACATCATCATCACCATCTTTACCGCTTATCTTCTGGGCAACCTGAACGGTGCGGTCATGATCAGCCATCTTATTGCCAACGAGGATGTCCGCACTCACGGCAGCGGCAATGCGGGCCTGACCAACTTCATCCGCAACTACGGCGCCGCCTCCTCCCTGCTGGTCATCGCCACCGATGTGGGCAAGGCGTACCTCGCCTGCATGGTGGGCGGCCGACTGCTGGCCCCCTACGGCTATGAGATTACCGGTCGTGCGCTGGGCGCGCTCTGCGTGATCCTGGGCCACGACTTCCCTGCCCTGCTGGGCTTCAAGGGCGGCAAGGGCATCCTGTCCGGCGTCACCGTGGGCCTGTGCCTGGACTGGCGCATCGGCCTGGGCGTCTTCGCCATCTTCCTGGTCGCCTATTTCGCCACTCAGTATGTTTCCCTGGGCAGTGTACTGTCCAGCGGCTCCTTCGGTCCCATCTACGCCATCTTCCACTGGGATCAGAAGTTCGCCGTCGCGGTGGGCTTCTTCCTCAGCGCGCTGCTGGTGTGGATGCACCGTGAAAACATCAAGCGTCTCCTGCGCGGTCAGGAGCGCAAAACCAATCTTTTCGGGAAAGGAAAACAGAAATGAAGGTTAGCGTTGTCGGCAGCGGTGCCTGGGGCACGGCCCTGGCCATCCGGCTGCATAAGAACGGTCATGAGGTGACCATGTGGACCTTTGAAAAGGACCTGATCGAGGAAATGGAGCAGACCCGCCGCAATCCCCGGCTCCCCGGCGCGTCCCTGCCCGAAGGTCTGAAGATCTCCGGCGACTACGCCTGCGTCCGTGGCAGTAAGCTGGTGGTCATCGCCTCCCCCTCCTTCCCCATGCGCTCCGTCTGCCGGGGCGTGGCACCCTTTATCGACGAGGATGCCGTGGTGGTCTCCGTCACCAAGGGCATCGAGGACGGCACCTGCAAGCGCATGAGCCAGATCGTCGCCGAGGAGACCGGCAAGAAGGTGGTCGTCCTCTGCGGCCCCAGCCACGCCGAAGAGGTCGCCCTGGATATGCCCACCGGCTGTCTGGCCGCCTGTGAGGATCAGGCTCTGGCGGAATTCGTCCAGGATGCCTTTATGTCCGAGTATTTCCGCATCTACACCAGCTCCGACCCCGTGGGTGCCGAGCTGGGTGCGGCTCTGAAGAATGTCATCGCCCTGTGCGCCGGTGTCTGCGACG
Organism: Faecousia sp.; assembly: GCA_045125955.1. GTDB lineage: Bacteria > Bacillota > Clostridia > Oscillospirales > Oscillospiraceae > Faecousia. The sequence continues at coordinate 21,517 of JBGVNV010000027.1, forward strand.
GTCTGGGTGCCGGCGACAACACCAAGGCCATGCTGATGACCAGAGGCCTGACCGAGATCGCCCGCCTGGGCGTGGCCATGGGTGCCCACAAGGACACCTTCGCGGGCCTCACCGGCGTGGGCGACCTGATCGTCACCTGCACCTCCATGCACTCCCGCAACCGCCGGGCCGGTATCCTCATCGGCCAGGGCAAAGATGTCCAGGAGGCCATGAAGGAGGTCGGCGCGGTGGTCGAGGGCTACTACGCCGCCAAGTCCGCCTGGGCTCTGGCCCAGAAGATGGGCGTGGAAATGCCCATCACCGAGGCTGCCTATAAGGTCCTCTACGAGGGCCTGTCCGCCAAGGATATGACCCATCAGCTCCTGAACCGGAGCAAAAAGGCCGAGAGCGAGGACGCAGGCTGGCTCTGATTTTGTAGTGCTGAGTTCTGAGGGCTGAGTGCTGAATGAAAAGTGAACGCCCCTGTGGATGTTTCCACAGGGGCGATTTTTATTGCTGTTTTTTCTTTTGGCGATACCGTGCGGCAAATGCTTCCATCGGTGCCGCCGCAAACAGAACCAGATGTCCACAGAAGAAGCGGGCATCGACCAGCAGATAATACTGGTATTCTTCCAATGTCAATTCCCGGACAAAGCCGTGATTCCACAGGCAATAGACACCATTATCGATCATTGGACCGCCATCTCGCAGAATAAAGGCGCAAATCGCAAAATTCACGGCCGTATAGAAATAACTGATTCTCTCCAGCCATCGAAACACCTTCGGGGCTTCCAGTTCCGCGTGGCGATTTCGGGTGCTCATCACGATCATGGAAATAAACTCCACGAAAACCGGAATGATCAAAATGCCAAACAGTCCCATGGCCAAGTCGCTCCAGTAAGCCCATACAGCGGCTACCACACTTAGGCTCCAGATCAGGACAGAGATCACCAATAACACCATTATCAGCACCTCCTAATATAATGGTAGTGATATTATACCACCCATCCCCATAAAACGCAAGGAAATTTTCCAGGCACGACCTCACGCGATCGGGTCACGACCACCACCGCACCGATTACAGTTTGGCCCCCGGCCCTGCCGGGAAACAAAAAACGGCATCTCCCGAAGGAGATACCGTTATTTTTGCCGCTATGGATCACACTGCCCGCTCAACCTTGTTGGAACGGAGGCATCTGGTACAAGCGTACACATGGCACGGAGTACCGTTGACAACCGCCTTGACACGCTTGACATTGGGCTTGACAGCACGGTTGGAACGTCTGTGGGAGTGGGA
>JBGVNV010000028.1:0-15946 GCA_045125955.1 Faecousia sp.
CTGCCCCACGAACAAAGCGACATAAATCAGCCAAATTCTCCCAAAACATAAAACGCCCTTAAAAAGTTGAGTGCTTAAGTTGATGACATTGCCCCCCGGGGGAGGGAATTTTACCGCCCCGCTGGGGCGGCTGGCCCCAGGCACAAATCACATCGCCGTAAGGCGATAAAAAAGGGCCCCGGCGAAAGCCGGGGCCCAAATCGGGAATCAGGGATTACTTGTTGTAGGTGCGGTACAGGAAGGTGACGACCTGGGCGCGGTTGCAGGTGCCGCCGACACCGAACTCGGTGGCGGAGATACCGTTGGTGATGTTGTTCTCCACGGCCCATGCCACGGCAGTGCTGTAGAACTGGCCGGGCTGGACATCGGTAAAGGCGACATCAGCGGTGGAGGCGGGGCTGCCCATGGCGCGCCACAGGAAGGTGACGACCTGAGCGCGGTTGCACAGGGCGAAGGGACCGAAGGTGTCAGCGGTCAGGCCGTTGGTGATGCCCTTCTCCACGGCCCAGAGGACAGCCTTGTAGTAGAAGTCGGATTCCTTCACGTCGGTGAAGGGGTTCTCGTTCTTAGTGGGTTCGGGAGAACCGGCGGCACGCCACAGGAAGGTGACCACCTGGGCACGCTGGCAATCGCCGTTGGGGTTGAAGGTAGTCTCGGTAGCACCGGTGGTGACACCGTTCTCCACGGCCCAGGCAACGGGATCGAAGTAGAAGACACCGGCAGAAACATCCTCGAAAGCGGACTCCAGAACGGCATCGCAGCGGCTGCAGTCGCCGTTGACGAAGTCATGGCCCAGAGCGGGAACGACTTCCTGAGCGACCAGGATCTCGCCGCAGACAGAACACTTCTTGCCCTCGGTCAGGCCGGTCTCGGTGCAGGTAGCGGCGACAGCGGGGATGACCTCCTCGGTGTGGCCCAGCGCGGGGATCTCACGGGTCTCGGTCTCGCCGCACTCGCAGGAGCGGGTCTCCTCGCCCTTCTCGGTGCAGGAGGCTTCCTTGGTGACGGTCCACTCGCCGAAGCTGTGCTGATGCTCGCCGCCTTCGGACTTCTCACCGGTCAGACGGATCTCAGCGGCGGAAGCGAAGACATAGGAGTTGTCGGTGATGGCATTGACGGCCACCAGACGGACGAACTTGACCTGAACGGCGTCGAAGTCTGCGCCCTTCCAGCTGGTGTTGTTGGCCCAGTTGCCGGAGGTGACGGAGCGGAAGTTCACGCCGTCATCGGAAACCAGGATCTCGTACTCGGTGATGGTACCGTTGGTGCTGCCGCTCTGACGGGGCTGGTAGCGCAGACCGTCGACCAGATAATCACCGTCGATCTCAAACTGGATCCAGTGGTTGGCGCGGCTGGTGCCGTACCAGTCGGTGTGCCAGATGGTGCCGGGATTGCCGTCCAGGACCAGGTTGGCGGGACCCTCGGTGGCCTCGTAGCCGGTCTGCCAGTCGCCGGCGGTGGCGGTGAGGAGCTCAACGGGGATATCGCGGCTGGAATCGTTGGGGTCCATGACCTTCTTCAGGTTCAGGGTATAGCTTGCGGTGGTGATGCCGTCCCGGGCGGTGATGGTGATTTCCACCACAGCCGCGCCGTTCACCAGAGCCACGGTGCCGGTGTAGGAGCCCACGGCCACATCGTCGCCCACCTGGATGGTGGCACCGGCGTCCTTGGTGACGATGTTCAGCTCGGCATTGTTGCCGCCCACAAAGGCCGTGGCGTTGCCGTTGGCATCGAACCGGTCAAGCAGATCCTTGCCGTCCACCTGGAAGGTGAAGAGCTCCACATTCTGCTCGTAGGGGATGACAGCATCCACCTTATAGACGTTCTTCACGATGCTGTCGTCGGCGACCACGACCACGCAGATCTCATGGGAGCCGCCGGTGATGCCGGTGACCTCCAGCTCCTTGCCGTCCATGACGTACTCGCCGTCGATGCGGATGCGGACCTGCTGATCGGAAACGGCCTCGACCTTCAGGGTGTCGGTCTCCTCCAGGGTCAGTAGATAGCTGTTGGTGTCGGGGGAGAAGCCGTCGATGGACTTGCCGTTGATCTTCAGATCCAGCAGCTCGGCGGTGGTATCGGGGGTGTAGACCACATTGATGTTGTACTGGTCCAGGGTGATGCCGTCCTTGGCGTAGACGGTGATGTAGTAGCTGTTCAGACCGTTGATGAAGTCCACCTGGGCCTCGTAGCCGGTGGCGGTCTCGGTCAGGGTGATGTTCTCGCGGTAGTTGCCGTAGGCGACCTCCACATGGCCGATGCGGTCATCGGCGGTGATGTACAGGTCGGATGCGGACGCGGTGGTGCGGACCAGCCAGGTGGTCTGGGACAGGTCGGTGATGTCAAGATCCAGGTCCTTCATGCCCAGACCAAAGATCTCGGTACAGTTGCTCTCCACGCGGATGAGCTTGATGGTGTAGACCACATCTTCCATACCCACGGCACTGCGGACCACGGTGACGGTGTCGGTCACATCCAGGGTGACGGCACCGCCTGCGGGGAGGGCCGCGCCGTTGACGGTGGTGGTGCCCACGCCGGGCATCAGGGCTTCACAGCGGACCTCGATCCTGGCAAGGTCAGCGGGGATGCGCAGCTCTGCTGCACCCAGCAGCTCCACGCTGTTGATGCGCAGGCTGTTCAGTTCCAGATTGGCCTCTCCGGCGGTGGTGGTGACGGTGGCCTCAGCGGGGGCACCGTGGGCACCCAGAGCATCCACGGGGAACACGGCGCAGGTCAGGCTGCCCTGGCTGGTGACGGTGAAGGTGTTGGTGCGGGTGACGGCGCAGCCACCCTCCCAGCTCCACAGGTAGTAGGGCTGACCCTGGGCATCGCCCTCGGCGTCAAGGTAGGTGTAGGTGACGGTGGCAGTCTCGCCCACCTGATAGCTTGCGGCATCGAAGGTGACGTTTTCAGCCACGGGAGCGGTGTTGGTGGTACGGTAGAGGGCGACGGAGGCGGCATCCAGCAGATCATCATAGCTCATTTCGCTGGCCTTGCCGACCTTGAACTCGGAGTAGGTGACATCATTTCCGCCGGTACCCCAGGCACCGAAGCCGATGGAGTAGGCGTCGCCCAGGAAGCCGATGTCGATGGTCTTGGCGGTGGTCCACTCGCCGCCCTCGACCTTGAAGGACATGGTGGCGGTGGTGCCCTCAACGGTGAAGCCCACATAAGCGGAGGTCACAGCGTTCTCGGAGGAGTTGCCGCCGCTCTCGGTGCAGGACTGAGCCTGCTCGATGACAGTGGCAAAGCCGTCAAAGTGGCCCTTCTTACCGATGGTGATGTAGTCGTCATCGCCCTTGTACAGCAGGAAGCTGGCGGTATCCCAGTTGCCGCTGGCCTTACGGGCGGGCAGACCGTCGATCTTGACCACGGTGCGCAGGTCGCTGCGGTCGAAATTGCCGAACAGCAGCAGATTTTCCAGGGTGTTGTCGTAGGTCCACAGGTCGTTGCCGCCCTGCTGGGTGATGGTGATGGAGTCGCCATCCATCTGATAGTTGGCCTTGTCCTCACGGACGAAGCGGAAGCCGTCGGCTAGTGCGCCGGAGACGGACAGGTTGACCACCACGGGGATCTGATCCTCGGTGCCGCCTGCGGAAGCGCGGACCCAGGCGATGCCGTTGTTCTTGGCGGTGACGGTGCCGTCGGCGGAGACGGTGATGACATCGGTGGAGCCGCCAGTCACAAAGTCAGCGGCGGACCAGGCTGCTTCCACATTGGCGGTCAGCTTCGCGGAGGGGTTCTCGCTGTCAAGGATCAGGGTGCCCTCGTACTCGATCTGCACGTCCACATCGCTGACGATCTCACCGGCGGCGACGGTGACGGTCAGGACATTGGACTTGACGATGGTGCCGTTCCAGACATAGTAGGCGTAGACGTCGGCAGAACCGGCGGAAACGGCGGTCATCTTGCCGTTTCCATCCACGGAAAGGACGTCGGGCTCGGTGCTGACGTAGACCAGCTCGGAAACGGGCTCGTCGGCGGGCATGCTGGCGTTGGAGACCACGGTGATCTCCTCGTCCTTCATGGTCAGCTCGCTTTCGGGCATATTGCGGATGACGGCGTAGTTCTTCATGCCGTCGTCGTAGGTGTTGCCCTCCACCAGGACGTTCTTACAGGCGGTGAACTCGAAGACGTTGTCGTACTGGCGGGAGGTGGTGTCGGAGAGGTTCTTGTTGTTGTCACCGATGATGGTGGTGCCGTCGGCCCGGACATTCAGGGCGGCGGTCTCACCCACGGCGATGCTGTCGGTGCCGGACAGCTCGATGGTGAAATCGGGGTCGGTACGGACGATGGTGTTGTTGCGGAAAACGAGGTTTTCCACGCTTTCGGCCTTGACCACGGTGTCATCGCTCATGTGGAAGGTGTTGCCCTCGATGGTGATGTTCTTGTGGATGGGGTTCTCCCAGGTGGGCAGGCCGTTGCCGTAGGTGACGGGGTGGATGTAGATGGCGGACTTGTAATCCCACCAGGTGTCACCGATGGTCTTGATGTAGAAGGTGTTGTTGCGGATGGTCATGTCGCGGATGGGGCCGGACTCATACCAGTCACCGGAGTCGTTGGACAGGAAGATGGTGGCCATGGACATGTTCAGGAAGGTGTTGCCCTCGATCAGGACGGGTTCTCTGGTGGTGCAGAGGATGCCGCGGGTGGCGGTATTCTTGAAGGTGTTATTGCGGATGGTGACGGCGGGGGCGTAGGTGACGTTCTCGGCCACATACTTGGGGGTGCCGTCGGAGACGGTCTGGGTCAGGAAGGTGGGCAGGACCTCCTCGAACCGGACCTTCATGGTGCGCAGGTTGTTGCCGTTCTCACCGGGGTTGGAAATGACCTCGGCAACGGTGTACAGGGTCTCGTTGTCAGAGGACTCCAGGGTGTTTCTGGTGAAGAAGGCCACCTGGTCGCCCACATGGTACTGGGGGAAGCCGCCCTGCTGCTGGTGGACGTAGCGCAGCTCCAGGGTGTGGTCGTCGATGCGGCGTTCCACACGGGTGAAGGTGCCGTGGAAGTTGATGGGGTCATCGTGGGTGTTGGAGAAGTTGCAGTCCTCCACGATGATCTCGCCCTTGGCACCGGAGGCATGGAGGCCGTCGGCGAAGGAGACGGTGATGTGGCCGGAATTGGGGCGGGGCATCAGGTTGCAGCGGCGGTAGGTCACATCCTCACTCATCTGGATGAGCCAGCCGAAGCCGTGCATGAAGTGGACATTGATGCCCTCGTGCAGGACGTTCTTGCTCTCCCAGGTGAAGGCACCGGCAGTCTCGCGGTGGGCGTTGCCGCAGAGGGCGAAGACGGTACCGGGCTTGTGATGCTCAGACTGGGTGCCGTTTTTCCAGGAGTAGTTGACGCGGATGACGTTGTCGCCCACCTCGGTGATGGAGGTTGCATTGGTGAAGGGGCTGACGTCGGTGCCGAAGTTACGGGCCATCTCGTCATCGGGATGGTAGGTGACAACGGCGTAGGTGTTGTGGTTGCCGGTGGCGGTCCAGTAGGGCTCACCGGTGTAGGGGCTCAGGTCACTGGACCAGACCAGGGTGTTGCCGGAAATGCGGTAGGGGAAGCATTCGGGGATGTAGAACTCCGTGTAGTTGGAGCCGGAAGCGGTGACGGTCAGCTCCGTGACGGTGGGCACGGCGAAGTCCCAGGAGAAGTCGCGAAGAACGATGTTCTCGGACTTGGCCACCGCCAGGGCCATCATGTTGCCGTGCATCATGAACAGGGAGCCCTGGCCGTCGATGGTCAGGTTCTTGTGCTCCTCGATCAGCAGACCGATGGTCTTGATGGGGTTTTCGATGGAGTTGGTGTTGGAGGTGTGGTATTCGCGGGTTTCGGCCTTGTCTTTGTAGATGTGGTATTCGCCCTGGGGGAAAACCAGGGTGACGGCCTTACCCTGTTCCTCCAGTTCCTTGGCGGCGGCCAGAGCCTTCTGGATGGCCACGGTGCTGTCGGCCGCGCCGGTGGGATCAGCACCGAAGTCCAGCGCGCTCAGTACGGCGCTGCCGGCTTCTTCAGCCGATACGGATCGCATCGGCATTGCGGACAGGACCATGGCAAAAACCAGGACCCATGCCAAGAGTTTTCGTAAGTTTCCCATTTTCAAATCCTCCTTGTTCCGAGTAAATTCCGATATCCACGGGAGGAGATATCGCTTCAAGTTTACCAAAAATATCGTGCACGGTCAATAACTTGTTGTGCGAATGGAACAAAATACAAGGTTTCGTCGGTATTGGTAAAATTCGTGGCGGGATGGACCATTCACCCAACCGTCACCGACCGCATAAACTGTCCTGAACCTAAATTTTGGAGGTATTGCCATGAGTGAACACTGTCACGATACCATGGAGTGCAGACCGGAGGATCTTCGGTGCGCCCTGGCCATCCATACCCAGAAGATCACCGACTCCTGCCGGGATAAGGACTGCATCGAGGACCTGCGGGTGTACCTGACCCGGGAATCCCAGGCGGTGCTGGATACCGCCGCGGCGGCGAAGGTCCGCTCGGCGGAGCTCATTTACACCGCCATCGACGTCAGCCCGGTGGCCTTCCACCGCAACCACTACACCATCGACCTGACTTTCTTCTACAAGGTCATCGCCGATGCCGCCGTGGGGCCCTGCCGCCCCGCCGCCGTGTGCGGTCTGGCGATGTTTTCCAAGCGGGCGGTCCTCTGCGGCGAAAATTCCGGGGCCCACATCTTCCGCTCCGACCGCCCCGGCAACACCGGCGATACCCTGCCCACCGCAGTGGTGGAGGCCATTGCCACCAATTCGCGCTGCTTTGGATTTCGGAAAAAGCCCGGCAGCAGATGCTGCCGGGCTTGCTGACATGTTGTTTACGGATTCACGAAGGCTCGGTAGAGGAAGGTGACCACCTGGGCGCGGTTGCAGATGCCGCCCACGCCGAATTCGGTGGCGGAGATGCCGTTGGTGATGCCCTTTTCCACGGCCCAGGCAACAGCGGTGCTGTAGAACTGACCGGGCTGGACATCGGTGAAGCTGACATCAGCATCGGATGCGGGGCTGCCCATGGCACGCCACAGGAAGGTCACCACCTGGGCCCGGTTGCACAGGGCGAAGGGACCGAACTCGGTGGCGGTGAGGCCGTTGGTGATCTTCTGCTCCACGGCCCAGAGGACGGCCTTGTAGTAGAAGTCAGTCTCCTTCACATCGGTAAAGGGATTGACGGTGGACACAGGCTCCGGAGAACCGGCGGCCCGCCACAGGAAGGTGACCACCTGGGCCCGCTGGCACTGACCATTGGGGTTAAAGGTGGTGGCGGTGGCACCGGTGGTGATGCCCTGCTTCAGGGCCCACAGCACCGGATCATAATAGAAGCTTCCCTCGGGAACATCGGTGAAGCTCAGCTTGGGTGCGGCCTGCTCCATGGCTTCGGTCAGGGCTTCCAGGGCAGAAGTGACCTCCATCTTGGTGGCCAGGGGATTTTCCAGCATGGCCTGGGCGAAGACCAGGGCCCGGTCATCGGCATCCAGGAGATCGGCGGCTTCCGCCGCAGCCTCGGTCAGCGATGCCTTGTCCACGGATTCATAGACCATGAATTCCTGGATCATGTAGCAGGAGGCGTTGCTGGCGATGCCTTGCATTTTCACATACCGGGCGGTGACGGGGCTGTCCAGCCGGATGGTCTGGAAGAAGTCGCCGTTGCCCCGGACGGCCTTGGCAGTGGTCCAGGTCTCGCCGTCCGGAGAGGTCAGGATATCCAGATCCCGGCCCTTGCCGCCGTAACGCCACTGGATGCCGATCTCAGAGATCTCCCGTTCCACGCCCAGGTCTACGGTCAGGGAGCTGTCGGCGTGGTCGCCCCGCCAGTAGGAGTAGATGTCGGATGTGGCGGTATCGGGCTGGGCGGCGGGGTTTGCCTGGATGGCGAAGGCATCGCCGTCGATGGCCTTGGCGGCGGTGCGGGTGCGCTGCTCGGCGTCATCCTGGGCATCGCCGGGGCGGTAAGAGTCGCTTCCGGCATAGGTGTTCTGGGCCACATTGACCTTAACCTCATCGATGCCGTCAAAGGCGGCCTTCACTTCCTCGGCGGAGAGGGCCTTGTTGTAGACGGTGATGTTGGCAAGGGAGCCACGGAAGTCCTGGCCGATCTTCTCCAGGGGCAGCAGCACGGAGGAATAGAGGGAAGTGACACCGGAAAGGCCGTCCTGGTCTTGCTTCTGGGAGAGGAACGTGACCAGCTGGCCGTTCACATAGACCTTGGTGCCGTGGAGGGTGCCGACGATGGTCACCGATGCTTCCGTGCCGTCGGTGGGAACGGTATAGCCAAAGTCCCGGGTGAAATAGTTCACATCGGCACTCATACGGCCCTGGTATCCCGCCACCTGGATGCGGCCGTCGTAGCCGGAGAACAGGGAGGCCTCCCTGGAGTTGGCTTCGGTGAGCCGGATGTCAAAGGACACGGTGTAGGGGTAAGAGAGGGTCTTCAGGGGCGTTTCCATCAGGGAATTTCCGTCGAAGGTCATCCAGCCGTCTGCGAAGCTGCCGCCGGTGGCGGTGGCATCATAGCCGTTGCCGGAGCGGTCGTAGACGGTCTGGCCGTCTGCGCTGACGTGGTCAAAGTCGTATTTCAGCACCAGGGAGCTGGCGGAGTCCACCTTCATGGCGATCTCGGTGCCGGGGCCCTCTGCCAGATGGCCGAAGCGGATCTCCCACCGGGCGAAGGTATCGTCGGCAGCGGTGCCGTTCCAGGTCTTCTCGCTGACGATGGCGATGGACTGGAGGACCCGCTGGTGGATATCCCGCTCGGTTATGCCCTCCTGGCTCTGGTCGCCCCAGATGACGGCCTTGGCACCCAGCAGGTTGGGCTCGCCCAGCTTGGGGTTGTTGCCGCCGAAGATGGTGGGGTTCCAGTCGTTGAACAGGTATTCGGCGTTGGGGACGTCACGTCTGGTGCGGCCGGGGTTGCCGTAGAGGTAGGCATCCCGGCAGTTGACGATCTGGTAGCCCTCCTTCACCCGCTGGGCGGGATTGTCGTAGGCGGTGGCCCAGATATCCAGCTGGTAATGCTCTGCCAGCTCCGCGTGGGTCATGCCCAGCACGGCGGGAGCCGTTGCAAAGCTGGAGGTGCCCGCACCCCACATGCGGATCTTGGTGTCCGCGCCCAGGTTGCCCTGGATGACCTTGCGTATCTCGTCTGCGAAGGTGGCGAAGCCGTTGTGGGTGGCGGTGTTGTGGACCCAGTATTCGTCGGCACCGATGTGGACGATGTCGCCGTAGATGGTGGGCTCGTCGCCACGGGTGTACTCATCCCAGAGGGCGCGGCTGAACTGCAGAGCCCGGTCCTTGTTGGGGCCGGTCAGGTCCATCAGCTCGATCTCGCCGTTGCTGTTGGCCAGGTCGCTGCCGGTGTAGTGGATGCCGCCGGTCAGCCAGTCGATGTTGTCGGGATTTTCCATGGCGTACTTGTTGTACAGCAGAGAGTGGGCGGGCAGGTCGATCTCCGTGACCAGATACATGCCCAGGTCCTCCGTCAGCTGGGCCAGGGCACGCCACTGCTCCTTGGTGTAGGTGGGGTTGCCCTGATAATCGGGATTGTTATTATAGTAGTCGGCGTTCAGGGCGGAATTGGGGAAGCCCACATGCTTGGTTTCGGATTTCAGGCTGGGGAAGGTCTCGCTCTCCAGCCGGTGGAAGCCCGCGTGGGATTCCCAGGTCGCGCTCTGGATGTTGGCGTTGTCATTGTCGTTGATGTGCAGGTCGTACTCGTTCATCTTGTACCAGCGCATGATCTTTGCGTAGTCCTGGAGCTGCTGGTAGCGGTAGGGGGTACGGGCGATGTCCAGCTTCAGGCCACGGACCTCGTAGGCGGGGTAATCGCGCATGATGCCCATGGGCACAGAGCGGTGATCCGCCGCCATCCACAGCATCTGCTCCACAGTGACGGCACCGAACATACAGCCGGTGTAGGTGGGGGCGTAGATCCGGATGCCCTGGCCGTTGGTGACCATCAGATAGCCCTCATCGCCCAGGTCGTACAGCTCCGGATCGGTCAGGGCTTCGATGTAAATGTCGTCGGCGTCGCCTGCGGTGCCGGTGACGATCGCGGGCTCCAGGCCGGTGATCTCCAAGATATTTTCCTGCATGACGGCGGCGACCTTCTCAAGACCAACCCGGGAAAGATCGTTGATGACAATGCGGGAGTCGGCGGTCAGGGTGAAATTGCCCTCATAGCCGTACCACTCCTGGATGGTGGGGATGACCTGGGGCCTGGGGTTGGGATTATCGACTTCGGGGAACCATTCGGCGGGGTAATTGCCACTCTGGTCCTGGGCGGTGACGACGATGTTTTTCTCCACGCCGTTTTCCGTCACCAGCAGCGTCACATCCCGGTCACCGATGTTCCACCGGCTGGGGGTGCCGTCATTGGCGATGACATGTTCCAGCTCACTGCCCCGGACGGTATAGGAAGGCTGGGTACCGCCGGGGATGGTGCCGAAGATCTCGATCTCCCGGAGGTTGACGTTGTTGCCGGGGGCCTGGGCGTTGACCTTCTCCACATAGAAGCGCAGATAGCGGCCCAGCTCCGTCCTTTCCAGACTGGGGGAGGAGGTCAGGGTGATGGTGTCGGTATTGGCCGTTTCATCCGCAATGTTCTGGCCCGCGCCGTTCCAGACCCAGCCGTTGCGGGAGGGACGGGAAACGGAGACCACGGTCTGCCAGGAGCCGGGATCGTCGGGGGTGTCCGTGGTCTCGATGCGGTAGACCATGGGCCAGACCTTCATGTTGTACCAGAGCTTGATCCGGCTGATCTGGGCCCCGGAGGTGCCCAGGTCCACCTGGAGCCACTGCTCATTCTGGGGGGCATCGTCTGCCACGGTGCCGTTTTTCATGTTCTCGGAGTTCCACTGGGAGGGCTGATCGGTGATGCCGTCCACGGCGATCTCCGGACCGCAGCCGTTGGCCACGGAGGAGGCGGTGGCGGGCCGTCCAACAGCCAGGTTGGTATCCGCAGCCCGGACGGTCAGGCCGCCGAGACAGCCCAGAACCAGCGCAAGCGCGAGCACCATGCTCAAAATTCGTTTTTTCATGATATCCTTCCTTTCCGTTGTTTTGGATATCCCCATTATAACAGTATCCGTCAGTGATTACCACTGATTTCCGGTTTGAAGATCCGGTGTTTTTTCGTTGACCAGGATGCGGCCTGCATAGAGAACTGCACCGATGGTGTTATCGGGTCCATTGACATTGTGAACAACCCCAATTATAATGTATCCAAGCAAAACTGTTGATTTTGTCAGACAGACCACCAATACGATCCAGGAGGTGTGACATGTCCAAAGCAAAATGGCTCTGGGTCATCCCGGCGGCCTTACTCATTTTGATCTGCTCCGCTGCTGTGTGGCGGGCCGCATCCGGCGGCTTTCCAAGGCTGGCGGTATCCGGCTTTCCCGTCAGCCGGGAGGAGTATGTCCGGGCCATGTATCAGGCCCGGAATGAGGTCCTCTCGGACCACGCCGCCGCCGGGATCTCCCTGACCGACTGGAGCCGGGAGACGGCTCTTGGTGATCCCTGCAAGCTGGTCACGGAGCGGGCCACGGAGATTTTGACCGAATACTACGCCGTCAGCACCCTGGCGGTGGAGCGGGGGTATCTGGCCGATGCCAGCCTTGCCGCTATGGAGCGGGAGCTGGAGGAACTGAACGCACAGCGGCAGGAGGCCGTGGATTCCGGGGCCATCGTCACCGGCATGCTCCGGTTTTCCCTGGAGGATTACATGACCTACCGCTCCTCCGCCATCCGGCTGCAATTTACAAACGACCCCGAAAATCCCGAATTTTCCGTGACGGAAGAGGAAATTTTGGAACGCTACCGGGCGGACCGGGACTCCCTCTACCGCAAGCCCGATGATCTGGAGCTTCATTTCCTTCTCATCCGCTCCGATGATGTGGAAGAGGCGGAGCTGGAAGACCTGCGGCAGAGGGCTCTTAAAACCGGCTCCCTTCGGGATGCCCTGGCAGAAAGTCCCGGATTGCAGGCGTATTTTCAGGAGATCTCCGTCAACGCCGGGACCTACAGCGTCTACGCCCGGTCCCATGGGGATATCCTGGGCTGGAGCGCGGAGCTGGGGGCGGGGGAGATATCTCCCGTGATCCGGCAGGAGGATCAGCTCTGCCTGATCCAGTGCCTGAGCCGGACCGACCACCAATACACGCCCCTGGAAGAGGTGGCGTCCGTGGTGGTCCAGTCCATCCGGGAGAGCCGCTACGATGCCCTGATCGCCGAGCGTGTGGCGGTCACAGAGGTCCGGGGGGACCTCGACGCGCTGCTGCGCTTCACCGCGGAGCAGCTCCCCTAGGTACCGATGGCGGTGAAGGCCGCTTTGGTATAGATCAATTCAAAATCAGGAAGGAGAAAAAAGAATGATCAAGAGAATCCTCGCCGCACTGATGGTGTTCATGATGATCTTCAGCTGCCTGCCCGTCAGCCAGGCCACGGAGATCGCCCCGAATGCCAGCGGCACCACCTACTACGTCAGCTCTCTGAACGGCGCCGAAGGCAACGACGGCCTGAGTGAGAGCACCCCCTTCGCCAGTCTGCTGAAGATCAATGAGATCACCCTGCAGCCCGGCGACCGGGTCCTGCTGGAGCGGGGCTCCGTCTTCGTCGACGAGTACCTGCACATCAAGGGCTCCGGCAGCGCCGAGGCCCCCATCATCATCGATGTCTACGGTGATGAAAATCTGCCCAAGCCCCTGATCCAGACCAACGGCAAGGGTGTCTGGTACCAGGACTACGGCAAGCGTCTGGACAACATCAACCATAAGTACATGGGCTACGTTTCCACCTGTATCCTGCTGTACGATGTGGAGTACATCGAGATCAGCAACATCGCCATGACCAACGAGGGCAACTACAACCCCGGTGAGGTCTACAACTCCAAGAGCCGCTACGACCGCACCGGCGTGGCCGGTATCGCCGAAAACATCGGCACCGTGGACCATGTGTACCTGCGCAACCTGGACATCCGCAATGTCGAGGGCAACGTCCGCAACAAGCACATGGCCAACGGCGGCATCTACTTCCTCTGCCACAAGCCCGACAACGAGGCCGCCACCGGCGTTGCCAAGTTCGACGACGTCCTCATCGAGGGCTGCCGCCTGGACAAGGTCAACCGCTGGGGCATCGCCGTGGGCTACACCGCCTACTGGGATCAGTTCGCCTACGGTTCCAGCATCGATGCCGACATCTGCCGGACCTACGGCTCCACCAATGTGGTCATCCGTAACAACTACCTGACCGAGATCGGCGGCGACGGCATTACCACCATGTACTGCTATCAGCCTCTGATGGAGTACAACGTCCTGGACGGCTACTGCCGGGATATGACCGATGCCATCTACGGTCCCAGCGACGGCGGTCTGGTTGCCGCCGGTATCTGGCCCTGGATGTGCAAGACCGCCATCCTGCAGTACAACGAGGCCTACGACTCCACCCCCAACCCCGACGGTCAGGCCTGGGATGCTGACTGGGGCGACAACGCCATCTACCAGTACAACTATTCCAGCAACAACTCCGGCGGCGCAGTCATGTTCTGCGGCACCTACGCCTGCAACACCGTCTTCCGCTACAACATCAGCCAGAACGACCTGGCCGGTGTCCTGAATCTGGCCAGCAGCCCCAACGGCGAGATCTACAACAACGTCTTCTACATCAAGGAGGGCGTCAGGATCAACCGTACCGGCATGAGCGGCGGCTGGAACAACAAGGTCGCCAACAACATCTTCTACTACGCCGGTTCCACCCCCGCCGATGCTTCCCTGGGCAACTGGAACGACATCACCGCCGAGTGGAGCAACAACGTCTACTACAACTACGCCACCACCCCCGATGACGAGTACGCCATCACCGCCGATCCCATGTTCGTCGATCCCGGCAAGGGCCCCGCTGCCTCCCAGGAGAGCGGCCTTCCTCACGACCGCAGCGTCTTCGACGGCTACAAGCTGCAGCCCGGTTCTCCCGCCATCAACGCCGGTATCCCCATTGCGGACAACGGCGGCCAGGACTTCTTCGGCAACGAGCTGGATCTGCTGCCCGACATCGGTGTCCATGAGTCCGGCACCTTCCAGTCCGATGCCGAGAAGGCCGTTCTGGTGAATGTGGGTCTGGGCGAGACCGTCACCCTCAGCGACTACACCGGCAACTACGCCGACGAGACTCCCGTTGTGGACGACGAAAAGATCGCCTCCGTTGCCATCTCCGGCAGCACCACCACCGTCCGCAGCCACGGCGATGCCGTCACCGCTCTGACCGACGGCAAGTACATCCTGGTCAACAACCGCGCCGGCAAGACCATGACCAATCAGGATGCCGCCGCCCAGGAGGGCGAAGCCGGTTCCATGGCCGGTCTGTGCCTGGAGGGCACCAAGGAGAATATCTCCGATACCGCCGTCTGGACCATCACCGCTTCCGGCGACGGCTACACCATCCAGGATGCCGAGGGCAAGTACCTGTCCATCGTCCAGAACGATGCCAACCTGGTTTCCGAGGAGTCCGTGGTCAGCGTTGTCTACCGCAACAACACCTGGACCCTGAGCCAGGACGGCGCATATCTGAACGATGCCGCCAATAAGGGCATCTGCGCTTCCGGCTGGAACGGCGACGGCTACTACGATGCCTCCACCGATGCAGGCTCCCTGTGGACCATCTACCCCGTCAACGAGGAGAGCACCTTCGTCACCGAGCTGACCTTCACCGGTCTGTTCCCCGGCTCCACCGGCATCCTGGTGGGCGATACCCTGTACATGGTCCGGGTTTCCGGTCAGCTGGAGGAGGCCGTGCTGAAGGTCGGTGAGACTGTCACCTACACCGACGAAAGCGGCAACTACACCGATGCCGACACCAGTGCGCTGGACGAGTCCGTCGCCACCGTGGAGCTGACCGGCCTGATGACCGAGGTCTACAACCTGGGCTCCAAGGTCACCTCCCTGTCCGACGGCAAGTACATCCTGGTCAACACCCGCGCCGGTAAGCCCGTCACCAACATCGATTCCAGCTCCGCCGTGGGCGTGGGCGCATCCGCCGGTCTGACCCTGGACGGCACCAAGGAGGATGCCGCCAAGGCCGCCGTGTGGACCATCACCGCTTCCGGCGATGGCTACACCGTTCAGGACCTGAACGGTCAGTACATGACCGTCGGCAGTAACACCGCTTCCATGACCAACGAGCCCACCACCCTGTCCCTGGATTACACCAGCGGCACCTGGACCATCTCCCGCAACGGTGCCTACCTGAACCACTTCGGCGGCCGCGCCAGCACCTGCGCCGCAGGCTGGCAGGACTACTCCGCCTCCTACGATGCCGGCAGCCAGTGGGATATCTACGAGGTGACCGCCTCCACCGCCGAGAACGGCACCCAGATCACCTTCACTGCCGTTGGCACCGGTGAGACTTACGTGCTGATCGGCGAGATCGTCTACAGCATCATCGTCGAGGGTACCGGCCATGTGCACAGCTTCGGCGAGTGGACCGTCACCACCGAGCCCACCTGCACCGAGGAAGGCTCCAAGGAGCGCGTCTGCGAGTGCGGCGAGAAGGAGACTGAGGTCATCCCCGCTCTGGGCCACGAGTATGTCAACGGCGAGTGCTCCCGCTGCGATGAGACCCTGATCTCCAAATTCGAGGACGTTCCCGCCGGTGCCTTCTACTTCGATCCTGTCGAGTGGGCCGTGGAAAAGGGCATCACCACCGGTGCAACCGCTACCACCTTCAACCCCAACGGTAACTGCCAGCGTGCTCAGGTCGTCACCTTCCTGTGGCGTGCTGCCGGTTCCCCTGAGCCCACCAAAAATGAGAACCCCTTCACCGACGTGAAGGAGTCCGACTTCTACTACAAGGCCGTCCTGTGGGCCGTGGAAAAGGGCATCACCAACGGCCTGACTGCCGACACCTTCGGTCCCTTCGCCCTGTGCAACCGTGCTCAGGTCGTC
>JBGVNV010000029.1:0-7308 GCA_045125955.1 Faecousia sp.
CTGGTCGGGGGTGAAGCCGTCGGTCATGAAGCCGTCCTCGCCCAGGAAGGGCTGCGCCAGCGTCTCATTCTGGACAACGGTCAGATCCCAGCGCTCATCCTCGCCGGTGAGGAGCTGGAAGTACGCAGAGTTCTCGCGGGCATTGTAATCCCACACGGCCTCGGCAGCGGAAGCGGCATCCTGGTAGGGAATTCTGGGAACGGATGCCTCCTCACGGTTGATGCCGAAGACGTCCTCAGCATTGACCTGGTTGCCGTCCACATCGGTGTAGGCGGTACCGGTCCACTCCTTGTGGGTGAACTTGATCTTGTCCACCTGATTGCCGCCCTCGATCACCTCGGTGACCACAATGTCTTCCTCGAAGTCCATCCACAGCACCACATTTTCGTCGGTGGGGGCGTGGTCTGCGGTAAGCTCCTCAGGGGTCAGCGCCTCGTTGTAGACCATGATCTCCTCGAACAGCAGACCGTCATTGTAGCGGCCGGTGGAGGGGTCATAGCCCACACTGAAGGGATATCCGGAATTGTGGATGGATGCGGTGACCTCGTGGTTCACATTGTCCACCTTGCCGTCAACGATGACGGTCAGAGTGGTACCGGAATAGGTCACAGCCACATCGTGCCACTTGTTGGCAAAGGAAGCATCGACCTTATCGCCATAGCAGTTGAACCAGTTGCTGCCGTCGCTGATGAAGGCCATGATGCTGGAGTTCTGGACCCGGAAGCCCAGGGAATAATCGCCGATGGAGGCGATCATGTTGTAGGTTTGATCGATGGTGTCGGAAGGGATGTAGATCCGGGCGGCAACGGTAAATTCCTTGCTGCCGGTCATGGCCTCGGTGACGATCATCTCCGGATCGTTCACCGAGAAGGAGCCCTTCATCGCCCGGCTGTCCTCGGATTCGCCGGGGACCATGACGGCACTGCCGCCCAGCTGGGTATCCAGGTTGTTGGGGCCCAGGTCGTCAATAAAGACCTTCTCGATGACGGTGGTGCCGACGGGAGCCGGCTCCAGACCCAGGGAGGAGGTTCCCTCTGCGGCCAGTGCGGTGAAGCCACCTGCGGGCAGAAGCCAGCCCAGCACCATGACCATCGCTACCAGCATGGATATTGCTCGTTTCTTCATACTTTTTTCCTCCATTCTCAATGTGATCGTGTGGTTTGCCGAACAGCTCCTCTCACCTCCCGCTTTGATGGTTTACAATCGTATTATATATCATTATATCACAAAAAGCCACTGTTGTTTTCACTATTTTTTGGTTATTATTTCGTTGTGTCCATTCAAATATGAAAATCCCGTTTGGTATCCCCATCAATTTTATCCCGCCTTTTTTGTGCAACCCCCCCAATTCGCTATTGACCAATATATCGATTATTGTTATACTTGACATAGATTCCCGACCCCAGAATCGGGAGAAAAAAGAAGGAGGAATTCGATGAAACACAGCACATTCCAGCGCATTTTGAGTCTGGTCCTGGCCTTTGCCATGGTCCTGACCTGCGCCATCCCCCGCGCCCGCGCGGCGGATGAAACCATCGCCACCACCATCCCCCACACACAGCAGAGCGGTGAAAGCAACTATTTCACCTTCTCCCCCACCGGCTGGGACGGCGGTAACGAAAACCACGCCTGGTCCGGCGACACCACCGCCAACCCCGAATCCGTCTGGTATACCGTCAACTTCGTCGGCAATGCCATCGACATCTACGCCGGTAAGAACTGGCCCATGGGCTATGTTGCTTACTACATCGACGATGAATTTGTGGGCGAGTTCAGCCTGTATCAGAGCTACAACTCCGACTCCCTGTTCATCACCAGGATCGACGGCCTGACCGAGGGCGAGCACGTCTTCAAGGCGGTCGCCACCGGCAAGAACGGCACCGGCGGCAGAAACTACATCGACTGCGCCAAGGTCATCGTCTACCACGCGCCCTACAAGGCATCTTCCATCACCATGAATGAATCCAGCATCACCCTGGCCGAGGGTGCCACCCGTCAGCTAAGCTACACCGTCAGCCCCAGCTACGCCCAGCTGACCGATGCGGTCTTCGCATCCAGCAATGAGGCCGTCGCCACCGTCAGCGACACCGGTCTCGTCACCGCCGTGGCTCCCGGCACCGCCACCATCACCCTGACCGCCGACGGCCTGACTGCCAAGGCTTCCGTGGAGGTCATCCCCGCCGTCCCCGGTCTGGCGGGCTCCATCGTGGACATCGATACCCAGTGGACCCAGGACCGCTATGACGAGGCCAAGTCCCAGGGCACCCTGTCCGCAGAGCTGACCGCATGGCGCAATGACAAGGCCCTGTCACAGATCGCTCTCGTGAGCGTGGACTCCGCCCTGCAGAACGTCACCGTCACCGCCAGCGACTTCGTCAGCGGCGAAAACGTCATCGCTTCTTCCAATGTGACCGCCACCTTCCTGCGCTCCACCAAGGCCTACAACGGCAGCTATCTGGGCTACGGCAGCACCACCCGCCCCGTCCCTGCCGACAACGGCTCCAACCGCAGCGAGAGCGTGGACATTCTGTGGACCACCGAGCCCACGGACATCGCCTACAACTCCCTGCAGAATGTCTGGGTGGAGGTCTTTGTCCCCGCCGATGCCGCCCCCGGCACCTATGAGGGCAAGCTGACCGTCACCGCCGACGGCATTGAGGAGGGTCTGACCTTCGGCTACACCCTGACCGTCCAGGATGTGCGCCTGCCCGATGCCGATACCTACGGCGACACCTTCGACGCCGAGCTGTGGCAGTACCCCTACTCCAGTGCCGAGTACTACGGCGTGGAGCCCTTCTCCCAGGAGCACCTGGACATCCTGCGGCCCATCATGGAGCTGTACAAGTCCATCGGCGGCCACGCCATCACCACCACCATCCAGGAGGAGGCCTGGTCCGGCCAGACCTACAGCGAAAACTCCATCCACTACCCCTCCATGATCCGCTGGGAAAAGAAAAACGGCGTCATGACCTACGACTACACCCATTTTGATGCCTGGGTCAGCTTCTGTAAGGAGCTTGGCATGGGCGACAAGATCGTGCTGTACTCCATCGCCCCCTGGCACAACTCCATCCGCTATTGGGAAAACGGCGTGCTGAAGTCCGAGCCCAATACCTTCGGCAACATCGTTCCCGATGCCATGTGGACCCACTTCCTCACCGATCTGATCGCCCACCTGGAGGAAAAGGGCTGGTTTGACGATGCCTACATCGGCATCGACGAGCGCGGCTTCTCTTCCGCCGCCTTCGACCTGATCGACTCCGTCAAGAACAGCGAGGGCGTGGCCCTGAAGACCGCCGGTGCCATGGACGGTTTCGTGAACCAGTGGAACCTGGCCCTGCGGGTCACCGACCTGAACGTGGGCGACACCGCCGCCGCGGCCCATCCCACCCAGTTCGCCCAGCTCCTGCGGGAGCGTCAGGCCAAGGGCTACCGCACCACCCTCTACTCCTGCACCGAGCACTCCCCCGGCCAGTTCTCCCTCAGTGCCCCCGTGGAGAGCTACTGGATCATCCTCAACGCCGGCATGATGGACACCGCAGGCTTCCTGCGCTGGGCCTATGATGCCTGGGTCGCCGATCCCCTGAACGACACCACCCACAACGCCTTCGAGGCCGGCGACTGCTTCCTGGTCTTCCCCGACGAGCGCGATGCTGAGAATCCCACCGTCCATTCCTCCGTCCGCTTTGAGCGCATCGCCCAGGGCGTCCGGGATGTGAACAAGCTCCTGTACATCGCCAAGAACGCCCCCGCCCTGGCGGGCGACGTGGACGATGTCTTCGCCAACATCCGCTACCGGGTCACCACCTCCCGCAATTATCTGTCCGATGCCGCCATCGACACCCTGCGCGGCGAAACTGCCGCCTTCCAGGCCGGTCTGACCGAGCTGACCGAGAATTACATCCGCCTGCTGAACGGTGCCACCGCCGATGTGGCGTCCGTCACCATCACCGACGGTGATTCCGTGAAGGTGGAGCTGGGCGGCACCAGGCAGCTTTCTGTCCAGGTCCTTCCTGAGAATCTGCTGGACAACAGCCTTGTCTGGACCTCCTCCGACGAGTCCATCGTCACCGTCAATGGCGGCCTGCTCACCGGCGTGGGCCAGGGCACCGCCACCGTCACCGCCACCTCCGTGGCCGATCCCACCAAGTTCGACACCATCGAGGTCATCGTGGACCTGATGCGTGTGGACGAGGGCAAGCAGGCGTCCTACTACTCCTTCGACCTGGGCGGCGA
This sequence comes from Faecousia sp., assembly GCA_045125955.1. GTDB lineage: Bacteria > Bacillota > Clostridia > Oscillospirales > Oscillospiraceae > Faecousia. The sequence goes on from JBGVNV010000029.1 coordinate 4,237, forward strand.
GGATCTGTGGTCCGACTATGATGCCACCATGCAGGGTGATGCCGCCCTGGCTGCCGGTATGTCCGGCAACGCCCTGTCCGTCAACACTGCGGGCGTGGGTGCCATCGTCGAAAACAACCGGGAGCTGACCACCGACTGGACCGTTACCTACTGGGTCAACACCACCGCCACCTTTGACAAGGAGATCTCCGTCCTGGAGGATGCGGACCGGAAGTATTCCCTGTCCCTGAAGATGGCTTCCGACCGGGATGCCGGCTTCCGCGTGGGCGACGGCGGCGGCGACGTGCTGACCTACCAGTACAGCTTCCAGAAGGATACCTGGTACCACATCGCCTGGGTCCGTGACTACGACCAGGGCCTGAAGCTCTACGTCAACGGCACCTTCGTCAAGGACAACACCTGGACCGCCAACCGCGCTACCGTCATGTCCCCCATCGATGTCATCGGCGGCACCGGCTTCACCGGCCTGATCGATGAAGTCAAGATCTACAACGCCCCCCTGACCGAGGCTGAGATCGCCGCCTCCATGATGGTGGACGGCGTGAACCTGAATGAGACCTCCGTCACCCTGGATTCCGGCGATACCTTCCAGATCCGGGCCACCGTGGTCTCCGGCAACCCCGACAAGTCCGTGACCTACACCAGCGCGAACCCCGCCATCGCCACCGTCAGCAGCACCGGTCTCGTCACCGGCGTGGGCCGGGGTGAGACGGTCATCACCGTCACCAATCCTGCCACCGGCATGAGCGCAGAGCTGACCGTCAAGGTCTCGAAGACGGTCAACGTCCGCAATGTCCTGCCCCGCTATGTGATGCCGGAGCAGTATCTGAGCACCATCGAGCGGGCCCCCGGCACCAATCGCCAGTATCTGGGCCAGCCCGATATGATCCGCACCCAGACCGGCCGGCTCATCACCGCCTACCCCATCGGCCACGGCAAGGGCCCCCTGGTCATGCGCACCAGCGATGACGGCGGCGTGACCTGGACCGAGAAGACCGACCTGCCCGCAAGCTGGGCCGGTTCCCAGGAGACGCCCACCCTGTATACCGTCACCGTGAACGGTGCCGAGCGGCTGATCCTCATCACCGCCTGCCCCGGCTGGGGTACCGACTCCGCCGGTAACCAGTACGGCTTCAACGTCTCTTACTCCGACGATGACGGCAACACCTGGAGCGAGTACCAGCACTTCTACTCCAAGTTCTCCGACGGCGATGTCAACGACTGCATCGTGGCCATGGCAAGCCTGGTCCAGCTGAAGGACGAGAACGGCAACTTCATCGAGAAGTGGATGGGCGTGTTCCATAACTATGATTATGTCAACTACAAGACTTACCTGACCTTCGATGCCAGCGGCAATATGCACTGGTCCGAGCCCGTTCCCTTCCTGCGCGAGCATCGCTCCATCGAGTCCAGCCACCAGATGTGCGAGATCGGCATGTTCCGCTCCCCCGACGGCCGCCGCATCATCGGTCTGGCCCGCAGCCAGTCCCACATGCACCTGTCCACCATGATTTGGTCTGACGACGAGGGCGAGACCTGGTCCGAGCCCGTGGAGCTGCCCGGCTCCCTGGCAGGCGAACGCCACAAGGCCCAGTACGATCCCGAATCCGGCAAGCTGCTCATCACCTTCCGCGAGATCCAGTATGACCGCAACGGCGACGGCCATCTCACCTCCGGCGACTGGTACTGCGGCGACTGGGGTCTGTGGGTCGGCACCTACGAGGATCTGATGACCCTGAACGACGGCGAATACTGCGTCACCATCGACGAGGACTTCACCCAGAACACCTACTCCGGCGATACCGGCTACGCGGGCTTCGTGCTCCTGCCCGACGGCACCTTCGTCATGAACTCCTACGGCCACTGGGACGAGGCGTTCTCCAAGAGCTGGACCGGCGGCGTCACCACCGACCTGTGCTACATCCGTCAGGCCCGCTTCAAGCTGGCTGAGCTGGAGGCCGTGCTCTTCGGTGACGCCTGCGCCAACGGCCACACCGAGGAGGTCATCCCCGCAACTGAGCCCACCTTCGATGCACCCGGCCTGTCCGAGGGCGTGCGCTGTGCCGTCTGCGGCGAGATCCTGGTGGAGCAGGAGATCACCCCCGCCCTGGACTACAACGAGGGCATCATCCCCCTGGATGTGCTGAACATCTCCTGCGGCGACTGGGAGCGCAACGGCGGTGCTTCCGAGGGTCCCGCTGAGCTGGCCATGGACAATGACCTGTCCACCATCTGGCACACCGACTGGTACGGCACCAGCCGCGACAACCACTGGTTCCAGTTTGAGATCACCGAGGATTATGCCGTGGACGGCCTGCGCTACAAGCCCCGTGTGACCGGCAACACCAACGGCATCATCACCCAGTTCGACATCCAGGTTTCCAATGACGGCGTGAACTTCCGCTCCGTTGCCACCGGCAACTGGGCCGGTGACCGCACCTGGAAGGTAGTCGAATTCGATGCCACCAATGTCAAGTATGTCCGTCTGGTGGCTCTGGATGCCATCACCGACAACGCTTACGTCTTCGCCTGCGCCGCTGAGATCCGTCTGACCGGCGAGAAGGCCACCGCCCACGAGCACAGCTTCGGCGAGTGGACCACCACCAAGGAAGCCACCTGCACCGAGGAAGGTGCCAAGGAGCGCGTCTGCGAGTGCGGCGAGAAGGAGACCGAGGTCATCCCAGCTCTGGGTCACGACTTCGTCAACGGCGAGTGCTCCCGCTGCGAGGAAACCCTGACCTCCAAGTTTGAGGACGTTCCCGCCGGTGCATTCTACTTCGATCCCGTGGAGTGGGCAGTGGAGAAGGGCATCACCACCGGTGCTACCGAGACTACCTTCAACCCCAACGGCGACTGCCAGCGTGCCCAGGTTGTCACCTTCCTGTGGCGTGCCGCAGGCTCCCCCGAACCCACCTGCACCACCAATCCCTTCAAGGATGTGAAGGAAAGTGACTTCTACTACAAGGCCGTCCTGTGGGCTGTGGAAAAGGGTATCACCAACGGTCTGACCGCTGATACCTTCGGCCCCTTCGCCCTGTGCAACCGCGCTCAGGTGGTTACCTTCCTGTGGCG
>JBGVNV010000030.1:0-54010 GCA_045125955.1 Faecousia sp.
CCACCTGGACCACACCGGCCGGGTCAAGCACAACGGCTTTAAGCTGACCAAGTCCTGCGGCGCCTACTGGCGTGGCGACTCCAACCGGAAGATGCTGCAGCGCATCTACGGCATCGGCTTCCCCTCCAAGGATGAGCTGGACGAGTACCTGCGCAAGCAGGAAGAGGCTCTGAAGCGGGACCACAACAAGCTGGGCCGCGAGTTGGAATTCTTCACCACCGTGGAAGAAATCGGCCAGGGCCTGCCCATCCTGCTGCCCAAGGGCGCAAGAGTCATTCAGACCCTGCAGCGCTGGGTGGAGGATGAAGAGCAGAAGAGAGGGTACCTTCTGACCAAGACCCCTCTGATGGCCAAGCGGGACCTGTATAAAATCTCCGGCCACTGGGACCACTATCTGGACGGTATGTTCATCATGGGCGACCCCCACGACGAGGAGAAGGAATGCTTCGCCCTCCGGCCCATGACTTGCCCCTTCCAGTATCAGGTCTACCTGAACCGTGCCCGTTCCTACCGTGATCTGCCCATGCGCCTGGGTGAGACTTCCACCCTGTTCCGCAACGAGGACTCCGGTGAGATGCACGGCCTGATCCGCGTCCGCCAGTTCACCATCTCCGAAGGTCATCTGGTGCTGCGCCCTGATCAGCTGGAAGAAGAGTTCAAGGGCTGTCTGGAGCTGGCCAAGTACTGCCTGGAGACCGTCGGCATGCTGGAGAACTGCTCCTTCCGTTTCTCCCAGTGGGACCCTGCCCGCGCCGGCATCAAGTACGAGGGTACTGCCGAGCAGTGGGAGGAGGCTCAGCGTGTCATGGGTGAGATCCTGGACAACCTGGGCGTTCAGTACGAGATCGGCATTGACGAGGCCGCCTTCTATGGCCCCAAGCTGGACATCCAGTACAAGAATGTCTTCGGCAAGGAGGACACCATCGTCACCATCCAGATCGATATGCTCCTGGCCCAGAAGTTCGGCATGGAGTACACCGACTCCGACGGCCAGAAGAAGACCCCCTATATCATCCACCGCACCTCCCTGGGCTGCTACGAGCGTACCCTGGCCTACCTGATCGAGCGTTACGCCGGTGCTCTGCCCCTGTGGATGATGCCCACTCAGGTCAAGGTCCTGCCCATCACCGACCGCGCCCATGAGTATGCCAGGGAGCTCAGCGAGAAGCTGAACGCTCTGAACATCCACGCCGAGACCGACTGCCGCTCCGAGAAGCTGGGCTACAAGATCCGCGAGGCTCAGATGCAGAAGATCCCCTACATGCTGGTCATCGGCGACCGCGACATGGAGAACGGTACCGTTTCCGTCCGTACCCGCAAGGGCGAGGACCTGGGTGCCATGACTCCCGACGAGTTCATCGCCAAGTGCCTGATGGAGATCGCCACCAAGTCCAAAGAGGTCTGATCCTAAGAAATAAGAAATCCGGCATGGTTTTCCATGCCGGATTTTTTGATGCGAACAAAAAACTGTAGGGCGGGTGTCACTGACCCCGCCGACCAGCCCGGATATCCGCCTGGCTAAATCAAAAGGATCAGCTTTCGACTACGATATCATTGCCGGGAGAAGGGAAGTTGCTCCTCCTGTCATACCCAGGCAATGATCCAGCGTGGTCGGCGGGGGCAGTGCCGCCCGCCCTACAGAATAAACCGGCATGGAAGACCATGCCGGTTTTTGCTTTTGGATCACACGCCAAAGAGCACCCAGATGAAGATGTAGGCGGGGACGATGGCGGCCAGGGTGAAGGGGATGCCGATTTTGAAGAAGTCGGCGTTGGCCACCTCGTGGCCGTTCTTGCGCAGGATGCCGATGCCGGTGATGTTGGCGGAGGCACCGATGGGGGTGCAGTTGCCGCCCAGGGTGGCACCGGAGAGCAGGCCGAAGTACAGGGCAGTGGAGTCGATGCCCATTTCGGCGGCGATGCCCGCGATGACGGGGATCATGGTGGCCACATAGGGGATGTTGTCGATGAAAGCGGAGATGAGGACGGAGGCCCAGACGATGATGGTGTACATCAGGAAGGGATTGCCCGCACCCAGCTTTGCCAGGAGCTGGGCCAGGGCATCGATGACACCCTCGTGGGAGATGCCGCCGATCATCAGGAACAGGCCCACCAGCAGGCCCAGAGTCTCGAAGTCGATGGCCTTCAGGGGACCGGTGACGGCATCGAGGTTTCGATTCTTGATGTAGTTGTAGACAAGGCCGACCACCAGCAGAGCGCAGCAGATCAGGCCGTTGGTCTCGGCGGGCAGGTTCCAGCTCTCGGGGGCGAAGGAGGCCAAAATCAGCAGGCCGATGGCACCGAACAGCAGCACCGTGGGCACATAGTCGGTGACGGGGGTCATCTGGCCGGACCGGGGGATGGCACCCTTCTCCTTGCGGAAGGTGAAATAGACGATCAGAGCGGAGAGCACCGCGCCCAGCTCCACCATGAAGAACATACCGGGCTTGCCGTTGTACCAGATGAAGTCGAAGAAGCTCATATTCAGGGCGGAGCCCAGCATGATGGCGGTGGTGTCACCAACCAGGGTGGCGGCACCCTGGAGATTGGAGGAGACGGCGATGGAGATGATGAAGGGGACGGGGTTGGTCTTCAGCTTCTTGCAGATCTCGATGGCCACGGGGGCCACCATCAGCACGGTGGCCACATTGTCCACGAAGGCGGAGATGATGCCGGCAAACAGGCTCAGGGAAACGGCGGCCCACTGGACGTTGGGGACCCGCGCCATGATGATGTCGGCCATCCGCTCGGGCATCCGGCTGTCGATGAAGAGCTGGACCAGGCCCATGGTACCGCCGATCATCAGCAGCACATTGAAATCCAGGGCGGGCAGGATCTCGGCGGCGGGCAGCATCCCCAGCAGGATGAACAGACCGCCGGAGGCCAGGGCGAACCAGGGCCGGAACTTGCTGAAGGTCAGCATCAGCACATAGGTGGCGGCAAAAAGAATAATGGCAGGTGTCATAGAATACTCCTTTTAAATAATGTTTGATCTCTCAACGATGCCATTATATGATAATCATTCCTGTTTGGGGGATAAGATTCAGCAAAGCTTGTGAGTTGACAAATTTCTCCCGGTGGGGTATACTGTTTGCAAATTACATAGGACAGTTCGTAACCATCCTGTCGGTAAACAAAACTAGGAAATTTGGATGGGTGCTTTGCGCCCATTTTTTTGTGGGGATGGTCTGTCCAAAAGGAGCATCTCTATGAAAAAAACGAAAAACATCACCCACGCCGCCATCATCGGAGCCATGTATTTTGCCCTGACCCATCTGCAGAATCTGCTTCTGCCCGGTTCCACCACCTGGGTCATCCAGTGCCGGGCCTCGGAGGCCCTGTGTGTGCTGGCCTTCTTTACCCCCGCGGCCATCCCCGGTCTGACCATCGGATGTCTGCTGTTCAATCTCAGCTATGCGGGAGCTTTGCCCCTGGATTTTGCGGTGGGCAGCTTTGCCACCTTCCTGGCGGCGGGCTCCATGCGGCTTCTGCGCCGGGTGCCGGCGGTGGGACTGGCCATGCCTGCGGTGTTCAACGCGGTGCTGGTGGGCTGGGAGCTGACCCTGTTTTTGGGAGAGGGCAGCTTTACCATGGCGGCCTTCTGGATCAACGCGGCCTATGTGGCGGCGGGGGAGCTGATCGTCCTGTACACCCTGGGCTGGCTGCTGCACCGGACCATGACCCGCACCGGCATCGCCCAGCGGATCTTTGAAGCTTGAAATGAATAACAGAACGCCCCCAACGCAGGTTGGGGGCGTTTTGTCGATATTTTTGCTGGCGCAAAATCGATATATGGGTAGCCCCATTCGATATAGCTGCGCTTCGATATGATCTAAATCCCCTCGCGCCCCGCAGGGCATATCGAGTGGCAACACATATCGAACGCGAAGCGTATATCGAAAATTCACGCAGGGGATTTATATCGATTTATTTCATAAAATGCTCCTTCGTCAGCTTGATGACCACGGGGCTCAGGCCCAGCAGGGCCACCAGGTTGGGAACGGCCATGAAGCCGTTGAGGGTGTCGGCGATGTCCCACACCAGATCCAGCTTCAATGTCGCGCCCACCAGGATCACGGCCACGAAGAGAACCTGATAGACTCTAGCGGCGGCACTGCCCAGCAGGAACTCGCAGCAGCGGGTGCCGTAGAGGGACCAGCTCAGGATGGTGGACAGGGCGAAGAGGGTGATGGCCACGGCGACCAGGGTGGAGCCGAACTGGGGACCCAGGACACTGGAGAAGGAGGCGGAGATCAGCTCTGCGCCTGCGCTCTGGCCCCAGACGATCTGGTCGCCTGCGCCGCACAGCAGGGTCAGTGCCGTCAGGGTGCAGATGACGAGGGTGTCCATGAAGACCTCGAAGATGCCGTAGAGGCCCTGCTTCACGGGGTCGCGCTCGGAGGAAGCCGCGTGGGCCATGGGGGCAGAGCCCAAGCCTGCCTCGTTGGAGAAGACGCCGCGGCCGACACCCTTCTGGATGGTGGTCATGATGGTGATGCCGAAGGCACCGCCCAGGGCTGCCTCTGCATTGAAGGCACCCTGGAAGATCATGGCGAAGACATTGCCGATGTGCTCAAAATTGAAGCCGACGACCAGAATGGAGGCCAGGATGTAGATGGCGGCCATGACGGGGACCATCAGCTCGGCAACGGCACCGATGCGCTTGATGCCGCCGAAGAGGACCATGCCCACGATCATGGCCACCACTGCGCCGATCATGATGGAGGAGATGGGCACATTCTGGCCGAACAAAGCCACGGTGTAGGCGGCGGTGGAGCCGCCGAAGGAATCGATAGCGGTGTTGACGGAGGTGGCGATGGTGTTGACCTGGGTCATGTTGCCGATGCCGAAGGCAGCCAGGGCGCCCAGCAGGCAGAACAGGACGGCCAGCCAGTTGAAGCCCTTGCCCAGACCGTTGCGGATGTAGTACATGGGGCCGCCGACCCAGTCGCCCTGGTCATTGCGCTCGCGGTACTTGACGGCCAGGACCACCTCGGCGTACTTGGTGACCATGCCGAACAGGGCACTGATCCACATCCAGAACACGGCACCGGGACCGCCCACGCAGATGGCGCCGGTGACACCGGCGATGTTGCCGGTACCCACGGTTGCGGCCAGAGCGGTGGCCACGGCCTGGAAGGGGGTGACCTCACCCTCACCGGCCTGGGTCTTCTTGAAGACCTTGCCCAGGGTGTTGCGCATGGTGTAGCCGAATCTGGCGAACTGGATAAAGCCCACCCGGCAGCTTAAGTATACGCCGGTGCCCACCAGCAGCAGAAGCATCCAGGGGCCCCAGGCGATGTCGTTGAGCTTACCAACGATGGTTTCGATTGACATAATTCTTCACTCTCTTTCCTTTTTCAGATGTGCCCATGATAATCGATTTGAAGCAACTTTTCAAGTGTATCTTTGTATCCAAGGATTCTTCTCTCTTTTCTACAAAAATACACGGACATTTGTCCGCGAGTTGGGCACAATAACAGGAGGGGGTTTGACATTGAACGCAGCTTGCCGTACAATGACGGAAGAAAAATCCACGATGAAACAGGAGGATGATTTATGATCGAATTTGAACGACTGACCCTGGACCAGAAGCCGGAATACGATGCCATTCTGGCCCGTGCCGCCCACCGGGGCTGTGCCTTTTCCTTTGTCAACCTCTACATCTGGGGCCGTCAGTCTGTGGCGAAGGTGGGGGAGGACCTGCTGATCTTTTCCCATTACGCCGGACGGACCATGTACCCCTATCCCGTCTGCGCCGGGGATCCCCGGCCCGCCCTGAATGCCCTGATGGCCGATGCCCGGGAGCGGGGCATCCCCTTCCGGCTGTCGGGCCTGAACCGGGAGGATGTGGAGCATCTGCAGAGCTGGTACCCCGACCAATTTGTCTTTCACTGCGGCCGGGGAGGCCACGACTATGTCTACGCCATCGACGATCTGGCGGACCTGAAGGGCAAGAAATACCAGCCCAAGCGCAACCACATCAACCGCTTCCTGGCGGCGTATCCCGATGTGCGCATCCTGCCCCTGAGCGAGGAGACCCTGGCCGATGCGAAGGCCCTGGCAGACCGGTGGTACCAGCGGCGCAGTCCCGAGGAGGACGCGGGCATGGAGCTGGTGGCCCTGAACCGGGCCTTTGCCCACTGGAAGGAGCTGGAGCTGGAGGGTCTGGTGATGTATGTGGGGGAGCAGGTGGTGGCCATGACCATGGGCTCCCGGCTGGACGAGGAGACCGTGGATGTCCACTTTGAAAAGGCGGATGTGGACTACCCCGGTGCCTACGCCGTCATCAACCGGGCCTTCGCCCGGCACATCCGGGAGAAATATCCCGAAGTGAAATTCCTGAACCGGGAGGACGACATGGGCATTGAGGGCCTGCGCAAGGCCAAGCTCAGCTACTACCCCCACCACATGGTGGAAAAATGCTGGGCCCACCTGACCACGGAGGAATTTGATGACTATTGAGCTGCGCCATCCCCGTTCCGGCGAGGAAATCAAGCTTCGGGAGCTTTTCACCGAGGCTTTCGGGGATGAAGATTTCACGGACCTCTTTTTTGCGAAAGGCTACAGCCGGTCGCGGTGTCTGGGGGCCTATGATGGGGAGCTGCTGGCGGCTCTGCACTGGTTTGACTGCACCCTGATAGGGGAGAAGGCCGCTTATGTCTACGGCATCGCCGCGTTCCAGGCCCAGCGGGGCCGGGGCATCGGCTCGGAGCTGATCCGTGGTGCACTGGAAAAATTGCAGGAGCTGGGATACCGGCACATCCTGCTGGTCCCGGCGGGGGAGAGCCTGTTCGGGTATTACGAGCGGTTCGGCTTCCGGGCGGTGAGCACCATCCGGGAAATGGAGATCGGGGCGGGGGAGCCCCTGCCCATCCGGCGGCTGACAGTCTCAGAATATGCCGCCGCCCGAAGAAACTTGCTGCCCGAAAGGGGGCTTTTGCAGGAGGGACCCTGTCTGGAGCTCCTTTCCGGCTACGCGGAATTTTACGCCACGCCCCGCTCATTGGCGGCGGTCACCGGGGATATGGTCTGGGAGCTGCTGGGCGACGAAGCTGCCGCCCCCGGCCTCATCGCCGCATTGGGACTGGATCGGGCCACGGTCCGCATGCCCGGCCCCGGACGGCCCTTCGCCATGGCCTTGGGCGGGGCGGGGGAGTGCTACCTGGGACTGGCTTTGGACTGAAAAAACAGTTGCATTTTCGGGGCAATTGACGGATAATAGAAATGTTTGAAATCCGGTCCCAGGACCGAATCGAGGGGGAACCTGTCATGAAACAACAACTCAAGGTCCTGCTGTACACCCTGGTGGGCAACGCCATGCTGGCCTTTGCCGTCTGCGCGTTCATCGTGCCCCAGGATTTTATGCTGGGTGGCTCCAGCGGTATCGCCCTGACGGTCCAGCATTTTCTGCCCATCCGCCTGTCGGTCATCTCTGCGATTGCCAATGTGAGCCTGTTCTGTCTGGGCTGGGCGTTCCTGGGCTGGAAATTCGCCGCCAATTCCCTGCTGTCCACCATCGTCTATCCCATCATCATGGGCTTCATGGAAGTTTCCCCGGTGGGGCAGCTCTTCGTGGGAGAGGATAAGCTCATCTGCGCCCTGTACTGCTCCATCCTCATCGGCGTGGGCATCGGTCTGGTGGTCCGGGTGGGCGGCTCCACCGGCGGCATGGACATCCCGCCCTGCATTCTGCAGAAGTACAAGGGCATCCCCGTGGGCAAGTCCCTGATGTTCTTTGACGGTGCCATCATCCTGGCCCAGGTGCTGCTCAAGGGCACCGACGGCATCCTCTACAGCCTTCTGATCCTGGTGCTGACTTCCGCTGTCGTGGACCGCACCATCGTCTCCGGCGAGGCCACGGTCCAGATCATCATCATCTCCCCGGAGTTTGAGCGCATCCGCCACGAGATCCTGGACAACATCAACTGCGGCGTCACCATGATCAACATGGAGACCGGCATGACCGGCGAGCAGCGGCAGGCCATCCTCAGCGTGGTCTATGCCAAGAAGTACCCCGAAATTCGGGACGCTGCCCTGAAGATCGACAAGAATGCATTCATCATCGCCTCCGATGTCAAGAACGTCAACGGCCAGGGCTACACCCTGGAGCGTGTGTTCCTGAGCCGGAAGCACTGAGAAAACGGAGCCTGCTGCAAGCGCAGCAGGCTCCGTTTTGACATTCTGAGCGAGCAAAGCGAGTCGAAGAATCTTCGCATCGGGATGACCATAGCGGTAAAATCGGTGCGAAGATCCTTCGACTCCTTATGAAAATCTGCGATTTTCTTCAGTCGCTCAGGATGACATACTTTGATGTTTAATCAATCTTCACGATCCGGCCCTCTTTCCGGGGGGCGGGAGCGGGGTGGTCGCAGGCGGGGTAGCCCAGGATGCAGTTGCCCACGCCGCGAAGATGGGTGGGCAGGCCCCATTTTTCGAGAAGGGCCTTGCCTTCGGGGGAATCGAAGACCTGCTTCGCCCGGTGAATCCAGCAGGAGCCAAGGCCAAGGGCATGGGCGGCGTTCATCATGTTGCCCAGGGCCAGGGCACCGTCCTCCACCCAGCCGTTGTAGATTTCAGGGTCCGCCAGGACGATGACCACGCAGGGAGCTCCGTAGAAGGGATCATGGGTGGCACCCATGACGGCGGCGTTGAGCCGGGAGAGATAGGCGACGGTCTCCGGGTCCCGGACGGCCACCAGCCGGACACCCTGGGTGTTCATGCCGCTGGGGGCGTGGATGCCCGCAGCCAGGACGGCATCCAGCACCTCGTCGGGCACGGGGCGGGCGTCATATTTGCGGATGGAGCGGCGCTCCAGGAGATTGCGGTAGGCTTCGTTCATGGAAATTCCTCCTTACGGTTTTCTTTTATTATATCTGCCGGATTTTTCCTTGTCAATGTGCGGTTTTTGTGGAAACGGCACATTGACGAGCGTGCAATTTAGTGTTACAATGATTGCGTTTTTGAACGAAAAAAGAAAGAATACGGAGGTATTTCCATGAAAAAAGGCAATCCCATTGCCCTGCTCCCCATCGGCGTGTTCCTGGTGCTCTATCTGGGCCTGGGCCTGTGGTTCGAGTATGGGCTGAAGATCCCCATGGGCTTCTACAACATCCCCATCGTCATCGCCTTCCTGGTGGCCATCCTGGTGGCCTGCCTGCAGAACCGGGCCCTGAGCTTCGATGAAAAGCTCACCATCATGGGTCAGGGCGTGGGCGACAAGAACATCATCACCATGCTGCTGATCTTCCTGTGCGCCGGTGCATTTGTCGGCGTGGTGGGCCGCAGCTCCGCCCAGAGTGTGGCATACTTCATGCTGCACATCATCCCGCCCAAGTTCGCCGTGGCGGTGCTGTTCCTTGTGGCCTGCTTCGTCTCCACCGCCATGGGCACCAGCGTCGGCACCATCACCCTGCTGACTCCCATCGCCGTTGAGGTGGCGGGGGCCTCCAGCTTCCCCGTGGCCCTGTGCGTGGGCACCGTGGTGGGCGGTGCCATGTTCGGTGACAACCTGAGCTTCATCTCCGATACCACCATCGCCGCATGTAACGGTCAGGGCTGTGCCATGAAGGACAAGTTCCGCGGCAACTTCTTCATCGCCCTGCCCGCCGCCATTGGCACCCTGGCCGTGATTCTGGCCATGACCCTGGGCAGCGACACCGCTCCCATCGACCAGCCCTACAACCTGGTCCAGATCATCCCCTACGTGCTGGTCCTGGCCGGCGGCATCATCGGCATCAATGTTTTCGTGGTCCTGCTGCTGGGCATCGCCTCCGGCGCAGCCATCATGCTGCTGACGGGCCAGATGGCCGCCACCGATCTGCTGTCCGCCATGGGCTCCGGCGCGGGCGGCATGTTCGAGACCTCCATGGTCGCGATCCTGGTTGCCGCCATGTGCGGCCTGATCCGGGTCTACGGCGGCTTTGATGCCCTGCTGTACCTGATCCGCAAGGTCTTCAAGGGCAACAAGGGCGGTCAGCTGGGCGTGGGCCTGCTGGTCGGCACCATGGACATCGCCACCGCCAACAACACCGTCGCCATCGTCATGGCAAACCCCATCGCCAAGGAGATGTCCGACGACTACGGCATCAGTCCCAAGCGCACTGCCTGCCTGCTGGATACCTTCTCCTGCATTTTCCAGGGCATCATTCCCTACGGTGCCCAGATGCTGGTTGCCATCTCCGCCTGTGCCGAGATGGGCGTGCAGATCTCTGCCTTTGAAATCATGGGCAGCCTGTTCTACCCCTACCTGCTGCTGGTCAGCTCTTTGGTCGCCATCTTCGCTGTTGGCGAGAAGAAAAAGTAAAACCTGAGGCACCCCGAAAGGGGTGCCTTCCTTACGGTTTTGGAGAAAGAATATGAGACAAAACAAAATCCAAATCAATCGGGCCATGATCGTCACCATTCTGGCCCTGGCCTGGCCCACCATGCTGGAGCAGCTCATGCAGACGGCGGTCCAGTACATCGACACCGCCATGGTCGGCAGTTTGGGCACCCAGGCCACCGCCGCCGTGGGTGCCACCACCACCGTCAACTGGCTCATCGGCAGCTCCATCTCCGCCCTGGGCGTGGGATTTTTGAGCTTCATCGCCCAGGCCTACGGTGCCAAGGACAAAAATGCGGCCTCCAGAGCCGTCATGCAGGCGGTGATCGTCACCGTGGTCTGCGGCGGCTTTTTCACCGCTTTGACCCTGGGGCTCTCCGGGGTCATCCCCCTGTGGATGCAGGTGGATGAATCCATCCGGGAGCTGGCGGGCCGGTATTTCTTCATTTTGTACCTGCCCATGCTGCCGAGGACCGCCACCATCATCTTCGGCACGGTCCTCCGGGCGGCGGGGGATACCAAATCCCCCATGAAGATCGGCGTTTGGGTGAACCTCATCAATGTCTGCCTGAACTTTCTGCTGATCTATCCCACCCGCGTCATCCGGGGCATCACCGTCCCCGGCGCGGGGCTGGGCGTCATCGGCGCGGCCATCGCCAGTGCCGTGGCCTTCGCCTTCGGCGGCATCGCCATCACGGTGGTGCTGTGGCGGCATCCGCTGGTGTCCCCCAGGGGGCAGAGCTTCCGGCCCGACTGGACCATCCTCCGGCCCTGTCTGAAGGTGGCCATGCCCAATATGCTCCAGCGGTTCGGCACCAGCCTCGGCTATGTGGCCTTTGCCAGCATGATCAACGCCCTGGGTGAGGTGGCCACCGCCGCCCACACCATCGCAAACACCGTCGAGTCCGCCTTCTACATCCCCGGCTACGGCATGCAGACCGCCGCCGCCACCCTGGCGGGCAACGCCTGGGGCGCGCGAGACCGCCAGCGGCTCAAGGACCTGAGTGCCATGTTCATCCCCATCGAGGTGGGGCTGATGGTCCTCTCCGGCGGCGCGCTGTTCTTCTCGGCACCCGCCCTGATGGACATTTTCTCCGACAGCCCGGAGGTCATTGGACTGGGTACCACGGTCCTGCGGATGGTGGCTCTGTCGGAGCTCGCCTACGGCTTTTCCATCATCATCGAGGGCATGATGCTGGGCACCGGCAATACGAAGGAGCCCTTCTTCTACAACATCATCGGCATGTGGGGCGTGCGCATCGTGGGCACCTTCCTTTGCACCACCTTCCTGGGCGGCGGTCTGGTGGCCGCCTGGGGCTGCATGATCGCCCACAATCTGCTGCTGTTTGCCCTCTTCCTGCGGTATTACTGCCGGGGCCGCTTGACAGCTATGCTATGATAAAATTGCATACTGAAAAGAAACGAGGAAAAACCATGAGAAAGAGAACGGTTTTACGCATTTTCGCCCTGATTTTGGTGCTGGCCCTGGCGTTGCCGGTGTCGGCGGAAAGTGAAGAAAAAGTGGTCATCGTCCTGGATCCGGGCCACGGCGGCCTGGACAGCGGCATCTCCATCGAATACGATGGCGAAGAGGTCTGGGAGTCCACCCTGGCCCTGAAGATCGCGCAGTACTGCCGGGACTATCTTCTGGAGCATTACGAAAATGTGGAGGTGCTTCTGACCCGGGAGGTGGATACCAAGATGAGTCTGGAGGACCGGGTGGAGTTTGCGGACCGCTGTGACGCGGACTACCTGCTGAGCATCCACCTCAACGGCGATGACGGCTACGCTCGGGGTGCCCTGGCTCTGGTGCCCCGGGGCAAATACCGCCCGGACCAGGCGAAGGCCTCCACCCGGACCGCCGAGGCCTGCCTTGCGGAGCTGGAAGCTCTGGGCATGGCGAACCTGGGCACGTCGGTCCGGCTGGGTACGGACCGGTACGCCGATGGCAGCTATGTGGACTATTTTGGCATCATCCGGGGCTGTGTCAAGCGGAATATCCCCGGCATCATCCTGGAGCACGGCTTTTTGGACAACGAAAAAGACTACCGGGAGTTCCTCAGCACCGAGGAAAAGCTCGCCGCCCTGGGCAAGGCCGATGCCCTGGGCCTTGCCAAAAGCCTGGGCCTGGTGGAGCGGCGGATCCCCAGCTCCGCCGAGAACGGCGACACCCCCTTCGGGGATGTGCAGACCGGCGTGTGGTACTATGACGATGTGACCTACGTCTGGGAAAACGGCCTGATGCAGGGCATCAGCGACAGCCAATTCGGTGGGGCCCTGCCCGCCAACCGGGCCATGGTGGTGACCCTCCTGTACCGCATGGCCCAGGCGGAGGGCATCTATGAGATGAGCAGCTTCCCGGATGTGGAGCCCGGAAGCTGGTATCATGCCCCGGTGGAGTGGGCCCTGGAGAACGGCATCACCACCGGCGTCAGCGAAACGGAGTTCGCGCCGGGCCGGAATGTGATCCGGGAGCAGTTCGTCACCTTCCTCCACCGCTACGCGGGCCAGCCGGAGCCCGCCGCCCTGCCGGAGTATTTTGTCGACTGGGATACGGTCAGCAGCTACGCCCGGAACGCCATGGCCTGGGCCGTGGAGGCGAAGCTTTTGACCGGCTATGAGGACGGCACTGTGCGGCCCCTGCGGGAGCTGAACCGGGCGGAGCTGGCGGTGCTGATGCACCGGTTCCACCGCTGGTATCTCCATGAAAACGGCGAGCTGATCTACGACTGGACCCAGTCCGTGACGGAGGCGGAGCTCTTTGTGGGCGAAAGCTTCGAGCTGACCCTGGTGAACCAGTACGGCGAGGCCGCTTCTCCTGTCTGGGAGGTCGACTGCGAAGGTGTGGTGGAGATCAATGGCACCACCGTCACCGCTGTAGGCGAGGGCACGGTGCTGTTAAGCTGTGAGTGGGACGGCCAGTATTTTGACTGCTTCGTGACCGTGTCGGAAAAGGTCGTCACCTGGAAGATCTCCCACACGGATGTGACCATCAAGGTGGGCGAGAGCTTCAACCTGCGCCTACGCAGCAGCGAGGGCGAGACGGCCTCCGTCACCTGGAAGGCCGGAAAGTCCGGCATTGTGTCCATCAGCGGCAACAAGATCACCGGAAAATCCACGGGCACCGTCACCGTGTCCTGCGAATTTGAGGGCGTGACCTACAAGTGCACCGTCCGGGTCAAGAGCGCATAAATCTTTCTGAACCGTCGCTGAGGTTGCAAAAGGGCGAAAAGGGTGCTATCATGAAGAAAAACAAGCTTGGAGGTATCTTTATGATGATCCGTTATGTAATTGCTGACTAAAGGCGGCATACAAATCCACAACCCGTATCGCCGCCTGGTGAAAAAACAGGAGGCAATCGTGCGATATCTCAACGCAGAGGATGTCCTGCCAGCGGAGCTTCTGGCCCAGGTCCAGCAGTACGCGGACGGCATCTACCTTTACATCCCCCGGCGGGCCGACCATCGGAAGAACTGGGGCAGCAGCACCCGCTACCGGGAGGAGCTGCAACAGCGAAACGAATCCATCCGGTTTCTTCACGGAGAGGGACTGGGGACCGAGGCTCTGGCGGAACGGTTTCACCTGTCGGTGAAGACCATCCAGCGGGTCCTGCGGCAGAAATGACATGACGCGCCGGAAACCCCCGGCGCGTTTTTCACAGGGAGGAAAATTATGAACATCATTCACGGCTACCGCCATGACAAGGCCCTCCGGGACAGCTTCAACGCATTGGCGGAGCAGTCCTTCGGCCTGAATTTTGAAGGCTGGTATCAAAACGGCTTCTGGGGAGACAATTACGATCCCCACAGTATTACTTTGGACGGCAAGGTCGTCGCCAATGTGTCCGTCAACAGGACCGACCTGCTGGTGGCGGGAAAACGGCATCAGATTTTGCAGCTTGGCACCGTGATGACGGACCCGGAATACCGTGGCCGTGGCCTGAGCCGGGCCATCATGGAGGCCATCGAGCCTGCGCTGGCGGCTGCCGACGGCGTGTACCTCTTCGGCAACGACGGCGTGGTGGACTTCTATCCCAAATTCGGCTTTCGTCCCGGCGTGGAGCGGGAATACTGGAAGAATGTGGACTTCCGGGGCGAAAATGTCGCCCGGAAGGTCCTCATAGACGGCCCCGCCGCCTGGGAACGTCTGGCGAAGGCCATGGAGGAAAGCGAATTTGGGGAGGGCTGCCGCATGGTGGGCAACCCGGAGCTGATCTTCTTCTATGTCAGCCAATTCATGCAAGAGGCGGTGTATTTCATCCCCCACCTGGATGCCTGGGTCATCGCGGAGCCGGAGGAGGATTTACTCACCATCCACAACATCTTCGGACCTGCGGGCACCACCATCGACGATGTGGCGCGGGCCTTTGGCCGCGTCCGCCAGGTGCGGCTGGGCTTTGCCCCCGCCGATGCCGCCGGATGGGAATCCGGGGAGCTGCGGGAGGAGGACAGCAACTTCTTTGTCCGGGGAAGCTTCTTCGACGATTTTGAAGACCGGGGCCTGCGCATCCCCAGTCTGAGTCATGCATAATTGTATACAATTAAGGAGCCGGAAAACGGCTCCTTTTGTTTGCTTTGCACACATCTGTGCACCAGTGGTTGACAGGTGTACAAAAATGGAGTATACTCTTGACATTATTGCACAAACACGAGAGAGGTAGACCACCCATGAGAAAGATCCCCTTTGTGACTCTGGACAAGGCCAGAGAAATCGCCGAAGCCATCCCCACCCCCTTCCACCTCTATGACGAGGCGGGCATCCGCCAGCGGGCCCGGGACCTGAACGCCGCCTTCGCCTGGAACAAGGGCTTTAAGGAGTATTTCGCCGTCAAGGCCACACCCAATCCCTACATCCTGAAGGTCCTCCATGAGGAGGGCTGCGGCTGCGACTGCGCCAGCTACGCGGAGCTGCTGCTGGCCGAGGCCGTCGGTGTCACCGGCGAGGATGTGATGTTCTCCTCCAATGTGACCCCGGAGCTGGACATGCAGAAGGCCTACGACATGGGCGTTTACATCAACCTGGACGACGCCACCCATGTGGAGCTGCTGGAGAAGGTCGCGGGCGAGAATATGCCGGAGACCGTCTGCTGCCGCTACAATCCCGGCGGAAGCTTTTCCCTGGGCAACACCATCATGGACATGCCCCGGGATGCCAAGTATGGCATGACCGAGGACCAGATGGCCGGTGCCTTCCTGCGCCTGAGCAAGCGGGGTGTCAAGCATTTCGGCATTCACGCCTTCCTGGCCTCCAACACCGTCAGCAACGAGTATTATCCCGAGCTGGCCGGTCAGCTCTTCCGTCTGGCGGTCCGCCTGCGCAATGCCACCGGCGTGCACATCTCCTTCATCAACCTCTCCGGCGGCGTGGGCGTGGACTACCGCCCCGAACAGCCCAGCAACAACATCGCCATGATCGGCGAGGGTGTCCGCCGCCAGTACGAGAACATCCTGGTGCCCCAGGGTATGGGCGACATCGCCATCTACACCGAGCTGGGCCGCTTCATGCTGGCTCCCTTCGGCCACCTGATCTCCACGGTGCTCCACAAGAAGCACATCTACAAGGAGTATGTGGGTCTGGATGCCTGCGCCGCCAACCTGATGCGCCCTGCCATGTACGGCTCCTACCACCACATCACCGTCCTGGGCAAGGAGGACGCCCTGCTGGACCACGTCTACGATGTGACCGGCGGCCTCTGCGAGAACAACGACAAGTTCGCCATTGACCGGAGCCTCCCCGCCATCAAGATCGGCGACATCGTCTGCATCCACGACACCGGCGCCCACGGCTTCTCCATGGGCTACAACTACAACGGCAAGCTGAGATCTGCCGAGGTGCTGCTGCACCCCGATGGCTCCTTCACCAAGATCCGCAGAGCCGAGACCCCCGCAGACTACTTCGCCACCTTCGACGAAACGCCCTTTAAGTTCGGTAAGTAAATCCAACGCCCGCCGCAATTGCGGCGGGCGTTTTAACTGGTGCGGGAGCACCCAAATCGCTTCCCCCGGGGGGCAATGTCATCAACTTAAGGTTTCCGTTTCAAAGTGTCAAAAATGCACTGCGATAATTGTACAAAATACCACTTGACAAATCGAAAAACGCCTAAAAATCAAGATGTATTCTTGCTTTTGAGGTGAAACCGATGAAATCCTCCGTTATTTATCTTGAAATTGTTCGTTATATCCACTACATTATCTTCAGTGACTACTACATCCGCAGAGCCACAAAACGACAGATGGATTTTACGAGGAATCGCAAGATGAGCTTTACTGACTATATTTTCGCAATTATTAAAGGCACTAAAACCAGTTTGCAGTCCAGTATTGATACCTTTTTCGAATCTCAGCGCAATATTCAGACTGAGTACACCAAGCAGGCGTTCTCCAAAGGCCGCCAGCGCATCAAGCCCGAAGCGTTTGAGGAACTCCTCCTTGCAGTTGCAGAGCGTTTCTACCAGACCGCTGAAACGAACGACTGGCGCGGCTACCACTTATTCGGCATTGATGGAACCCGGCTGAATCTGCCCTGTACCCAGGAGCTGGAGGAGATTTACGGTAGCCAGACTTCTCAGGGTGCATCACAGGTTCAGTCTCTGGTTTCCTGTCTGTATGATCTGCTCAATGGCATGATCGTGGATACTCGTTTCAGAAGCTGCAAGTCCAGTGAGCGAGATGCCGCCAAGGATATGATTGAATCCTTTGATGCAGAAAAGTACGGAAAGCCTGTGTTCATCATGGATCGAGGGTATCCCTCCGCAGAGCTGATCGACACCATCATTCGTGCCGGTCACAAGTTTGTCATGCGCTGTCCGACGGAATTTCTGCGCTCCATGAAACTGCCGAAGCGAGACAATGTTCTGTCGCACAAATTTGCGAAGCTGAAGGAAAAGGTGGATCTTCGTGTCGTAAAAGTTTCGCTTCCTACCGGAGACACGGAATATCTGGTAACAAATCTCTTCGATTCTGATTTGAAAGAGGATGATTTTTCCGACCTGTACCGTACCAGATGGGGAATCGAAACAAAGTATAACGACATCAAGAACAAGCTGGAAATCGAGAATTTCACGGGCTATTCGCCGGATGCGATTCTCCAGGACTTCTATGCGACGATGTTTCTTGCAAATCTGGCAGGAGTGCTGGAATTTGAACTGCACGACGAAATTGAATCGGCTCATAACAGCTCCGAGAAGAAATACGAATATCGTATGAACCGAAACAGGACGATTTCAGTGCTGAAACGAACAGTCATCGAAATGATTGCGACAAGGTCCAAATTGAAACGGATGAAGCTGTTTTTGGAGATAAAGAACCGATTACACGATGCTGTCGTCCCAGTGCGCCCGAATAGATCTGCCCCACGAACAAAGCGACATAAATCAGCCAAATTCTCCCAAAACATAAAACGCCCTTAAAAAGTTGAGTGCTTAAGTTGATGACATTGCCTTTCGGGGGGATTCCCTGAGGGAACGCAGACCGTTTCCTGCCAGGAAGCAGCTCGATGCCAGATGAACGGAGTGGCGCAGCCGGTACTTCAGGGAGGTGTTCGGGAAGCTCAGGTAGAGCTTGCGGATCTCGGCGAAGCTGTTGGGACTGTTGCGGTACTGCCAGAGCATGGAGTTGGACATTCCCTGGGGCTGGTAGTCCACGAACCGCAGATTCTCGTTCAGCACCAGGAAATCGTATTCCCGGCTGATCTGCAGGTGCATGTAGTGGGGGTTGAAATTCTTCTCGCCGGGGAATACCTTCATGGGCGCGTATTTCCGGTACAGCTCCGTGCGGACCACATTGGTCCGGTCACCTTTGAAGATGGGGTATTTCCCGGTGTGCAGGTCGATCAGGTTGACGGTCTTCTGCTCCGGTAGAGGATCGCCGATGACCTTTCCCTCCAGATCGAAGTCCAGGCCCACGATACCGGCATACTCGTCAGAGCCATGGGCCTCCCAGAAGGCCAAAATCTTCTCCACGGCATCGTCCGGCATGAAATCGTCGGAGTCGATGCACACGCAAAGCTCCGTGTCGATCCGGGCGATGGCCTCGTTGTAGGCGGTATGCAGACCACCGTTTTCCTTGTAATAATACCGGAGCTCGAAATCCAGAGGCTCCCGGAGCCAGGATTCCACGACTTCCCGGGTGTTGTCCCTGGAGCCGTCGTCGATGATCATCCAGATAAAATCCTTCCGGGTCTGCCGCTTCATGCTCTCAAAGCACCGGCCCAGCAGGTCGGCCCGGTTGTATGCAGGGGTAAAAACGGTAATGGGTACCATAATATCCTCAACTCAGTTCTTTTTTCTTTGGTAAACGGCTCGGATCAGGGCGCAGAGCCGGGGATAGCCCAGAATGCGGCAGCCCAGATCCAGAACCATCAGTTTTTTGCTGCCGCCGTGGCAGCCCAAAATCCCGGCGTGGGACGCGAGATCCGCGATACAGCCCGGCTGGGAATTCTCAGCCAGGGCCTAATTGGCGATGAAGGTTCCATACTGGAAGGCGGTGTAGCACCGCAGGGCTTCCAGGTGGTCAGCGTCAGCGCTTTCGCACAGGCGAATGCAGGTAAGGATGGCATCTGCCAGAT
Organism: Faecousia sp.; assembly: GCA_045125955.1. GTDB lineage: Bacteria > Bacillota > Clostridia > Oscillospirales > Oscillospiraceae > Faecousia. Next base: position 18,889 of record JBGVNV010000030.1, read on the forward strand.
CCCGACAGTTTTTGTCCCCGATGCTGTGGCGGATGGAGCCGCTGCGCTGGCGGTAGCAGTAGAATGCCTCCGGCACAAAATCCACGGATTTCGCCCGGAGCAGCAGGCTTGCGCACCACTCGATATCTTCACTGAAAACACCCCTGCGGAAGCGCAGTCCCTCCAGAAGCTCCCGGCGGATCATTTTGTTGCATGCCGAGGCGATATACAGCCCCCGGCCCGTCAGCCAGCCGAGCTGCTCCGGCAGTGCCAGGGGGGTGAGGCATGGCCTGGGTCTCGGAGAAATAGGGCTCCGATTTGCCGGTGTCCTCGTAATATTTCCGAGAAGAAAAATTCAGCAGGTCTGCGTTTGTCAAGCTGATCCTCTCAGCCAGACGGCCCAGAACACCGGAATCCTTCCAGTAGTCGTCGCTGTCCAGAAACAGCACATAGTCGCCGGAAGCAACGGCCAGTCCTGCATTCCGGGCATCGGACAGTCCGCCGTTTTCCTTGTGGATCACCTTTACCCGGTTGTCCCGGCGCGCATATTCGTCACAGATGGTGCCGCAGCGGTCAGGACTTCCGTCATCCACCAGGATGACCTCAAAGTTCGGGTAATTCTGGCCCAGAACACTGTCCACGCATTCAGCCAGGTAGGATTCCACCCGGTATACGGGAATAACGACGCTGATCTCCATTTGACACCTCCTGTATCATGTGGGGTTTTAGAAGAAACCCCAGGTAAAATAACATTGGTAATAAAAGAAAAAGAGAAAACAGCCAACCATCAGCGCTTTGACCAGTTCGGCAGAGTCCTTTTCAAATATGGAATCGATCAGCCAGGGAAGCAGGATATATCCATGAAAAGTGGTATATATGGGCAGACGTCCCACATAGATGGTTGTTCTTAAGGCTACATCCGGTGTACCCACATTCCCATCGCAGGGTCTTGTGCAGCAACTTACTTCCAGCATCCCCATCCAACTGCTGGCCATTGTGTCTGTTGGTAACAAAAACAAAAAAGCGATGGAGTTGCAATGTTTGGTGCAACTCCATCGCTTTTTTATGATATAGGTGAAAGGGTAATGTGCTGACCGCCAACCGAAGTATGCATTGGTGCACATATGATACCTTTACATTTTATTAGGAGGAGAGCTATATTTGACAAGCATTTTGCTATCAGTTAATGGAGCACAAGCGTGGGCTTCGACGACGGGACCCCTGACATCCGGGATGGTGGGGATCCCAGTCATAATGGAATACGATGAGGCATGGAATGGACTGCGGAAAAATCTGGTATGCCGATGCAGTCCCTGGGGATCCGACAGTGGAGATAGCCGGGCGATTCTAAATGTGGAAACGACCTCGGTCGTGGCCCATGAGGTCATGAAGGCCGGCATGTACCTTTGGCTGGGAGTCGAGGGTTTCCGTGATGACGGGACCCTGGTGATCCCCACGACTTGGGCCATGTGTGGCAAGATCCAGCACGGCGCAAATACCGCTGAAGATCCCTCAGCGGACCCGGAACTTTCGGTGTGGAACCAGCTGCAGGCTGAAATCCAGCAAATCAAACAGGATGCCACGTCCGGCACAGTCCAGAACGGGGGGCAGGTTGCGGATCACAGCAGACATGTGCGGGCGATTGCCCACCGGGGGTATTCTGCGGAAGCCCCTGAGAACACCATCCCGGCGTATATCCTGGCCAAGAAGATGGGCTTCAACTACGCCGAATGTGATGTGTCTTTCACCAAGGACGGCGTGGCTGTGCTCTTGCACGACAGCACCATCGACCGCACCAGCAACGGCTCCGGCAGTATTTCTGCCATGACCTATGACGAGGTGCTTCAGTACGATTTTGGCAGCTGGAAGGCCCCGGAATACGCCGGGACGAAGATCCCCACTTTTGCGGAGTTTATCAGGCTTTGCCGGGGCATTGGCCTGCATCCCTACATCGAGCTGAAGAACAACGGCGGATACTCCCAGGAGGCGGTCAACGGGCTGGTGGATACCGTCAGGTCCTGCGGTATGGGCGGCAAGGTCACCTGGATCTCCTACAATTCCAACTTCCTGGGGTATGTCAAGGCGGCGGACAGTACCGCACGGCTGGGCTATCTGGTGGACACCATCAGCGATGACAAGGCTGTGGCGGCGGTCGCCACCATTCAGTCCCTGCGGACGGAGGAGAACGAGGTCATCGCCAATCTGGCGCTGGCCTATCTCAATGATACCAGGCTCCGGTATTTCATAGATGCCGATATTCCCGTGGAGGCTTACTACATTTCCACGGATGCTACGGCAGTATCCGAGAAGATCCTGGCGGCAAGCCCCTACATCTCCGGCTTTACCACGGATGTGTGCATCGCCGGGAAGGTGCTGTACGATGCGTATATGCAGTGGACCGGCGAACCCGGAGGCGGAACCGGCGGCGATGATTCCGGCGGCCCTGACGAGGGTGGGGACGATTCCGGCAGCTCCGGCGGAGATGACCCCGGTGATTCCGGCGGTGATGGAGGCGGTTCTGACGGCGGTGATACGCCCGGTGAGCCTGACGACGGCGGTTCCGGCGGTACGGAAACGCCCGGAACGCTGGTGCATAGCTGGGACTTCACACAGGGGCTGACTGACTCCGTGGGCGGCTATACCGCCGAGCCGTCCGGCGCCACGCAGGATAGTTCCGGCCTGCACCTGACCGCAGCGAACAATTTTGTCCGTCTTTGCGACGATATCGTGAAGGGCGATGTTGTTGAGGTCGATGTCGGTGACCTGAATGCCCGGGACTGGGGCGGCAAGCACGGACGGCTGATCAGCTTTGTTGACTGGGATAAAGGCTATGAATCCGGTACTGGCCAGTACGGCATCGTGTACCGCAATACCGGAGAGTGGAACATCTATAAGAATCCCTGGGGCACCGGCGGTGTCCTGACCGCCGTCGATGCGCTGGCAAACAAAACCGTACGGATCGATACCGGCACGGGCAAAGCCTACGCAGACGGCGTGCTGTTTGCTGACAATAACGGCTGGCGGAATGATGCATATTATCTGCTGCTCGGCGCATCGGAGCAGGCGTATTTTGATGCGACCATCCGGGCAGTGAGCGTATATCGCCCGGCCTGAGAACAAAAGCTTTGAACCAAAGACCGGTATGGATGCGGACCCATGCCGGATGAGGAGGCAACGACATTTCAGCCTGTGACCCGGCCGGCGGTTTTTGACCCGCTTTGGCCGGTATTTTTTTGTCCGGGCAGAGAAAATTGTCGGCAAGATGTTTGATTCTTACACGGTTCCTTTGGAATGTTTGGCTATATTCTATGCTTTACTTTCCCTTTTTTCTAATGTATAATTATATAGATATAGTATACTGAGAAAGTATGTACTTTTGTTTGACTGTTGAGGAGCCGCCATGCAATCGATTCTGCAAACCTTATTCAATCTGAATAACACAAGCTACTGGCATCCGCTGATTTGGATCTTCGGTGCAGGCATTGTTCTGTACAAAATGCCCCAGAAAACAGAACTGTTGGGCGGCAGACTGGTCCAACGTTGGTACTGGTTCACCGCGATCCTGCTGGTGCTTCCCTACATCCTTTGGGCCGGATGCCGGACGAATTTCATTGATAGGCTTTGGGACAATTATGAATAAAAACACCGACCATATTAATGGATAAACGGGAAATTTGCAGAAAATAACGAAGTTTTCTGCTCTTTTTATTTCCCCACCGAATACGCAATACAATAAGAGGAAGCCGTCCATCCGGACGACTTCCTCTTTTTTCTAACGGCAGATTCGCATGATTATGAGATATCCGAATCAGCATCACGGATTGCTTCTAAACTCGTCATAAATGCTTTCATGCTGTCCGCGTAATTGAACATAATGTGGACTCTTTTCTCTTCAAGTATATCAATCCTTTGTATCATGCAGGAAACAAGCTCTGGTGTAAGTTCATCGACAAGCCCCTTTTCTGAAAAAATGCGAAGCCACTGATTTTGGGGCGATAAATGTGTATCAACCATTTCACACATAGCTTCTGCGGTTGAAAGGTCCTTCGTCAATTTCAGCTGTTCTCCGCCTAACACATCCATCCGCTGGCGATATTCATCCTCGTCAATTTCTCCGCAGGCCAGTGCTTCAAATGCCCTGGTGCGGGAAATCTTTATCTCAACCAAGCTTCTCCGCAGTGCACTGATTCTTTGCTGCTGCTTCTCTTTGAACCGTACATCCGAGTCCTGGGCTGAAAACTTCGCTAACAGCTTTTTCGCATCAATGGCGCACTGAATCTGCATGTTGATTTGTGTCAGGACGATTTCATCCAGGACCACTGCATTTATGGTAATACTCCGATGCTTTTTATGGTTCCTGTTCTCGTGCCCTTGACATTTATACGCAGTATATACTGAACCTGTGGTACACCGGCGAAATGACATGCGCCTGCCGCACACACCACAATAAATAATACCCTTGAATAAAGCTGGATACTGCTCGCGAATAGGTTGAAGATCCTTCAACTGCTGTGCTCGATCTTGTCTTACCGCCAGGATCTGTTCCTTCAGTGTGAAAAAATCTTCCCGGTCTATATATGCAGGATGTGCATCCGGAATGACTAACCATTCTTCCTCAGGGATCCTATGCCCATGCGCAGCATCGTATTTGCGGAAATAGCTCTTTTGGTATACAAAATCTCCTGCATATGTCTGGTTTAATAGAATCTGCTTAACGGTACTGGAACTCCAGGGACCGGGACTGATCTGGGTTTCTTTTTTCTGGTGTCTGCGACTTAGCTGACGATGGGGCGGTGCCTGTATTTTGGTCAGCCGAGCTGCGATCTGTGCAAACGGTATCCCCTCCATGCCCCAGTGAAAAATCAGACGCACATAAGCTGCTGTCTCCGAATCGATTTGCAGACGATCGGGAGAATCTGCAGTTCTGATGTAACCGTACGGTGCTTTACCCCAACTGTAGACTCCCTGGCTCCGCTTCAGATCCACGCTGGCAGAAACCTTACGGGAAATATCTTTGCTGTAATAGCTGTTGATAATATTTTTCGCCATGATCTCGATGGAATCAGGTGGACTTGTCAGACTATCGTATCCATCATTGACTGAGATGAACCGTATGTGCTGTGTTACAAATACCTCTTGCAAATAATACGCCGTTTCCAGGTGATTTCGCCCCAGGCGTGACAGGTCCTTTACAATAACACAGTTGATTTTTCCGGCGTAGATATCCTGTAGCATACGCCGAAATTCCGGCCTTGCGAAATTTGTGCCAGACCATCCGTTGTCGATATACAGATCACACAGAGTCAGGTCGGGCTGATGCATAACATAATCCTTTAACAGCCTGAGCTGGTTTTCCATTGTATCGTTTTCATCCCGTCCCGAATCCCGGACAGAAAGGCGCGCATATATTGCGACAGAATATTCGGGAGAATTAGCAGGAAGGGTGGGTGAGACAATGCCAATATCCGTCCTCAATTTTGAGGACCATCTGCTTTTTCTTGCCACGGATTACCCCTCCAATATATCCTTTATTTTTTCCTTTTGATCCTGGTGCTTAAAGGTGACAGCAACTTCGCCTTCAGGAGTCAGCAGGACCCGTTCTATCAGGGTTTTAGACTGTTGTAGGGTTAGACGATCAGGAACAGCTCGTTCCTGATACAGCGCAATCCACGGGTTGTGGTGTGTGAATGACAACTGATATGCCCGTGAAGCTTCCGATGCGGCCATAAGTTCCTGCTCCAGGCTCCTTGTTCGCTCAGCGAGACACTGTTTTTCAGCTTGATATTGATCTATATCGATCGCACTGCGGAGATATTCCTTACGCAGCAACTGGAACGAATCGGCATCCAACCGGATCTCCTCAAGCAGCCGTGCGATCTGCCGCTGATAATACCCCAGGGTATCATGATATGATGCAGGCAAATCTCCACTCTCGATATGCTGAGCGGCAATTCCGGCCAGATGGATCTCCTGCTGCAGTGCTTTGCGAATCTTGCTGTCCACATGATAAAAATCAAACCTGTGGCGGGAGCATTGCTTTTGCTTCAGCCAACTGCTGCATACATATGTTACACGATTTATTTTTCCACTCTTCCTTCTTGTATGAAATTGCATGAGTGCTCCGCAAACAAAACAATAGAGGATATTTCGGTAAGGATTTTCAAACAATGTCTCTTCTTCGTTTTTGGGTTCTGTATCCTTGTCCATCATATATTTTCTCCTTCATTCAAAAATGCGCCGAAGAAATCACGATATTTCCAGTTGATCTTCATGTGATCTTCATACAAATAAATACAATCGATAAAGCAAATTGCCATATCACGGTTCAGTTCCTTCTCATTGAGCCATGTCATGACGGGGGAATTCTGTAACTTGAGTTCCTCTGCAACTGGCTTTGCAGGATTTTCGCAATCTGCAATTTCTTGTTCCAACTCCTGACCTCGTTTGGTGTAGACATCTTTCTGTTTTTTGTATTCCTCCAATGTCAGATTGCCTGCAACATAATCCTCATAGCACTGGCGTTTTCTCCGAAGCAGGTCGTCTTTCTCTCGCAGTATAGACTGATGTTTGCCACTGCTTATTGTTGGAGCTTGGGCCTTTTGTCGGGTGAAGTCTGCTGCTGACAGTTTGAGGTACTGCTGGATTGTGCAAAGTAACGCCTGCTCGATGTCATGCATGGGGTATCTTTGGGGAGGACATAACGAGCTTTTGTTGTAATGATCCGGGCAAACAAAATAACCGCCAGTACTGTTTTTTTTGAGCGTCATACATCTGCCACAATTTCCACACCTGACCAGTCCTTTCAGAGGATACTGTCTCTGATGCCTGCGATCCCATCCTTTTTGCTTGGGGATCAATTCCTGGACACGGTCAAACTCCTCCGTTGTCACGATCGCCATGTGTGCATTCTCTCGTACGATTTGCTCTAAAGAATCTGTTTTGCGTTTTCTTTTGGAGCAGGGTGCTATTTTTACCCGCTTGCGCATGACCAGTCTGCCAGTATAAGCCTCTTGCCGCAGAATCGTGGACACTTTTACATGATCCCAGATGGGATAGGGTGTTGTCAGACAATTCATGGCTGATCCATTTTTCTGCTTGTACAGTGCAGGTGTCGGAACCCCTTGTTCGTTCAGAATATCTGCGATTTCAGTGCGGGATTTCCCAGCAAGAGCCAAATCAAATATCATGCGCACAATGCCAGCAGCTTCGGGGTCTGGTATGAATTTGGTACCCTCTTTGTTTTTTGTATAACCAAAACAGGGTTTACCAATATGTTCTCCGCTTTCCATTTTTTGCGAAAAGTAGGCAGTCATTTTCTTTGATAGCTCACGGCTGTAAAATGCATTGAGTACAGATTTCAGTGCCATTGACAGGCTGTCAGACATGTTCTGGGCTGCTGCACTGTCATAATGGTCATTCACGGAAATAAAACGAACACCGAGCATCGGAAAAATCCGCTCAACATAGTCTCCCATTGATATGTAGTTCCGTGCGAATCTTGAAAAATCTTTGACGATGATGCATTGGATCTGACCACACTGTGCCATTTGGATCATTCTCTGAAATGCCGGACGATCTGTGTTTGTGCCGGAGTAACCATCATCCACAAAGTCCTGGATCTGCAAACTCTGCAAATCCGGATGCTCATGTATATAATTATGAATCAGGATCCTTTGGTTAATGACAGAATTGCTCTCATCATTTTTGTTATCTGCCTGTGACAGGCGGATATAGCAGCCAATCGTGTTTATCATTTTTAGCACTCCTTATTGATGGTATCCATATCTCTATCTGCATATTCCGGTATTTTTATTTCCAGATAATTGCGTATTCTTCGGATTTGATCCTCGAATTTAAAATGTATCGTGATCCGTTTTCCCTCAAAGACCTCAATCACATCAACAAATTCTGATAACAACATACGGTCCAGGCTGACGATGCGCGGATGTGATTTGAAGCTCTCAAGCCATTCATTCTCCTGCATCATTTTCCGGGCATTGTCCCGCATTTCCTCCACATATGTTCTGGATATATTAATGTTACGAATGCGTTCGTCATAGAGGGTGCGCAGCTCTTCATAGTCATCCTTCGTTAGCAGGCCATCATGCAGATGTTCCAACAAAAACATCTTCATTCTTTGATTTTTCCGGATCTCGTCATCCAGCTGTGCCAACTGCACCTCAAAACGATGAGCAGAGTCTGGAGAATCCGGCAAATCATTGGCATACTGCATAAGTCGGTCCAATTCAATGATCGCAGCAAACTGCGCCTGGATTGCACTAAGAACCGCATCATAGAGTTTATCCTCGCTGATCATATGGGATGAACAACCGCTTTTGTGGTGATAACCGGCGCAGGTATAGTAGCCATAGGTACGATCCTTGTATTTGCGCTGCCGACGGACCATATTGCGCCCACAGTCTCCACATTGCAGGAAACCAGAGAACAGATAGAGAGATTCCTGATCCGGGGCCGTTCTGGTATCCCTGCGGAGCAGGGCTTGTACCGCGTCAAATTGTGATCGGGAAATGATGGGATCGTGTGTTCCCTCCACCCGATCCCATTCGGATTCCGGTTTCATCGTTAATGTCCTGCATTTGTGATTCAGTGATGTGCGCTTGCCCTGTACTGTAACCCCCAGGTAAAATTCGTTTTTCAGGATTCGCAGGACGGTATTATGTGTCCACATAGCCCTATCATGCGTCTGGAAATTGGTCGAGACTTTTAGACCTTGCCTCCGTTTGTACTCCAACGGACACAGTACACCTTGTCGATTCAATTCATCAGCAATGTGTGATGCAGAGATTCCCTGGATTGTCATGACAAAAATTTGACGAACCACATCTGCCGCCTCCGGATCAACAACGAGATGGTTGTGATTCTCGGAATCCTTTTTGTATCCGTAGCAGGCAAAGTTGCCCACGAAATCGCCCCGTTTACGTTTGACATCTAACTGGGAGCGGACCTTCAGAGAAATGTCCCTGCTGTACATGTCGTTGAAGAGTATTTTGAACGGGATTGTAAATATATCGGCATCTGTCTGCGTACATCCCGTATCCATATTATCGTTGATGGCAATGAAACGGACCTTCAGGCTTGGGAAGATGACCTCCAAATACTTACCTGCCTCGATATAATTTCTACCCAGTCTGGACAGGTCCTTGACAATGATGCAATCGATTTTTCCTTGCCGGACATCCTCCATCATTTGGATAAATCCAGGACGGTCAAAATTAACACCGGAGTAGCCGTCATCTGCATACTCTCCGACGATCTCCAGATCCGAATGATTCTGGACAAAATTACGGATCAACTGCCTCTGGTTTACCACGCTGTCACTCTCGGTCTTATCACCATCCTCTTGCGAGAGCCGGACATAAGCTGCGCAGTGCCACTGTTTCAGCAATGTCCTCACCCCCTTTCGTGGGCATCAGCGACATTAGTTTGGTGCTGGCGGATATATTCCTCCAACCGATCCTCAATGGTAGTATCCGTATCCGCAAAGGCGACTGTCACAACGATTCCGTTACAGCGGTACTTATACGGATTCTTGATCTGCCGGATGTAGGACCGCATCCGCTCCAACCTTGACAGCGACATGTCGATCTGCACATCCGCAATGTCTACCAAATCATCATATGTATCAATATCTGAGGGGCCATCTGTAGTACCGGACTCATGGCAGACTTGCCCCTCTGTATTATGCATTCCCATAATATCTCCTCCTTCGGAAAATGAAATTTCAAGCCCCTGTGGCGAGAACAAATCCGCAGAGCCTCTGCTATTAATATGGTAAATTCCGTTTTCCGAAGAGATTGCGGTTGGGAGAGGAACTGAGTTCCTCATGGGGATGGTGGACATATTAGGTGTTGCCATATTGAATTCCTCCTGTTGTTAGTTACACCAGGAATATGGGAGAAACTGCGAAAAGAAATTTTGAAGCCCGTAACGACAATTTGTCGATACGGGCTTGAAATTTCTTTTTTTACTTTTCTCCATATTAATAAGGAAATTATAACAATAGGAGGAATGATCATGAACGACCAAAACCACGAGGACAGATCCATACTGGCCCTGCTCTATGACAACTATCGCAGGGCGCATCCGCAGATTACGATTTCTGTGCAGCGAGGGATTGAGGATCTGTACCGGCAGCTGTACGATTATGTACCCGACAACATCGAGGAGATCACTGCGGTTTGCATTGGCATGTGTGATGACAGCGCGCGATATGCCTACGAGGCCGGTATCCGATGCGGTGTGCGGTTGGCACTGGATCTCGAACTTGATAGTGCCATGTATGGAGGTGGTTGAGATGTATCTGATTGCCAAACAGCAGGGCGGTTACCAGGCAATCCCGATCAGGAACGGAGATAAGTGGGATTTCCGCAAATTACTTATAGGACGTCGAGAGGTGCGCATCATCCTGCGCGTGCGGGGTAGACAATATTTGCTCTACCATACACGGGACCTGGTCACCAAATATCCGACACTGAGAATTCCCCAGCTGACACTCCTGTGCGATGACATCATCGCCGCTACATCAGAGCAAATCACAAATCAGCAGAAGTACATCGAATTTGAGAATGTATGCAAAGCCGCCGAATGCCGCCACCAGCGGCGATGGCGCGACCAGGGATTGATCTCCCCCGCCACACCGGCTCTCTACCACGGCCACCCCATCGATGCCAAAGCTGAGCAGTTGGTGTCGTATGTCCAGGTTACCCTGGATGACATCGTTATTATGGACCATGAGCCTCCGGTGGATTGTGACCAGGAGGAGTTGCCCTACTAACAATGTAAAAAGGCCGCCCACAATTGTGGGCGGCCTTTTCAACGAACAAACCTCCCTGCGCGCGGGCCTGTTTCGCTCGTCCGCAGGGAGGTTTTTGCATATCAAAATTATACATTGTGTGCCGAAAAAATTTTTAAGAAAAATGCAAAATTTTCCCGTTCAAGATCCAAAAATCTCCCATATTAGAAATGTGACGCCACTACTGTCGATTTTTGGGTTCTTTCCCCCTCCATAAAACAGGGTCTTGGGGGGATTAATGATTTTATTATACCATTTATCCACAGTGCAGGTGTTACGCAATTATTAACTTCTGCTGTGCTGCACGCACACCAGAGCATTTTTACCTAGCACCCAGGGTATAGGGTAAGGAGTAAAAACTATGTCAGATTATAACAATTATATCCCCCAGGCAGAGTGTCCCGACACAGGCAGCGCAGACTATACACCAAACATGTGCGTTACTGTGGATATCGCAGGGCAGCAGGATTCCCGGCAGCAGCGGGTTGCAAAGTTGTTTGTCAACGCATCGGATGTCGAGTACACGCCGCCGCAGTGGTTGATCAAGCCCTATATTCAGATGGGCAAGGGTACCTTGATCCAGGCGGATCCCGGAACCGGTAAAACCGCATTTGCGTGTGCAGTGGCTGCAGCAGTGACCACGGGAGGCTCCATTTGCGGACTGCCTGTTGAGGTTCCAGGCGATGTTCTGATGCTGTCCGTCGAGGATGATCTCGGTGTGCTCCGTGGCCGCATCGAGGCCAACGGTGGAGATGTCAGCCGTGTACATTTTTTGGCTGGCGCATCGCAGCTGCGGATGGACAGCCCGGAGATCGAGACCGCCATCCAGATGTATCATGCAAAGCTGTTGATTTTTGATCCGCTCCAGGCATTTCTCGGCTCTAAGGTCGATATGTTCAGGGCTAACGAGACCCGCCCGGTCTTGAGCCGGCTGTTTGATACATGCGCCCGGAATGGCTGTGCCTGCGTGATCATCGCCCATATGAGCAAAAGCACGCTGGGCAAGTCGCCGGTCAATCAGTCCCTCGGCTCTGTGGATATTCCAGCTGCCATGCGCAGCGTGATCCAGATTGTGCGCAATCCGGATCAGGATGACGAGTGTGTCGCCGTGCACATCAAGTCCTCTAACGCAGCGATGGGCAGGAGCCTCGCATTTGTAATCGGAGATCGGGGTGGCATCCATTGGAGGGGATACTCTGATTTGACCCTGGCAAACTTGGGCGAGCGGACCAAGGCCAAGAAGCCGTGCATCCCCTACGACAAAGAGCCTCTGGTACAGGTATTCCTCCAGCTGATTGCACAGCGTCCAGCGGGTGGATTCTTTTCGTACAGCGAGATCAAGCATACCGGCGAGCGGCTGTTGGGATATCCGCCCTTCGAGTCAACCAGCGAGTTGTTGTCAAGGTTAAACGACCAGTTGCTTCGCAAGTTAACAACGTCAGACGGATTGGTAGTGATTGCCAAGCAAAAGCAGGGCGGCGTGCGAGGCATCAAAATCACCCCCTACCAACACCGTGAGATGTACCAGACCAGCATAGATCTGGATGAGGGACAGTAATCCCAATTACAATAGATATGTCCATTATGTCCCATAACGTCCAGCGATTGATACTCTGGGACAAGATGGGACGATCTGGACAGTGATACATACCTAGGCCATACTGTCCCATCCAAATAACGAACCACTACATACACCCCCGGGGTACACTGCTCCGGGGGCTTTTCTTCCAGCTGCGGATTGTTCCTTGACACGGACCGTTTCTTGGGAGGGATGAAATCTGCAGAGCTGTGCCCTTCGTAGAATCCATCTTTGTGAAAATACTGCTTCTGTGAAATCTGATATACTATAGCTATACCGCACGTTGTCCTGCGGCTCATACATACCGACAACTAAACACAGGAGGCAAGAACATGTTTACACAACTCAATAATGGCATCAGACATGCTATCGCTGCAATCGAGCAGCTGGAGCAGAAAGTCCACGGGCATCTTGGACCTGCACTCACAGTAGGGAAGATCATTGCCGCGCTCTATTCCATATATACGGCGACAGTCCTGGTCGGCTGCGGAATTCTGGGGCATCCTATGCGCTGGCTGACGGAATACTCCGGCGCTGATCTCGTCTTGGAAATCCTGGCGATCATTTCCATTCTCACATTGCTACTCAGTGGCGGTATTGTTGAGGCACTTCGGATCCTCCTACGCGGCCTGAAAATCGGTACATCACTGGCGAGTGTTCCTTCCAGATCGCTGATTGGTCTTGTTATTTCTATCGTTCTGTTCATGATCCCTCTTCTGATTGCCATTCTGGTAATCCTCTGCGTTCCCATCATCCCTATTCTGATCCACCAGCATAGAGTACAGCCCCGTTAAAACCCATCAGAGCCGCCCACATGGGCGGCTCTTGGCTTTCATACGAGGTCAATGTAGTCGGGCAAGTTTTCGAGGGCCGCTACGATTGCATCCTCTGGATCACGGACACGTTTGCTGAGCATATGTACCATATCATCGTTGCCCATCCTGCGGAGCCATGCATCATATGTACCATACTCGTCTCCGGGTAGCACCAACAGGACATACACCTCCTCATGCTGATCCAGCATCAGGTTGAGCTGGATGCCCGTGATCTCAGCGGTCTCATAAAACGCGTTGGGCAGATAGCCTCCATCCAGCCAGCCAATGCAGGCATCCGGGTCAGTGCAGAGCCTATGTCTGATGTGATCGATTTTACTCATAGTAAAACCTCCTTCAATAAATGTCTGGGTTGCCCCAGCACTTATAATATGGGAGATCTGTCAAAAGTTATTTTCACGCAGCCGCCGCTTGTACTTATAGTAGGTGTTTTTGCTGAGTCCGGTGATGGCCATTACTTCGGCATCGGAGTTCTTGCCGTTAAAATCCCGGCTCGTTCGCATAATAACAGGGAGAGCCTGTTTTTCCTTATTACTAATATATGTCTTGCCTGTAGGACGGCCTATTGCTTTTCCGTTGCGGCGAGCTGTTTCAATCCCCTCGCGAGTGCGCTGGCGTAAGTCGTCCACTTCTTTTTGGGCCTGAGCAAATGCTAGTTTAATCTGTTTTTCGGCCAGCAGGAGCAGATACTGGTTAACGGCCTGAAGTATCACATCCACATCGGTACCGGTCATAGGAACAGCCCTCCTGGCCGTTTCTTTGTAAACTGCCGTGTTGATCAGCGGCTCTTTCAGAAACACCAACTCTACACCGCACTTATACAATTCCTTATAGAGCGCAATACCATCATCGGCGCTCCGGCTCATTCTGCTGACAGAATCAAAAACAATCGTATCGCCGGGCTGGAGCCGACGATGCAGCTTCCGCCATTCCGGGCGATCCAATTTCGTTCCAGTGTAGCTCTCCCGGTAGATCACCGCATCGGGGTATTGTTCTGTTATGTTTCGGACCTGTCGCTCTATATTTTGCCGTGGGGTTGAAATTCTGCAATAGCCATAGATCATGATATTTCCTCCTGTTCTTAAGTGTAACGATCGGCTAAGTTGGTAACGGTATCCCTTGCGATCAACGGCGTTTATGGATTGATTATTGATACCAAAACCTAAGACTGTTTTTTTGCGCCTCCTTGGGTCTGATAACAGCCACATCTGCAAAACGCAAATGTGGCCGCTACCCTAGAATCAAAAAAGGAGGTGCTATAATCTCCCATCGGATATATTGTTCTCCAATGGTCGATTACAACTATAATATGATAAAAAGTTCGAATTGAAATTTTTGGTGCATCCCTAGAGCATGTAATGCTTAACTGTAACCTCGTTACGAAAATGTGAGAGGTGGAATGTGGATACACACGCCAACGAGAGACGATCTAAGGAAGTTGGCAGTCCACGCTTTAGCGCAACACGCCGGTTTGCACCTCGTAGATAGTATCTACCGTCTGCCAACTCCTGTGAGAACAGATAGAGGTGCCTCTGCATGCCTTTGCTATCTCCGCGTTCCTTTGCCAGCAGATATGCCTTGCATCCGACTTCCGGGTCCGTATAGCGCGCCCACAGTTGCCTACGCATTTCTGCTCGCCCCTCCGGGGTAGAGCAAACTTGCTCATAATAACGATAAGCATCTTTTGCACATTTGGCTCTAAGATAATGCAAATCCAGATCTTTTGAAATCGTTGGAAACAGGAATTCATCTGGTTCAACACTCGCAAAATAAGCTCGTACCGCATCTTGATGCTCTGGCAAAATGCGTTGCCGTTGTGTTTTACCACCTTTGTCTCCATGAAAAACAATACAAAGCTGATTGCTTTCATCTAGCGTCAAATCGCGGCCTTGGAGTCGTGTGAGAGCACTCCGCCGCCCACCGACCATCTGTTGAAACCGAACGATATCTGCATTGGACATTTTCTGCATAGCCGCTATATGCCGCTCAGAGAGACCCAGGCTCTTGGTTTTATTCTCGGCTGTGCCATGCCGGGCAATTCCGGTCATGTCGACTCCAAGCCCACAGGCGGCACCAGAAATGTAAGTGTGGATCGTGCTGGCTGCGTACCCCTCTTCCATCAGGGTATCCCTCCATTGGATCAAGGCACCACTGGGATTGCTGCGGATGGTCTTGTTGCTCAAGCTAGCACTTTTACGCCATGTGTCAAAAGCTGCGCAGGCTTTCATATAATTCCGCTTGGTCTTGTTGCTTTTTGTAGCGCAATGTTCTCTAACACGCATCCTCATTTCTCCACCCAATGACCCTTCCTTTCGTGCCATCCATATCCCTCCTGTCCACATAGATACACTACCCCCTTGGGGAATCGGTTGTAACGCTGCCGAAAATGCGCCTTGGTAATCTGACGGTCACGATCCTTTTCGCCAAGCGCAGGGCGGTCATGCTTCCCTATTTTGCTGCATTTACAACTGCCGAGATTCCGTCAACATCTCCTTGGACAGTTCAATTACTGATGATTTCGGGGATAATTCCTGGTCTGCGCCCCCTTTGGATGGGTACAAACGGGCAAGCCCCCAGGCTCGATCAGTATCGCCATGCTCTCACCTCCAATTTTGATTTTGCCTATAATATGATAAATTTTTCAAAACAAAATAAATCGCTGGTAGTCCCGTAACCTGGGACTACCAGCGTGATGGTCGATCATCTGTTGCAGCGATTGTTTGAGTCGATTTGGCTCCGGTGGATCTACGGAGCCGTTCATAAGTCAGCGGTTACAGCTCATCCACATGGACAGTGCGTTCCTCGGTGCTGACAATTTCATCGCCGAACTCATCGAATCGGTCCTGATAAAAATCACCGCACATATCGCGCCACTCCATAGCATAATCAATGCAGTACTGTACATCCGGGACGATGCGTGCTTCCTTTTCCTCATCGTAAGGGACGGTCATCTCCATGATCCAGGACGTAACATCGTAGTAATTCTTACCATCCCAAATGCTCAGGCACAGGTCAATGGTTCTCTTGCCGTCTGTAAGTTTAAACATCATGTATTCCTCCAGTATATGTTGATATTTGTTTTACATAAAAATAAATTGGCATGCAGATAAGGGCAATTTTTGCGTGTATCCACATAATTCGCCGTTTGTCAAGCATTATCGTCATTGCTTCCCACAGCTGGCAGCATCAGTTTTTGGCTGCATATATTCATCTAAATAAATACATGGTTTTGTCACTCCTCTCTGCATGAGCTATGATATACTTAGCGCATGTTGGCATCCCTGAAAGAAGAGATAATGCTTTCAGGGATCAGAGTTATCATCCTGGTGAAATGATAACTTTCCTTATTGTTCTAATATAACAAATTTTTATGTATTTACAGTTATATATCTATAAAGTATTTATGAATGATTTATCCCCCTTGTAGGTTGTTCGGGTCGGGTGAAAAAACACCCCGAATGGCGTTTTCTGCCTGGCTCTAACACCGCCTCTGAAAACAATTCCCACAGGCGGCTGTCTTTATGTGACACTAGCTTTGTTGCTTATGAAAACACAAAAACACCTCCATCTGTCTGAGCGATGCTCTGTACAGATGGAGGTGTTTGATTTTATCGGTGCGGATCCGTCAGGTCCAGATGGAAGGCGGCAAAGCCTGCCGCAGCACCCAGGGTGTTATGCAGCACATCGTCGATCTCGGCGGTGCCGAGGTGTTGGAAATGCTGGCACAGTTCGATGGACAGGCTGAAAAGGCCAAGGCAGAGCGCCGCGAAAAGCATCCCGTGCCGATAACGGAGGCGCTGGGGCAGCAGTTCGGCCAGGAGCAGGCCGCCCGGATAAAAGAGAACCGCATTCATAAAGCAGCTGCGGTAGATCTCCGGGTTCCCACCGGAAAATAACAGCCAATAGGAGTGTAGTGGGATCCAGCTCGATTCGTAGCTTCCCGGCTCCCGACTGAGGATGGTGGTCCACAGCACCGCCAGGAACCACCCGGCCAGCAGCCCACCGATCCCGGGCCGCAGCCATCGTTTCCCGGCATACTTCCGGTACAGGGCAACGTAAAGGATCGCTGCAAATACGGCATACTCGGCCAGAACCTCTATGGGCAGCTGGTAGATCCGCGAATAGCATGCATGGAGAAAGGTTTCGATCATGGCATCAGTACACCTTTCTGCCGGTAACCCGATTTTTTCGATGCAGCGCATTTTTCAGCAGCGCATAGAGCCGGGGACTCAGAAGCGCCAGTACCGCCTGGATCTTTCTGCCGATCCCGTATTGCCCTGAGTGCAGATACCCTGGAAGTGTCCTGCGGATACAGCTGCGAAGATATTTCATATCCCCCGGCGCTTTCTGCCGGGAATTGACCAGCATCCAGAGCAGATTGACCGCCTCTGTGCAGATGATATCCGCCGCGGCACGGGCCAGCTCCGGATCCCGCGCTTCGCAGTCGGCGATGATCTGTTCAAAGGTCCGGAGGGTCCCCAGCTTTTTAGGAGAATATCCGCTTCTGGTGGTGGAATTGCTCCGCTGGAAGTAGTGATAGACCCGCTTTCCCGGGGCGTGAACAATCCGGTCGCAGTGGGCCAGATACCGATAGGTGAAATACACATCCTCGGTGGTCCCCATCCCCTCCGGAAAACGAAGTCCGTGGGCCCGAATGATATCCAGACGATAGATCTTGTTCCAGGAGAAGCCCTGGAAGCTGGGACCAAGCAGAATGCTTCGCTGGCATTCGTGATCCTCGATCAGATAAGGCGCTAAGTCCGGGCACTTGGCTTCCGAGACATCGTCCGTATCCACATAGTGACCCAGACAGACCAGCTGCGCCTGAAATTTCCGCTGGAAATCCAGAAACGCCTCCACATAATCCGGCTCCACCCAGTCGTCCGGATCGGGAAAAACGATCCATTCTCCCTGGGCGGCATCAATTCCGGCGTTCCGGGCGGAGGACAGACCGCCGTTGGGCTTGTGAATCACCCGGACCAGCTTCGGATATTGGGAGGCATAGCTGTCGCACAGGGTGCTGCTGGAATCGGTGGAGCCGTCGTCCACCAGAATGACCTCAAAATCCCGGCAGGTCTGGTTTAGCAGCGATTCCATACACCGGGGCAGATACTGCTCCATATTGTAGACGGGGACGACCAGCGTGATCATAGCGTCCACCTCCTTTCTGTCAGTTATGGCTTCTTGCGAAGTAAGCAGCGGACAATCCCGGAAAGCTTACCACGGATCCGCTGCAGAGCCGTGGGTTCCTGGATCTGGAACAAGGCCCAGCAGCCCTCCAGATCTCCCCTGCGGACCTGCTCCAGGACGGCGTCCCGGTTTTTGGCAGCGGGTGCAGGCACCAGCATGGCACGATTGTGACGGCTGGCCTCCTCCAGGGTGACCTCCCGGATGTCCAGACTGGGGCAGACGGCGTCCCACAGGATGCGTCCGCGCTCCGACTGGACCAGCACCACACTGGTACCCATGTTATCATCCAGATCGGGTGCAATATCCCAGATGCCCCAGAAATCGCCGATGGTCAGATCGCTGCCCCTGGCATAGCCTTTGACGGGACATTCGGCGCAGGAAGGACGATTGATATAGTCGCCCACAAAGAGCTTCATGTACAGGCTTTCGCTGTTGGGGATCGTGCGAACTGCTCCGGAGCGGTCCTCGATCCGATGGCAGTAGCGGTAGCGGCTCCAGCCGGTGTCCTTGGCTCTGAGGTTGACCGATGCCACATCGCCCAGAGACTTGACATATTCCGACCATGCCATCGGGGACGGAACGCTGTGGCAGACGAAATCCACTGTGATCAGATTTTCATAGGATCTGCCCAGAAATCCCAGCAATCCCGCCACCTGGCAGGGCGTACCGGAGAACAGCACCTGCTGTCCCCTGACCAGGCGCGCCTTGACTTCCGGGAAGATACCGGTCAGATCACTTTGGGCATATTTCGCACCCCGCAGACGGGCGAGCTGGGCTTCGTCCCCGGCACAAATGTGGATGACACGAAAATCCACATCGTAAGCGGCACCGAATACGGCACCGCCCTGGGACAGGATTTCCCGGGCCAGCTCCGTGAACACGCCGCCGGAGGAGCTCTCCAGCCGCATGGCGGTGTCCAGGGACCGGGCGGCATACGCGGAGGGGGTATGCTTGTACTGCACTTCCGTCAGTACGGGACAGGCCTTTTCGCACAAGCCGCAGCCCACACAGGCCGCCTCATCCACCACGGGATAGGAAAAACCGTCCGCATCGGCCTTCATGGTGATGCAGTTTTTCGGACAGACCGAAGCACAGGCCGTACAGCCGGTGCAGGAAGTTGAATGGCACAGCATCGAGAATCTCTCCTTCACTTTCTACCCCTGAGGATCGTGCGCAGTTTTCTGAGCATCCGCAGACCCAGGGCCAAAGGCTTGGAACATGTATTGCAATAGTCGATCCGATCATCCAGCGTCAGGTAGCCGGTTTGTTCCAGGAGACGGTAATGCCTGTGAACATCGTCCTCCTTCCGGGCATCGGCAGCCCGGTGCATGGATGCCCGATGGTATACGGAATCATAAGCATTCAGGTAGAACTCCCGCTGTTTGGAATCTGTGATGAGCCAGGCCAGCACATTCCGATAGATCTCCCGCCAGCCCTGGCTGTTTTTCACGGTTTTCTGATATTGGATCTCCGGGTCACTGGCATAAGCGTGAGAATCAGGCTGGATACGGTACTCCATCAGAGGTTCATCGATATATCCGAATTTACGCCCATAGGACACAGGAAGCAGGATCTGAAAATTCTGGCCCAGACGGGAAGGATCGATATTGCGGTCGGGATAGGCCTCAAAGAGAACATCGGTCCGGACCATATAGGTGCCAGCCCAGTTGTTTGTTTTTCCAAAACTGAGTGCCGTAAACAGATCCGTGATCGTTTTTTCCGCAGGATCGGTGATAAAAAGGTGCCGGTTCTCACCGCTGACCCGCCAGCCATTGTTCCGAACACCGGCATAGTCGGGGTGTGCGTCCAAAAATTCTGCCTTCTTCCGGATGGCTCCGGGGAGATACACGTCGTCAGCGTCCAGCAGAGTCAGATACGTACCGGTCACATGCTTCAGGCCGGTATCGATGGCACCGCCCAGTCCACGATTTTTCTGCCACACATATTTTAAGGTATGGCCCTTTTCGGCAAACTTCGATTGCCACGACTGGATGCGTTCCGCACTACCGTCAGTGGACTCATCATCCACCACGATCAGCTCGATGGGGCAGTAGTCCTGAATATATACGGATTCAATACTGGTGTCGATAAACTTTTCGCCGTTGTAGCAGGGGATGATGATGCTGACCAAATTATCCATTTCTTTTCCTCATAAGTGAATGAATTTTTTCAATGAGACCTCCAAAGAGACGGAAGAACATGGAACGAATCGCATGGAACTCGCCGGTTTTCCAGAACAGGAGGCAATTGACCGCTATGGGCATCACGACAGATACGATGCCCCGCAGGACGAATGTAATCAAAACAAAGGGCGTCCGGATCAAATTCGACAGGGCATAGGTACCGGCAATCAGCCCAAGCCCCAATCCCACATACATACCATAACGCTTGTAATACTTCACTACAGAGGTATGAAACACATGCTTATAAATGACGATGGGACGATACCAGTCGGCGGTACACAGGCTGCCGATGATGGTGCCCAGGAACACGCCGGCCACTCCCATATATCGAGCCAGAATAATGGAGGCAACCAGGTTCACTGCAGCAAAGCCAAACGGAACCCAGGCATCCTCCATATATTTTCCGGCGGCACCCTTCATGGTGATCAGAGGGATCCGCATACCGGTCAGGAAATTGTTGATGACGATGATGGCCACGGTCAGGGTGTCGAAGGTGTACTCCGGCCCCAGCCAGATCTCCCCGATGAAGGGATTGAACAGGCACATGAAGCAGACCGCCTCAAAGCTGTAGATAAAGTAGGCGCAGAACATCAGCGTTTCAAAAATCTCCAGCTTCCGCTCGTCCGATTCCACCGCCACCACATTTCCCATGCTGGCAGAAATGCCGCCGAACAGAACCGAAATGTAGCCATTGACCATATTGCGGATCAGCAGATAATTGGAGTAAATGCCCGTCGCCACCAGACTGACCAGCTTGGTGATGATCAGATTGTCCGTGGAGTTGACCAGATAGTCACCGATCCGGGCAATGACCAGACCGCCGATGTTGCGCTTGATCTGGTGGCTGGTATCTACATCCAGCTTCTCACTGCTGCGGAAATCCACATTCGGATACCACTTGCTGATGAGCCGGTTTCCGATGATCAAACGGGCAACAGTACAGACCATCAGCACCGCAAGGTAAACCGCATAGCTCTTGAAAAGCAGCAGGAAAACCACCTGCGTCACTGTCTGGACGACACTCATGCCCACGGTCAGGGGTGCCAGACGATAGCCATGATTATCTGCGTTGAGCAGGGTGATCTTGTAGGAGAGCAGGTAACCCAGCACCATGTTGGCCAGGTACACAAAGTAAGCCAGTCCGATCTCCGCAGGCTGTTCTGCAGGCGGTACAAAGAAATCCAGGAAAAAGTACAGCCCAATGCCGCAGACAAACACGATGGCTGCGATCACCCGGTAAGCCTTGCGGTACAGGGTCATCAGTGCGCTGACGGTCCGGTCGTCTCCTGTGGCCAAAGGCTTGTACAGACTGAAGCCGATGGCTGATGCAATTCCCAGCTCCGTGATAGACAGCAGTCCCAGAATATTGCCCAGCAGTCCAGCCAGACCCAGATAGCCGCTTCCCAGGACTTTGATGAATACCGTCCGGGATACGATACCCAGAACAGAATCCAGAATATTGCTGCCCATAGTCAGGGCAATGTTTTTTGCTGATTTCTCCAGTCTTGACATACTTATCCCTTCGTCAGCAGAATCTCACCTGCGGCATACGCCCTCTGGCGATACTCCGGCAGGATCTTTGCCATATATGCCCGGATCTCGTCTTCCTTGTCCAGCAGTCCCTGGAATGCCTCCGTCAGCTCTTCGGGGCGGCACAGGCTCTGCACCGGAAGTACATAGCCCTCCTCGGTGCCGAACAGGTCCCTGGCGATGCCGCGGGCCTTGACGGAGTAGCCCATGACCAGAGTGGGCACGCCGGTGGAATAGGCGGCGATGGTGGAATGGGTCCGGGCACCCAGGAAGAAGCGGCACTGGGAGATGAGCTTTTTCAGCTCCAGACAGTTCCGGTCCGTGACCATGCACACCCGGCCGGTATTGCCAAAGGCATCATACAGCCGTTGCAGGGGCTTGCGGTCGTCGCCGCCCTCCCAGATAACATGGGGGATCAGGGCGATGTTCATATCCGTGGTGTCCAGAATGTGGCGGATGAGATGGGCGTAGTTTTCATAGGCCATGCCGGGAACGGCCTCCCGCTCCATTGCCATGGGGCTCAGGTTGATTCCCACGGTGTTGCCGGGAACAAAGCCCTCCGGCAGCTCGGTCTCCGCCATGGGCAGGCAGAAAGCAGGATCGGCAACCAGAACGGTGTTGGGATTGACTGCCTTCAGGGCCTCATAGCTGATGGTCTCCCGGGCGCAGATCAGATCGTAATTGGCCAGGTCGCGGGCAATCGCGGGATCCCTCACCACATCCGGCTCCACGGAGCAGCCCCACAGGACGGTCTTTGCGCCCCGGGCCTTGGCCATCTCGTGGAACATGGTGTATTTATATACATCGGCGTAGCAGTAGTTATCGCCGCCGATGGACATGGCGATGTCCCCCTTGCGGATGTGGTCAAAGGCCGCCTGATACTGGAGCTTTTCCATGGGGATGAAGTCCCTGCGCAGCTTCAGCGCGGCGTAGGCCTTCACAAAATCCAGAGAGCGGCGGGAAACGCTGCCGTCGGTATCCAGGATCACCTGGGCTACTTCTGCAGCACCGTAATACCGATCCTCCTCCGGCTTGGAAGAGATTAGATACAATTCATTACCCTGAAGGATCCGGGCAGTGGCCCGGACGATGGCCTCACAGCCATGATTGCCGCTGCCGCCGTGGGCATAGAGGAATATCTTAGACAACACTTTTCACTCCTTTTTCTGTAATGATATGTGTGAAGAGATTTTTTAGGATTTTTGCACCGACACAGGTAAGCAGAATTGCCAGAATATTAATAAATGCAGATTGGATAAACCCATCGCCGATGATCCTGCGAGCAAGGATCGACAGAACCCACAAAACCTTTTCGTGCAGCAGGTAAATTTCCAGACTGTTCGTTCCAAAATAGCGAAAAACTTTATTGTCAGGAAGGCGAACAACCCCACAGCATATTGCCAGTGCAATGGGAAGATACGCTGCATAACGCAGAACCCAGCGCAGATACCAGGGTGTCAGTCCACTGGAGATGATTAGAATACCAACACTGACTCCGAGTGTGAGCCATGCAAGTAGTATCGGTATCGAGACAATGGAACGGTTTTCGCAAATTCTGCGGCCGATAAATAAGCCCAGCAGATACGCAGGAATTCGATAGAAGAACACCAGAAGATGCCCTAGGCTGTTATCCAGAACAGGAGTATAGGTAATGCCCAGACAGGTCAGCAATACGGCAGGAATCGCAAGAAAACCCACGTAAGGATGCTTTTTCCACTGGCGAATAAACATAGGTGTCAGGAGCTGCATCAGCAGCAGTGAAGACAAATACCAGGTAGTCAGTTTTCCTTTGGTCCAGAAGTTAAGAGAGGTAACATCCATCAGGAATGTCACGATACCTTCCCTGTAAAGGAGCACATCCAGAAAGAAAAACCACACTCCGCAGACCAGGAGATGCTTCGGAACGATACGGCACAGCCGTCCGCGGATATATGCCGGGATATCCGGATTTCGGTTCAGAGAGTGGTAGATTCCCAGTCCGGACATCAGCAGGAAAATATCAACACCAATGTCACCCCATTGCTTCAGAAGGTGAAGCGGGGGAATCATGCTCAGATCAAAGCCGGAATGAAAAAACACGACGCACAGCATTGCGAATCCCATGAGTTGTGTCCGGCGATTGCTTAGTGCCTTAAGATCAAATTGAATCACAGTAATCACACTTTCCTGATTGTGCTTCTGCCATAGAGCCATCCCAGAATGAACAGGGAAAATACGATTTTTTCCTTCCAGGGGAATGCAGAACAGTTCAAAAGCTGCCACCAGTATTTCCGGTACAGCTTCCGGCTCCGCAGGACAAAATCCCGTCCTTCGGGAGCCTGCGCTGCGGGCATGGCATACTGCATCAGGTGGGATGCGGTGATGTAGAAGCAGTCGGGGCTCAGATCCGGGCGGCCGCCGATGAATTCCAGCAGTGCATCGGTGGCCCGGATAATGTCCGGAGAGGGTGCCTTGAAAAAGCTGCTCATGGCACCGGCGGGATTCTGGATATAGCGGTACTCGGTCCGGTCCGTGACAGCGATGCGATCTGCATGGCAGAAAGCCTCCCGGACGAAGAGGATATCCTCATAGGCTTTCAGGGGTGGGAAAGTCAGCCCCTGAAGCATCTCCCGGCGGAAGAGCTTGGCACAGGGGCCGGAGTTGATCCTCCGTCGGGTCAGCAGGAAATCCAACGCCTCCCGCTGCGTGAGTACGGCATCCGGATGGGTGAACCGGGCAAGTTCCTGGTCATCCTGGATACTGACCACATCGCAAACGGCGATGTCCGCGTTTCGGCAGGCATCGTACAGGACCTGGAGATAGTCCGCAGGTACGATGTCGTCAGCGTCCAGAAAGGTGATGTATTCTCCGGTGGCCTGGGAAAGTCCCAGATTCCGGGCTGCGGAAACGCCCCCATTTTCCCGGTGGAAGACCCGCACCCTGGGATCGGCAAAGCCGTCACAGACAGCACCGCTGCCGTCTGTAGAGCCGTCGTTGATCAGAAGCAGTTCCAGATCCGCATAGGTCTGTGCCAGTACTCCCCGCACGGTGGCGGGCAGGGTGGCAGCAGCATTGTAAACGGGGATGATGACAGAAATTCGTTCCATGGTTCCTCACAGTTTTTTGTACTGCATCCGGCGGCGGACCGACAGGGCTGCGCCCAGCGGGAGGGTCAGCAGGGTCGCCGCCATGCAGTTGGATTCGCGCAGATAGCCGGGGTTCCCCGCATAGAAGGACAGGGCCGTCATCTGCATGGCACAGCGGCACTTCTCCCGGAAGCTGTCACACAGAAGCATGTTCTGATTGTGCATCATGGCGTAGCCCATGGGATTTCGGGCCACGATGGTATCATTCCGGGTCAGACCATCGGTCAGATAGTCACAGATGTACAGTTTGTCCGTCCGCCAGCGGTATTTATACCCTGCCAGAGCAATGGCATTGTGGTTGAGCTGCTCCGGTGCAAAGCTTTCTCCCGGCCAGACCTGGTGTGGGTACTGACGCAGAATGCTGATTCGCTCCGCCTCACACATGTCCATATCCAGACAATATTTAGACCGCTCGATATTGGTGCAATCCAAATAGCCCACGATCGGATCGATCAGAGGGGTCTGGGGTTTCATAAAGCTGCCGTCGGGCTGGAATCTGGCGAAGCCCACACCCACAAAGTGTTCGTCATCTTCAATTTCAGCGATCCACCCAAGCACCTTTTCCACAGCCTGGGGGACCAGGGCATCATCGGAGTCCAGCCGCATGAACCATTCCCCAGATGCCTTCTCTACGCCGGAATTGAGAGCCCTGGGGAGTCCCACATGGCTCAGGGGATTATAGACAATGGAAAAACCATTCTCCTTTTCCTGCCAGGAGCGCACCAGCGCATCAGTACCATCGGTGGAGCCGTCATCGGTGATGATCCACTCGAAATCCTTACAGGTCTGGGCGCAGAGGGATTCGTAGGCCTTGGGCAGGATATAGGCCCGGTTATAGGTTGCGGTATGGATGGTCAGTATCATGGGTTATCTCCTCAATAGCTTCCGGACAAGCCGGTAAAGGGTCATGGTAAATTTCGCCGCGTGATGCAGCCGATTGCGCAGACAGAAAAAGAGCCATTTGCGCATCATATTTCCGCTGTACAGCGGCACATGCTCCGCTGTACAAAGCGCATACAGCGCATGAAAGCGTTCCCGGTAGTGGGGCATGGGCGTGTGGAACAGGACAAAGAAGGCATAGTCGCTGAGCCGCCCCTCCACGATGCGCTTGTTTTCACCCTCCCAAACACCGCGCTTTTGGAGCATGTCACGGTAATGGAGGTTGATGCGCAGCTGGGCCAGATAGTCGATCTTCTCACTGGCGGTGTTGCCGGTGGAGTTCTCCGCCTCCTGGAGATACAGGTAGTCCGTGTGGTCATCCAGGAAGACGGTTTCAATGACTGCGTACAGGTTTAGATAGAAGTCGAAATCCTCTGCCAGACGCAGACTTTCGTCAAAGCGGACGCGCTGAACCAGTGCCCGGGGGAAGAGCTTGGCCACACAGCAACCATAGAGCCCCGTTTGGAGCTGCACTCTGGCAAAATTCGGCAGCAGACCGGAGCAGGGAAACAGGCCCGCAGTCTCCGGGATCACGGTATTCAGAACGAGGCCATCGGCATCCACCTTCTCATAGCCGCTGATAACCAGGTCGGCACAGCTCTTTTCCATGCACTGAACCAGATTCTCCAAATATCCGGGCCGAACGCCGTCATCGCTGTCGATGAAGGTGATGTATTCGCCCCTGGCTGCATCCAGTCCCAGGTTCCGTGCGTGGGACACGCCGCCGTTGGGGATGTGGAAGACCCGGAACCGGGGATCCTTTTCGGCAAACTCATCGCAGACTGCCCCGGAGCCGTCGGTGGAACCGTCGTCGATGAGCAGACATTCAAAATCCCGGAAGGTCTGCACCATCACCTGCTCCAGAAGTCCGGAGAGATAGCGTATTTTGTTGTAGACGGGGATGATGATACTTACTTTCATATATTCCTAAATGCAATACCCAACAATTATTTACTTTCTAAAATTCTGTATATACGTTCTACTCTGTCTTCGTATAACTTCCTCTCGCATCCGTATTGCGGCAATAGTTTTGTTACATTTCTACATGACAGTTTTCTAATTTCTTGCGCAAGCATTTTAGCATCAGCAGAGATAACAGTACCATAGTCCGCCGGAATAGTTTCACGCATGGCAGGACAGTCTGTCGCAATCACCGGAACTCCCAAAATCATGGCTTCTTGAACGGAAAGTCCGTAACTCTCCGTCCTCGACGTGCTCACAAAGCAATCTGCCTGGTGTATATATGGATATGGATTTGCAATATTACCCAAAAGTTTTATAAAATCAAGTTGATTCTTATCTATTATTTTCTGAAGCTGCACCCGATCTGGTCCATCTCCTAAAATCCACACCTCATATTTTTCTTCATTCCGTAATATGGCACAAGCATCCAACAGTAAACCAAAGTTCTTTTCCCAGGTAAGTCGACCAGCCGCCACTATCAAGAATTTATTCTCAATACGAGAGATAGGGCAAGTATCCTTTGCTTTTTCTATAATACGTTTAACATTAACTGGATTATGGGCCACAATTAGATTGCCTGGGTTTCCTAGGGTTGCTTTAATACCATCCTCAGCTGTTTTAGAAACACAAATTACCTGATCCATCTTCTGAAATAACTGGCACTCTTCAGCAATTGAATGGAACATTTTTTGTGTCCAATGCATTCCTCTATAATCGACATGTACCCATCCGTATTTCCGTTTTGCCTTTACTCCTGAAATGTCTAACATACATGGGCCCTCTTTCATTGCAATTGCAACATCAAAGCCTCTTTTACTCAATATCAGTTTTTTAATTCGGCATACGGCATTTGCTGTCTTTTGAAGTATCCATTGCAAATTGAATTCTTTTACGTTATTTCTTCTATAGGCTGCAATTCTCCAAAAGTGAACACCATAAGGAAAAAGACTCTTGCATTCCTTGCGGCTTCCCTCATATGTTGCCAGGGTAACACGATGCCCCTCTTTTACCAGTTTATCTATTACCTGTTGCATTACTACTTCTGAGCCACCACCAATAATGCGATCATTTTCAATTAAATAGTGCTTCTTTTTCATAACTCACTCATCACCTACTTGTAAGTATTGGCAATCTATTTTTTACTGCGCATTCTTTTTTTAATTAGTAAATTGTTATAGATATTAGGCGACATGCGGAATAGAACCATTCTGAGATAAAACTTCACATCACATTTTCCTGTAGCTAACAATTTCAAAAACATTTTGTCAAAGTCCGCAGTACCTGGCATTTCAATCCCAACAACGTTCGCTTTATAGTAATACTCTACATACATATCGCAATATCGTTTCCATGTTTGAAAAGAAATAAAGCCATTCTGATCAAACAGCTCTGCACGCTCTAACAGCACATCCAGATACATAAGGTTATCCTTTCTGAATGGTTTATTGGTTAGAGAATCTACATTCTGACAATATATATATAGTAATTCAGGAATAACCATAACTGAATAATCCCTGCTCAAAATAAAGTTATGAATTCGTTCATCTTCCACGTATCGTCCCAAAAAACTAATATCAGAAAGCACTTCCCTTTTATACAGCTTATTCCACACAACACAAACCGTTCCACTTTCGTATTGTTTCTTATACAAATATTCCGCAAAATGTACAGCTGATTTTACTCCCAATATTGTTGTATCAATTTTACTCGGATCAATGACCAAAGTTCCATCCGGACATTCATACTGCCATTGACAAACGCAAATATCCACATTATGATCCTGCGAAGCAGCAAGCATTTGCTCATACATTTGTGGCATGATGTAGTCATCGCTATCCACGAATGCAATATATGCACCGGTACAAATGTCCAATCCCGCATTTCTCGCTGCGCTCAGGCCCCTGTTTTCCTGATGGATCACCTTAATCCGGCTATCTTTTGTGGCGTATTCGTCGCAGATCTCGCCGCTGCGGTCAGGGCTTCCGTCATCTACCAGGATAATCTCCAGATTGGTATAGGTCTGGGCCAGGATGCTGTCAATACAGCGGTGCAGATACTGCTCCACCTTATAAACCGGTACAATGACCGAAATCAGGGGATTTTCGTTGAGCATACTATTAACCTCCATAATAGCGCATCAATGCGCTGATTCCCGCCCGGTGGCGGTAGCACAGGGTAATGATCTTTTGTTTTACCGAAATGGGCAGGCTGCCGATATCCAGCCGGCCGAACATGGCCCGGACCTCCGGGTCATTCAGGATCGCCAGGATCATTCTGCGCTTTTCTTTCCGCTCCAGGGGCGCACCGTAAAGGTCGCCCACGGCATTGTACAGGAAAAACAGCAGGCACAGATCGATCTGCCGGGAAAAATTGAAGTCCTTGCAGCCGCCGAAAGCCTCCCGGATGCCCGCATGGAGCTTCCGATAGTCGTTCCACTTGTCAGGGACGAATTTGTGAGTCGCAGAGGTGGGGTTCATCCGGTAGTGATAGAACGCCTGCCCCTTCAGATAGCAGAAGGAGTTCGCCCGATACATGAGCTGGGCACCGAAGAGCAGATCCTCAGAGTACCGCACACCGGTCAGATATCGGATATCATCCGCCAGTTCCCTGCGGAAAACCATTACCCAGTTGGAAATGGTGGCTGGATACTCCACATTTTCCATCATCAGCAGATGGGGAAAGTATTCCGTTTCCAGTTGGTTCCGGTCATAGAGACCCGGACGGATATCGTGGGTATACAGCTCCTGTCTGCCGGGATGCTCCTTAATACAGTCACAGAGAATGATGTCACAGTTTTGCGCCAGCATGGCCTCATACATTCCGGGATCCAGCCAGTCGTCGCTGTCGACAAAGGCAATATACTCGCCCCTGGCCGCATCCAAACCGGCATTCCGGGCGGAGCAAACGCCGCCGTTGGGCTTGTGGATCACCCGGACCCGGCTGTCTCTCGCCGCCCAGGCATCACACATTTCGCCACTTCGGTCAGGGCTTCCGTCATCAACAAGGATCAGTTCCAGATCGGTATGGGTCTGCCCCAGGATACTCCGGACACATTCGTCCAGATAGGCTTCTACTTTATATACGGGGACGATTACACTGAGAGACGGCATATACGACCCTTCTTTCCAATAAATCATTTCAGCAACCCCATCAGCTTTTCTGCCTCTTGGGTATTGGCGTAATCGCCGTCGCGGCAGGTTAGGCTTAGTTGTTTCATTTTTTCGGGGTTCCGCAGCAGCTTCACGATGCCCGAGGCACAGCCTTCGTTGTCCATGGGGACAATGATGCCGTCCACGCCTTCCTCCAGCTGGCTGGCCGAGGTGGCGTAGCGGGTGATGACCACGGGCTTTGCCAGCACCTGGGCCTCCCGGACGGTGACGGAGTTGCCCTCGTACCGGCTGGGCTGGACATACAGATCACAGTGGGCGATGTAGGGGTAGGGATCCTCCCGCAGCCCCAGCATGATGACATGGTCCTCCATGGCCGATTCCGCAATTTTCCGGCGGATCAGGTCTTCGTCACCGCCAAAGCCGATGATGTACCACTTCACATCCAGACCCATCTCCCGGATCTTCCGGCAGATATCGGGGACATTGTCAAAATTCTTCGCCTCGCAGTACCGGCCGATGGACAGCAGCCGCAGGCTTCCGTCTTCGGGCAGGTCGGCAGGGCAGCTCCCCTGGGCGGCACTGCGGATCAGCCGGGCAGGCAGGATGTTCTCAATCTTCACCAGCCGGTCCCTCAGCTCCGGGAACACCTGGCAGAAGCATTCGCCCACGGCATCGGAGATGGAGGCAATGTGGTCGTAGCAGTTCCACATCCGAAGCTCCGATTCCCGGTCCACCCGGATCTTGGTGTAGTCCGTGTGGATCCAGGCGATCTTTTTCCTGGCCCGGACCTTCTCCGCCACAAAATAATGGGGTGTCAGAAAGCTGACCGCCAGATCATACTCCCGGTCGCCCACCTGGGGCATGAAGGCACGGGTATACTTGTGGCTGTACTCCAGACCCACCACGGAGCCGGAGGTGATACCCAGCATCCTCTCCCGCTTCCGGGCCGCCTGCTTTCCGGCGAAACGGCCCAGGGCCACACCGAGCTGCCCCTTTTTCAGGACCTGTTTCATGGGCACCGCCAGGGACGCATACTGGGGCTTCTCCGGCAGGAGCCGGACCTGGGGCGGGATCTGGTCCATCAGCGCGCCCTCGTGGCGCATGAGGAACAGGTCCACCTGCACCCTGGAGTGATCCAGGGCATGGAGCAGACCGATCAGAGCCCGCTCCGCGCCGCCCAGCTCCAGAGCATGGGAGAATATCAGGATGTGTTTCATCTTTTCAGCCATTTGAAGCAGTCCTCTCCGAAAATTCGGTGCAGGGGGCGGGTAATGGCACCGCGGAGCCGCTGCTTCCAGGACATCCAGCTTCCACTGTACCAGTGAATGGAATAGGTGTTTTTGGTCTTGTTCAGCCGTCCAGTGGCACTCTCGTAGGGATTCAGACATTCCACAGGCAGGATCAGTGTCCCTGCCACGGTCTGTCTGGAACCATCCGTTACCAGTCCCAGCTTTTCCAGGGCGGCGGTGTTCAGGATTGGGCAGCCCCGGACACCCTCGGTCCCGTCCAGCAGGAAGTCGTATTCGTGGAGCATGGCCTCAATGGCGGTGCCGTGGGCCACGGAACCGAAGCCCAGGCCGCTGGCTACATACTGGGGCGTTTCAAAACCGAAGAACGCCTCATGCTCCAGCAGCCCGTCGATGGGCCGCACCAGCTCCACGTCGGTGTCAAAGTAGACACCGCCCTGCTCTGCCACCGCCAGAAGCCGCACATAATCGCTGAGGAAGGCGTATTTTTTCTGCTCCAGGCACATTTGGGTGTAGCCGTTCCGGTTTACATCGAAATTGGACTCGTTCCACTCGATGATCTCCCAGCCGGGGCAGTATTTTTTCCAGCTTGCGATGCATTTTTCTGCCAGCTTCGGCTTGGGATTGCCGCCGAACCAGCAGTAATGGATTTTCTTGGGGATCATAAATTACCTCCCGGTTCGAGAAACCGTACGGTCCGGAAAAATGGCGTCGACGGTGTTCTTCACCACGACCGTCTTGTCAAACTGCCGCTCCATTTTCTCCCGGCCAGCCAGGCCCATCTGTGCCCGTTCTTCCCGGGGCATCAGGGCCATTTTCTTCATCTGCTCATACAGGCTGTCGGCATCCTTGACGGTGCAGAGCAGTCCGGTGACGCCCTCGTCCACTGCCTCCCGGCAGCCGTAGATGTCGCTGGTGATGACGGGGCGGCCCGTGGCGGCGGCTTCGAGCAAGACGTTACTCATGCCCTCGTGATAGCTGGCCAGCACCACGCAATCGGCTCCGGCATAGAAGGGCCGGGGCTCCGACTGGAAGCCGTGGAACACGGCGGCACCCATGGCGATCAGCTCCTCGGCCTGGGCCTGGCAGGCTTCATCGTCATAGAAGCCCACGATGTCCAGAGCGACCCGGTCGCCCATCTCCTCATACAGCCGCTTCATAGCGGTCAGCAGCTCGCCCACGCCTTTCTCCGCCATCAGGCGTCCCAGGTACAGGAACCGTACCCGGTCATTTTCGGGATAGGGCCGGAGGGTGTATGCCTCCAGATTGATGCCCGCACCGTTCAGAATTGTGATTTTCTTCTTGGGGATGATGTGCCGGTCCAAAAATTCATTGGCGTTGCCCTGGTTTTCGAAGAAAACGGTCCTGGCCTTCAAAAGGGCAGTCTTGTACATGACCGTGACCACCTGGGCCAGGCCCTTCTTCTGGAAGGCGGTGCCCAGACCCTGGACATTGGCGCAGTAGGGGATGCCCAGCATCTGGCAGGCCCAGCCGCCGTAGATATTGGGCTTGATGGAGTATGTAATGACCATGTCGGGCTTCTCCGCTTTCAGGAGCTTGCGGTAGAAGGCAAAGAGCTTCAGATCCCGCTTGGGGTTGATGCCCCGGCGGTCCACCTCGGTCTCGATACACTTTAGGCCCATGGCCATGAAGTCCTCCTCATGGCCCACGAAAGGCATGCTGAGGACCACCTCGTGGTCTTTCATCAGCTCCCGGATCAGCTCCGTTCGGAAGCGGTAGAGCATATAAGAGTGGTTTGTTAATATTAGGATCTTGCTCATTGGCAGGTTCTCCTTTATATTGGTAATGGGGCATATTGGGGGCTGCTGGGGTTCCCACAATGTTGTTACGGCTTTTTCAGCCGCTTTCCGGAAAGCACCGCAGATATGCGGTTACTGACATAAGACAGTGGCAAAACCACCGCAGTAACAGCAATACAGCCGACCACCCAATTGGGACATTGTCCAAAGATTTCAACAGGTCCCTGGACAAACATATAGTGATACAGATATACTTCAAAGCTGATATCGCTGATGAATCGGATAGGCTTAGGTGCTTTTCGGTCCCTAAAGAAAGCCTCAAACACATAGAAGATTGCAAATGCTGCCACACTCTGGGAATACGGAACAGCGATTCGATCATACCAAATCGTGCCATCACAGATGATCCTTGCAACAAAACGAATACCAAACGAAATCGCTACAACAAAAACCGCCAACAGGGTCTTTGCAGAAGTGAAGTGCTTTTCCGGGTTATAGTAAACACCATAGACGCAAGCCATGATGTAAAGGGATACCGGAGTAAAGACAGTATAGATCCAGGGTTCTTCAAACAATGCATAAACAATTGGCATCGCACATACTACAGCAATAGCCGATTCCCTGAGCCAGGAGTTGGAGGATTCGGATACCATACGGATCGCGCTGAGGATCACAGGAGAAAACAGATAGCAAAGCAGCAGCACGGATATGAACCAGGTTTGCTCTGCGCCCCATACATTGACTACCGTTCCTTGTAGACCAAGCACCAAATAGAGCCAGTCTGCGGAGAGCAAAGACAGATTTCGGGTGGTATGTACAATGGCAAGCACCAGAAGGAATGACCAGAAGGGGATAAAAATACGTTTGATACGTCTTTTGTACCATGCGGTGTAGGACTTCGGTATCCCCTTATACCCCACGAGGAAGCCGGACATTAGAAAGAAAAGATGAACACCGATGTTAAATACCATCGCCATCATGGCCACCAGCGGATGTGAACACCGTGAGCAGTAGTGACACAGCAAAATGAAGATCGCACTGCACGCCCGTAGCCAGGTGATAAAGGAAAGCGATGACTGTTTTTTCATGAATAAACTCCTTCGGGTATGGATGGGTACAACTCAAGCCCCTGGCTGTTTGCTGCGGATGTACTTCGACAGTACCCATCCGACAGGCAGGACAGCCAGCGTCAACCCCTTCCGGGGAGATTCCCGGATAAAGTGCTTCTCACCTGCAAGAATGCTTTCTGCCACATAATGGATGGCATCCACCACCATCCGCTTCTTCGACTCCGGGTACTGCATACACACTTTTCGCCAGAAGGCGAAGCCCCGGGGGCTGCGGACATATTCCCGGAACATGGCGGTGGAGTGACCGTCGGGCTGGTAGTCCACATTGCAAACCACCTCATCCAGCACTGCAAGCTTATATTCCTGGTCGATGAGCCGGTACTTGTAGGCCAGAGCCACATACCGCTCCCCCTCAAACACGGGATAGGGGGGATACTGGTTGATAACGTCGGTCCGGTAGATGAGCTTCTTGTCGCCGGAGCCGCCGGCGGCATAGTAGCCCATAAGGGTAGTCTCGGTCAGGCCTTCGGGGAAGCCCTGGCCGATGATATTGCCCTCCATGTCGGAATCCAGGGCAATGATGCCAGCATAGCCCCGGTCCCGGACGGATTCCCACTTGCGCAGGATCCTTTCCACCGCGCCGGGGGCCATGCAGTCATCGGAATCGATGCAGGTGTTCAGCTCTGTATCGATATGCTCGTAAGCGGTATTGTGGGCGGTGTGCATGCCGCCGTTCTCTTTGTAAATGTATCGGATCTCAAATCCGTTGTCCTGTTCCTGCCAGGCGCGGACCAGCTCGCC
>JBGVNV010000031.1:0-28015 GCA_045125955.1 Faecousia sp.
CCCCCCCCCCCCCCCCCACCGCCCCAACGGGGCGGGACAGAATCCTTCAACCTGGGCGACCGCAAGGGTCGCCCCTACGCGCTTTTACCTGTAAAGTGTAGACCTTTCCCCCACCCCCGATTTCCATACGCCGAGCGTGAGCCAGCGACCGGTCGGGCAGTTTTACTCGACTACCGTCAAGCACAACCCACCAGGCACGAGTTTGCCCACCGGGGCTCCCGGCAAAAAGAGGACACCCTTTCGGGTGTCCTCTCGCTTATTGGGGGAAATGCTTACCGCTCAGCCCTGTAGATGCCGGAGCCCAGATGGTTCGGGGCCTCGGGCATCTCAGGGGCGGGCAGGCCGTCCACCACCTCGGCGTGGGTGATGGTGGCGATGATGTTGCCGAACTGGGTATCGCCCAGATCGTACAGGGAGTCGGGGGTCATGAGCTCCACCCGGTTCCAGTTCTCGTCCCAGCCAAATTCGCCGGTGGGGATGCCCTGGACGTACAGATACAGCTCATTGGTGGTGCCCTCGTGCCAGTAGTCGTACATGGACAGGAAGAACATGGGCTCGCCGTACTCGCTCTCACCGGCATAGTAGATGTCGGAGAAGTGGTAGGTGATCCGGGGCATGGTACCGGCCCAGTACATGTCGGTCAGGGGAGTCTCCTGGATCTTGCGGATCATGTAGACGTTGTAGGTGCCGTCCTTGTTCTCCAGAGCGAAGACACCGGTGTTGTCGCCGGAGATCATCATGGTGCCCTCCGCATCCACATAGGCGCGGGTCCACGGATCCTCGTAGAGGGTCAGATCCCGGGTCTCGTCGATGTACCACAGACGGCCAACGTTATCCAGGATCACATGGGTGGTCACGGGGGTGTAGGTGGACTCGCCGGGATAGCCGTTGCCGTCAAAATTGGTGCCCACATAGTAGCTCTCACCGGCGGTATTGTCGATGGCGGTGATGCCGCAGAAGACGATATCGCCCACGGAACCCTGGTTGGTCTCGCCGGTGTTGAAGCCCTTGTCGGAGGCTTTGAGCTGCTGGGACAGGTCGAACTTGTGGTAGGTGTACTGGTAGACGGACTCGTCATAGCTGTCCGCCATCTCCTCGTACATGGCCTCGTCCATGCTCAGGTCGGGATAGAAGTAGAAGTTCATGATACCGGCGAAGCGGTCGGTGGCCTCGGAGTAGTCAAAGCCGAACATCATATCGCCGTCAATGGGATCGTGCATGTTCTTGACCACGCCGGTCTCCTTGTCGATCTCGTAGACCATACCGGCATTGCCGAACTCGCTGGTCCAGATGGAGCCCCGGGCCTCGATGGCGGATGCCATGTTCAGACCGTAGCCCTGGAACTGGGCGGGCGCGGTGATCATGGAGCCCAGCTCCAGAGAAGCCTGGCCCAGCAGCATGTTGTAGCTGTAGAGCTTGGAGCCCCAGACGGAGTTGATGCCGCCCTCGGTCCGGGAGATGATGCCCTCCATGTTCAGGGTCAGGGAGGCAACGGTCACATCGCAGGTGTCACACTTGCTCTCGTCCCCGGCAGAAGCCACGGTGATGGTACAGGCACCGTCGCCCACGGCAGTCACGGCACCGTTCTCATCGACCACAGCCACATCCTCGTTGCTGGAGGTCCAGACCAGCTCCTTGCTGCTTGCGTACCAGGGATCGAAGTTGACCTCCAGCACGCCGGTGCCGCCGATGCCCATG
Organism: Faecousia sp.; assembly: GCA_045125955.1. Lineage (GTDB taxonomy): Bacteria > Bacillota > Clostridia > Oscillospirales > Oscillospiraceae > Faecousia. Next base: position 1,699 of record JBGVNV010000031.1, read on the forward strand.
GTCAGATTGTGCACGGACAGCATGGGGGTGGGGATCACGGTCTGGTCGAAGTCGGGCACATTGGCGTGCTCGGCCTTGGCGGCGGTCTCGTCGCTCAGGGGTGCGAAGAGGCCTGCGGTCTCATAGGTCAGCTCGCCCACGATCTCGGCCTTTGCGGTCTTGGGATCCAGCTTCACCAGATTGGTCTCCAAGGAGAGGAAGCTCTTGGGATAGAACTGGGCCCAGTACAGGGTCTCGGTGTTGTGGTCCCAGGTCATGGACTGCAGGTAATCCATGCCCATGCCGGTGTCACCGACCTCCTGGAAGGCACCCAGATAGGTACCGGCCCAGTTGGAGACCATGGAGGCCTTCCACAGGTGGGCGGTATCGGTGGTCTTGCCAGCCTCATCGCCCCAGTTGGGACCCAGGATGTAAATGGAGCCCGCATCATCGATGGCCAGACCCAGGGCGTAGACGCCGCCCCGTGCGCCGACCCAGTCCTCCTGGTAGGCGGCCACATCCATGTACTGCTCCTCGTCATAGTAGCTGCCACGCAGGTTGATGGTGTAAACTTCCGCGTTGGGATAGCCGTCGCCCTCCTCGTAGGTGTTCAGGGCGTAGAGCTTGCCGTCGGAGTAGTTGTAGGCGAAGTCCTGGTAGATGGTCTCCAGACGGGTGATGAAGGTCTGCTCCAGGTTCACGGAATTGGCCAGCATGTCGCTGTACTTGATGCCGTAGAGGTTGCCCATGTTGTCCTGGGCGAAGACCATGCCCGCCACATACTCGGCGGCGACCATGTCCACACCGGCGGGGAACAGACCGCTCTCGTTGCGCTTGACGCCCTCGGAGAAGGCCACCCAGCTGCCGGTGTAGCCGTCCTGGTCATAGCGGAATGCCACCAGATCGCCGTAGCTGGCACCCTCGCCGCCCAGGTTGATGGCGTAGTAGGTCTCATTACCGGCGTAGTCGCAGACGGCAATGGCGGCCTTGTTGCCGAAGATCTCCTGATAGTTGCCCAGGTCCAGCTCGCCGGTAATTGCCTGACCACGCTGATCCTCGTCCATATCGGGGAAGGCATAGCTGACGGCGGCGGACACATCGCCGGTGACCAGAATGACGGCGGCAACATAGTTGTCGTCCCGGACCTCGAAGCAGAGCTTGCCGTCCTTCAGGCTCAGGCCGTTCTCCACCAGCTCAGGGGCGTTGTTGTCCACGCTGAAGTTCCAGCGCAGGTAGGCACCCTCGCCCACCTGGCTCCAGTCCACAGTGCGGTCCTCACGGACATAGTAGTCGGGGGCGCAGGCCAGCTCGATGGTGAACTTGGTGCCGTTGGGCAGGGGGTTGCCGTCCATGTCGGTGAACTCCCACTGGCTCAGATCCACGGGGGACTCGGTGGTGGTGTTGTACCACTGGCCGTAGTTGGCGTAATAGAAGGAGGACAGCAGATAGTCGTCAACGTCCTCAAAATCGTTGAGGTAGTAAACCTCGCCGGTCTCGGAATCGTAGACGGTCAGCTTCACATCCGCAGCGTTGCGGTTCAGGGTGGGATAGATGGCGAACAGCTCCCAGATGGAATTCTCGGAGTTGACGGCGTTGCGGGCCTCGATGTAGCGGCTGTCGCCGATGGCCTCGCCGGTCTCGGCGTTGATGGAGCCGTAGATGTTGCCGGCGTAGTACATACCGGAGCCGTAGCCCTTGGGAGCCCAGCTCAGGATGTTGGTGGAGAAGTCAGCGTTGTGGGTGGGCCGCTCCAGAGTATTGTAGGCGTAGTCGATGTGGTCGGCAGTCTCGTACATGCTGGGATCGGTCCAGCAGCCGTACCAGCCCAGCATGGGGATGGAGTGGGTCACGCCCGCCACGCCCTCATCATCGGCCAGGGGCTCGGCGTAGACGTAGCCCTCGATGTAGAAGCCGTTGACGAAGCCCTTGGCCTCCATCTCGGCGGCAGTTGCCTCGGAAACCGCGACGGTGACGGTGACGGAAGCGGAGCCGTTGGCGGGCACGGTGACGGTGTCGCCGGTGCTGAAGGTCACATCGGCGGGAAGCTCCACCATCTCGTCAGTGACCAGGGCGTGGCCGTCGATGACGGTGACACCGTTGGTCATGGTCAGAGCGGAGAGCTTGAAAACCTTCTCGCTGTCGCTGAGGTTGTTGACGGTGAAGGTGAAGACGCGCTCGGCGGTGCCGTCGCCCAGCTCGGCCTTGACCTTGCCGTCGCTCTGGCCCTTCACCAGAATGTAGGAGTCCGCCAGGATCATGTTCTCGATGCTGGCGAGGCCCGCGCCCTGGTTCCGGACGGAGTAGGGCAGGTCGTTCTCCAGGATGACATTGGCGGTGGACATCATCAGAGACTGGGTCAGCACACGCTGGCTCAGGCCGGTCTGCTCCACCAGGCCCTTGTCTGCGAGCATCTCGCTGGCCAGTGCGGCCAGACCGGCGGCGTGGGGAGAGGACATGGAGGTGCCGGACATCTGCTCGTAGGCGGTGCCGGAGGGGTCCACACCGTTGACGGAGTAGATGCTGCCGCCGGGGGCGGTGATCTCAGGCTTCAGAGCTAGATCGCCGGTGGTGCCCCAGGAGGAGAAGTCGGACATGGTGACCTTGCCGTCGCCCTTGCCGTGATTGACATTCAGGGTGTACTCCACGGTGAAGGTGCCGGACTTGCCGCCGAAGAGCTCATAGACCTCCTTGGCCTGCTCCAGGGTGATGGTGGCGCAGGGGATGGTGGCGGTGCTGCCCTCGATGGAGGCGTAGATGGGATCGGAAACGTTGTTGTAGATGATGACCGCAGCCGCACCAGCCAGGGCACCGTTTGCGTGCTTGTCGGCAAAGGCGATGCCGTTGCCGCGGGCCACCAGGACCACCTTGCCGGTCACATCCACAAAGTCGGATGCATTGCCGCCGTAGACGGTCAGATCGGTCTGCTCGCCGCCGGACAGCAGCGCGCTGGGATCACCGATGAACACGCAGTCAAAGGTCACGCCCTTGCTCAGGGGGTCCAGAGAGATCCAGGGCTCGTTCACGCCGCCCTGCACGCCCTCCATCCGGAATTCGGCGGCACCGAAAGAGGTCTTCAGGTCGGTGACCAGACCCACATTGTCGGCGGAGGCCACGCTGAAGGAGTTGGCGTATGTAGCAGGCTCGGAGGTGGTGTAGGTGCCGCCCTCGTCGGCGTACATCATGCCGTAGGCCAGATCGTTGTCGGCCCAGTTGCCGGAGTTACCGGCGGAGGTGCACATGACGATGCCGGAGTCCGCCAGACGGGCCATCAGGCCGTCGATGTAGGCGGTGTCGGAGGGGGCCACCTCATGGGCAGAGGCAAAGCCGGGGTTCGCGCCGCCCAGGGACAGGTTGACGCTGGCACAGCCCAGGATCATGGCATCCTCGGTGGCGGCCATGTAGTCGGAGGAGTAGGCACCGCCGGTGGCACCGAAGACCTTCATGGTGACGATCTGGGCATCGGGAGCCACGCCGGTGACACCGACGAGCTTGGCGGCGTCGGCATAGAAGCCGGTGGAAACGGCATCCAGCAGTGCGGTAACATCCCGCTCGTCCAGAACGCCGTCGGTGTTCAGGTCGGCGGTGTACAGGTTCTCGGCGGGCGTGCCCAGGATGATGTGATCCATCAGGGTCTGGGCATCGGCTTCGTTCATCTCGCCGTCGCCGTTCAGGTCAATGAGCTTGCTGACGGGGATGTATCGGTTGGCGGCGGCAATACCGGCAACATGGGAACCGTGGGAGCCCATGTCGTCGTTGTCGTGGCTCACGTCCAGCGTGCCGTCCACATAGTTGAAATTGAAGGGTCTCTTGGCGTTGACATACAGCTCCTGGGCAGTCAGCTCGGGGAACCGCTTGCCAACATTGAGCTGGGAGAGAACGCTGTCGATGTGGGCCACATCGATCAGGTCCAGGGAGCGCAGATAGCTGCCCAGATCCATACCGGCCTCGGCGGCATTCAGACTCATGGCGTAGGCAAAGCCCTCTGCGGAGAAGGACTGGTGATCGGGGTCCGTGCCGGTGTCCACCACGGCGATGGCAGTGCCCGCGCCGTAGTAGCCGTAGGAGTTCTGGGCCACATTGGCACCGGTCATCTCCTGGGCCACGATGTTGTTGGTCTCTGCCTTCTGGGGCTCGTAGGCCGTCTCCAGATACACCCGCTCAACACCGTCGACCTGGGAAATGGCCTCGATGTCGCCGTAGCGGACGTTGGCGGAGATGGCGTTTGCCATCAGGGTCAGATTCCAGACCACATCCAGCTTCCGGCCCTTCAGAGCCTGCTTGGAGATGATCTCGGCGGTCTTGAGCTGCTCCGCGTGGAGCTGCTCGCGGTAGTTCACCGCGTCGATGTTGGCGGTGAAATCCTCACCGCCCTTGAGCTTGCCCACGGCGGGCTCGCCCTCCAGGACGATCATGACGCGGACCATGTCGGTGTCCGCATGGAGCTTCTCATTCTTATTTTCAATGACGGCACCGGTGCCGAACAGGTCGGTGCTGACGTTGTCCAGCTTCTCAAAGGTGATGCCGCCGGGGGCAGCCTGGACGCCGGAAACGCCCAGACCCAGGACCATGGCCAGAGCCAGGGCCAGGGACAGTCCTCTTTTAAAGATATTCTTCATTTGCTACCTCCCGCTCAGGCTTCAAAGAAGAAGCGGTAGAGCATCACGGCAACCTGGGCCCGGTTGGTCAGGCCATAGGGGTTGAGCCTGCCGTCCATGCCGTTGATGACGCCGTTCTCGATGGCCCAGGCAAAGGACTCCGCCATCCAGTCGTAGGCCAGAACCTCCTGACCGTCGGCAAAGGCACCCAGGATCTGCCGGGCGTCGCCCACCTTCAGATCCGGATCAACGGACTTGGCGTAGCGGTACAGGAACGCGACCATCTGGGCGCGGCTGACGCTGCCAGTGGGATTGAAATGGGTGGCATCGACACCGGTGGTGATGCCGGTCTTTGCAGCCCAGGCCACATAACCGCTGTAGAAGCTGTCGGCGGGCACATCCACGAACTGGGTCTGCACCTGCTCCTCAGGGACACCGGCCAGTCGGCCCAGCAGGGTCACGAAGGATGCCCGGTTCATGTTCAGCGCGGGACCGAAGTGGGACTGGGAGATGCCCTGGATGTAGCCCTCGGCGGCCATGTGATCCACAGCCTCGTAGAACCACTGATCCGCGGTAACGTCCTGGAACCGGTAGCCCTCACCGTACAGATAGCTGGTGTAGGTTCCGGAACCGTTCTCGCCGTCCACCCGCTCGGTGGTAACGGAGATCCGGGTCTGGTCCCAGGCACCGGTGACCCGGAACCGAATGACCACCAGCTCCTGAAGCTTCTGGCTGCTGGCATTGGCCAGACCGATTTCGAGCCGACCCTCCTCTGCCCGGACGGAGTGGACGGCAAAGTCCGTCTCATAGTCCAGGTAGGTCAGATAGTTGGGATCGAACTCCACAGTCATCCGCGCATTGGCTGCTGCATCTGCGCCCAGCGTCAGCGTCACGACGCCACTGTGCATGGTGACACCGGTGCTGAATGCCGCCGCAGGCAAGGCCATGGACAGCACCAGCACCATGCAAAGAAGCAATGATGTGATTTTCTTCATTGTTTACCTCCTCAGAGAAAATTTCAGAGTGGCTTTTCCAAAACCGCTCAACCTATTTATTATATCACAGTATTATCGATGATACAACGGAAATTCCTCCGAAAATACGGCCCAAAATCGGATTATTTTAGCGTATCCGTCAACACTCCTTTCAGTTTCTATTTGTAAACGCTTCTTATTCATTTATATACGGATAAAATGGCAAAATCCCTTGACATTCTCTTCCAAATTCATATAATAAAAACCAACCGGGAAATGTTGCCGTTTGTTTCGGATTGTGGCGATTTCTGTTACAAACTTGTAATTTCTGCCGTGGGAAAAGCAGGATTTCCTTCATGGCCCGGCAAATACTCAAGGGAGGTAAACCTATGAGAAACATGAAAAAATGGCTCGTTCTCCTGCTGGCTGTCGTGATGCTCGTGAGCAATCTGTCCATCACCGCCGCAGCCACCGAGAACTGGGCCCCCGTTGATCTGGAGACCCGCCCCGCCGAAGGCGGCATCCTCCAGGTTGACATTCTGGCCACCGAAGGCAGCATCGTTGCCGACGGCAAGCTGGTTCTGACCTACGATCCCGCTGTCCTGACCTACGAGGGCACCGAGATCAGCTCCGCCTGGAGCGATGCAAACGCCGTCACCCTGTCCGTCAACGACAGAAGCGGCAAGCTCATCCTTGCCTTTGCCAGTGCCGAGGCCGCAGGCGAGGGCGTGCTGTTCAGCGTCCGCTTCTCCGGTGCCGTCTGCGACACCCGGATCGACCTGGTCGGCCGCGACAGCTACATCGGCTCCAGCAAGGTTCCCGCCATCGGCGGAGAGTACTGCCCCGCCGATCAGTTTGTGGACATCCGCAATTCCGTCCCCATGATCCATGAGGCTGTGGACTACATGGTGGGCATGGGCTACATGAACGGCATGGACGCCAGCCACTTCGGCCCCAATCTGGAGCTGAACCGCGCCATGATGGTCACCATCCTCTACCGCATCGCCGGTTCCCCCGCCGTAGAGGGCACCTCCGCCTTCACCGATGTCCCCGCTGAGGTGTTCTACACCGCTCCCGTGGCATGGGCCGTGGAAAATGGCATCACCAACGGTGTCAGTTCCAGCCTGTTCGCTCCCGGCAAGTCCCTGACCCGTCAGGAGCTGGTCACCTTCCTGTACCGCTTCGCCAAGTACATGGAGTACGATGTGACCAAGACCACCGACCTGTCCGCCTACACCGATTTCGCCAGAGTCCAGCCCTATGCCGTTGAGGCATTCCAGTGGGCCGTTGCCTCCGGCGTTGTCAACGGCACCTCCGAGACCACCCTGTCCCCTGAGAACACCACCACCCGTGCTCAGATCTGCATCATGGTCTCCCGGCTGCTGACCGCACAGGACTGATTTAGGGAGGTAACGCTATGAACAAGAAGATTCTTTCCCTGCTCCTGGCCGTTGTGATGGTCGTGTCCATGCTGCCCGCCAACGTCATGGCCGCCCAGACCGGCTTCACCGCCGCTCCCAGCGAGTCCGGCGAGCTGAAGGCCTACAACAATGCTTCCGCACTTCCCCTGACCGGTCCCATGACCCTGGGCCGTGACTCCGCTCCCGTGGAAGTCACCGAGACCGGCATTGCTTCCTCCGCTCTGCTCCAGGCCGTCACCGATGGCGACCTGACCAAGCTGGAGTCCCAGGACCACCCCCACTTCACCAAGACCGAAGAATATGAGCAGTACGCTGCCGACGAGACCGTGACCTTCATCGTGGTCACCAAGGACGCTCCCCTGCTGGATAAGTTCTCCGTCTCCGACATCGCCGCTCAGACCGCCTCCGTCAATGCCCACAAGAGCACCCAGGAGGTCACCCTGAACGCCGTCAAGGCCGGTGCCAAGCGTCTGCTGGGTCCCGACATGGAGCTGGGCTACACCTACACCATCGGCTCCACCGGCTTCTCCGTGAAGACCGCCTACGGCAACAAGGCCAAGCTCGAGAGCATCAGCGGCGTCAAGGCCGTCTATGTGGCTCCCACCTTCGCCCTGCCCGAGGACATGGGTGAGCAGGAGCTGAGCCCCCTGACCGCCAACTCCTCCACCATGATCGGCGCGGACATCCTCAACGAGTCCGGCTTCACCGGCAAGGGCATGCGCATCGCCATCCTGGACACCGGTATTCTGGAGACCCACCCCTCCTTCCAGGCCATGGACGAGAGCCGCCTCTGTGACCCCATGACCCGCGAGAGCGTCGAGGAGATCTGGGAGACCCTGAACGCCGCCCAGCGGACCAACATGCTCAATGTCTCCTACAAGAGCAACAAGATCCCCTTCGCCTTCAACTATGAGAACGGCACCTTTGACGTGGGCAACCTCTACGCAGGCTCCGACCACGGCACCCACGTCGCCGGTATCTCCGCCGCCAACCCCGTCGAGGGCAGCCCCGTCAAGGGCATGGCTCCCGATGCCCAGCTGGTGGTCATGCAGGTCTTCCAGTCCACCGGCGGTGCCAACTGGGCCACCATCATGGCTGCCATGGAGGACTGCATCCGCCTGGATGTGGATGCCGCCAACCTGTCCCTGGGTGCTGCCGCTGGCTTCACCGATCCCGATGATGCCATGCTCGAGACCATGCAGCGTTTCATGGAGTCCGAGGTTGAGGTCATCATCGCCTCCGGCAACGACACCAACAACGCCCTGATGAACCTGTGGGGCGGCCACATGTCCCTGATCACCAACCCCGATGTGGGTCTGACCGGTACTCCCGCCACCTATTCCTCCGCTCTGACCGTCGCCTCCGCCAACAACAACGGCGAAGTGATGCTCTACTTCACCGTCGACGGCGTTGACTACGGCTTCAGCGACACCGCCGCCACCGCCGCCACCAACTTCCTCCAGAACTTCCAGAATCAGACCCTGGAGTACGTGATGGTCCCCGGCGTGGGTGCCGAGGAGGATTACGAGGGTATCGATGTCCGCGGCAAGGTCGCTGTCATCTCCCGCGGCACCACCTCCTTCCCCGAGAAGCAGGCCATGGCCCAGCAGATGGGTGCCATCGCCTGTGTGATCTACAACAATGTCTCCGGCCAGTTCCTGATGCAGATCAATGACGGCGGCGATAACATCCCCGCTGTCTCCGTCTCCCTGTCCACCGGCAAGGCCATGGCCGCCGCCGAGAACAAGACTCTGACCGTCTGCAACGCCGACACCAAGCAGTTCACCGTGGACACCGTCATGTCCGACTTCTCCTCCTGGGGCGTCACCCCCGACCTGAAGCTGAAGCCTGAGATCACCGGCGTCGGCGGCAACATCTACTCCGCCACCGATCCCGCCATCTCCGGCTCCTACTACGGCTACATGAGCGGTACCTCCATGGCCACTCCCCAGGTCACCGGTGCCATGGCCGTCCTGCTGCAGTACCTGAAGGAGGCCTACCCCGAGCTGACCGGCACCGAGCTGCGCCGGGTCGCCGCCAACCTCATGATGTCCACCGCTGACCCCATCATCCACGCCAACGGTCTGGAGTACTCCCCCAGAAACCAGGGTGCCGGTCTGGTGGACCTGGTCAACGCCACCACCGCCGATGCCTACCTGGGCAACCCCGCCGCTTCCGAGGGCCGTCCCAAGGTGGAGTTCGGTGATGACGATGCCAAGAAGGGCGTCTACACCTTCAACTTCGAGATCACCAACATGTCCGACGAGGACAAGACCTACGCCTTCTCCAGCTCCCTGCTGACCGAGACCATCGTCTCCGACTGGTTCATCGGCAACGAGCCCTACGCCCTGGAGGCCAAGGTCACCGTGGGCACCGAGTCCGGTGACGGCGTCCTGTGCTACGACTTCAACGATGACGGCAGCATCACCACCGCCGATGCCCGCATCCTCCTGAAGGTCGCCGCAGGCAAGCTCATCATCAACGAGGACAACGCCCACTACGCTTACCTGGATGTCAACGCCGATGGCACCGTCAACGCCGCCGATGCAAAGGTCATCACCGACTACTGCGCCGAGCTGGAGGTTTCCGTCGACCTGACCGCCAAGATCACCTCCTCCGCCGCCACCGAGCAGGTCACTGTTCCCGCTGGTGAGACCGTTACTCTGTCCGCTGAGGTCCGCCTGACCGACGCCGACAAGGAGTACCTGGACCAGTTCCCCAACGGCATCTGGGTCGAGGGCTTCTTCTACGCCACCGAGTCCGGCATCGACACCGAGAACGCCGAGCCCAACCGCCTGACCATGCCCATGGTCGGCTTCTACGGCGACTGGTCCGCTCCCGATGTCTTCGACCGTGACGATATGGGCTCCTACAGCCTGTATCCCAACCTGGTCTACACCTGGAACTCCGAGCTGGGCTATAACCCCTACTTCCGCAACGGCCGCTCCGGCGATGAGTTCAACTACCTGTCCTACTCCAACCCCCTGGATGTCTGGTACTTCGGCCAGCTCCGCAACGCCCGTGATATGCGCTTCACCGTCACCGACGACGCCACCGGTGAGATCTATCACACCCTGGAGGTCAGCTACCTGGCCAAGACCTACTACAATGCCTCCTACGGCATGATCATCCCCACCTACCTGGAGGCCGGTTACGGCGAGCTGTGGGACGGCAAGACCCCCGACGGTCTGAACCTGCCCGACGGCACCACCGTCACCTACAAGGCCGAGGCCTGGCTGGACGACGGCGATGACATCATCGATGACACCATGTCCTTCCAGCTGACCATCGACAACGCCGAGCCCAAGATCCTCAACGCCAACTCCCTGCAGGAGAGCCTGGTCTTCGAGGGCGAGCGCACCTACCTGACGCTGGATATCGTTGAGAACGAGAAGCTGGCCGCCGTCATCTTCATGTCTAACGACGGCCGCGTCATGGGCAAGTACGAGCTGGAGAATGTCCCCGGCGAGACTCTGACCCATACCTTCGACATCACCGGCTTCGGCAACTCCTTCTCCATCATTGCCGCCGACTTCGCCTGCAATGAGACCGAGATCGAGGCATTTCTGAACCTGGGCGAGCAGAACAACGCCCGTCCCCAGCCCCAGAAGCTGGATTCCGGCCGTCTGTACGGCAGTGAGACCTTCGACTCCGCCGCTGTGGAGCCCGGCTGGTTCTCCGCCGTGAAGTCCGACTTCTCCGACTACCGCAACGAGACCTTCGATTCCAGCAACCGCTACTACTCCGCCGAGTTCGTCAACGGCTACATCGTGGCCCAGAACTCCAACACCGGCCACCTCGAGCTGGTCACTCCCTCCGGCTCCTACTGGTCCAGCCAGATCCTGGCGAAGAACCAGGGCGGCATCGGCGATCCCGGTGTCTGGGTCCTGTACGACATGGCTCTGGATCACTCCGGCACCCTGGCCGCCTCCTACGGCATCAATGACGGTGCCAACGGCGACGACAGCCTGCTGGCCGTGGGCTGGTACTACCAGGGCGACAACGACAACAACGGCAAGGACGACGGCTACAACGCCCTCTTCCACATCAAGTTCACCTCCGATGGCTATGTCAATGTCCAGCCCATCGCCCGTACCACCGGCGTTTCCGAGGGTGCTGAGCTGCTGACCCTGGGCATCACCACCGAGGGCGACATTTACGGCATCGGCACCGACGGCATCCTCTACTCCGTTGGCAAGGAGATCGTTTGGGATGACTCCATCGGCGAGTGGGGCGCAGAGATCGTCACCTGCACCGAGATCGCTCCCACCGACTTCATCGACTACCCCAACTACGCCGGCGTCAACGTCATCCAGTCCATGGGCTACGACCACAACACCGGCACCATGTACTGGTACGCCCACACTCAGGTCCCCGTGAGCTACTATTACGAGAACGTCAACGTCACCTACAAGCTGGATCTCGAGACCGGCGACTGTGAGGAAGTCGGCTCCTACGGCCCCGGCGGCCTGACCGGCCTGTTCGTTCCCAACGAGCTGGAGTCCGACCTGTTTGAGATGGGTGTCGAGCCCACCAACATGGCCATTGAGCCCCAGACCATGGAGCTGGTCGAGGGCCAGACCAAGCGTCTGACCATCAGCTGGACCCCCTGGAACGCCGAGCCCATCGACGTGACCTGGTCCTCCGAGAATGAGGATCTGGCCGTCGTCGACGAGTACGGCTTCGTCACCGCCAAGGCTTCCGGCACCGTCACCATCACCGCCTCCGCCGAGATGATGCTCGAAGGCTACTGGGAGGTCACCGATGCCGGTGACTGGGTCTGGCACGATCCCGGCATGGGCACCAAGACTGTCACTTGCACCATCAACATCGTTCCCTCCGAGGATGCGCTGTACGGCTTCATCGCCTCCAACCAGGGCGACACCGACAACAACTCCATCTGGGCCACCTACTCCGACAAGAACCCCCGTAACATCTCCGTCATCGGCCGCTTCGACTCCTTCTGGAACGGCGGTACCTACTACAACGGCTATGTCTACACCACCCTGTCCACCTCCTTCGAGGAAGACGGTGTCATCTACACCGGCACCGAGCTGTACAAGCAGAAGGTCACCGAGGGTGCCACCCCCGCCGAGACCACCCTGGGCGAGCCCGAGCGCATCGGCTTCGCCGAGAACATGGAGATCACCGCCCTGGGCTTCGACTACAACACCGGCCGTATGTACTGCGTGGAGAACAAGTATGTCGGCGGTCTGGGCCTCATCGACCTGGACACCGGCGCGGTTGACATGCTGGGCCATCCCACCGGCGACCTGTACGGCAATGTCTACATCCCCGCCCTCTGCGTCACCGCTGACGGCACCATCGTCATCTCCGATGCAGTCATGAACCTGTACACCATGGACCCCGACACCCTGGAGACCAAGATGATCTACTCCGGCAACGGCGAGCCCTCCTCCGCCTTCTACGAGGCCATGTTCTACGACTACAACACCGGCTCCATCTACTGGAACCCCTGCGACGGTGCCGGCTACTCCCCCCTGTACCTGGTGCGTATGCCCCAGACCGAGTGGGATATGGCTACCGTGGTCGACATGGGCGACGTTGCCACCAAGGATGGCTGCCAGCAGACCGTCCTGTTCGCCATCCCCGAGAACGAGCCTGAGACCAAGCATCTGCCTGTCGAGTCCATCGAGATCCTGGAGGGCGAGGCCCTGACCGGCCTGCAGGGCGGCAGCCTGAAGCTGACCACCGTCACCGTCCCCGCCCGTCCCACCGTCCAGACCCGCACCTGGACCTCCTCCGATGAGAGCGTTGTCTCCGTGGACCGCACCGGCACCATGACCTACCACAAGGTCGGTACCGCCACCATCACCGTCTCCATCACCAACAAGGACGAGGAAGCCCACGGCGGTCCCTTCACCGACTCCATCGAGATCACCGTCATGGAGTCCGCCGGCGACTTCATCGCCTTCCTGAACTCCGATGAGGAAGGCTCCCAGTATTACGACTTCTGGCTGAATGGTAAGGACTACGACCTGCGCCACACCACCGTCGGTGAGAGCATGATCGCCACCTACTCCCTGCGTACCGGTGCCTACTACGATGGCTTCGTCTACGCCTTCAACGACAAGGGCCAGTTCATGCGCATCAATGCCAAGGTCCCCAGCGACTACAAGATCCTGGGCAACGCCAACCTAGATACCGCCAAGTACCAGGTCACCGGCATGGCCATCGATTACAACACCGGCATCATGTACGGCCTGACCATGCCCAGCAACTATGACTTCAATACCTGGGCATCTGAGGAGCATCCCGGCGAGCTGGTCACCATCGACCTGGATACCGGCAAACTTACCACCATCGCGACCATGGACTTCGCAACCCCCGTCTTCGCCCTGGCCTGTGATAAGGACGGCGTTCTGTACGCCGCCGGCGGCAGCTTCGACATGTACGCCAAGGAAGCCACCATCTACACCGTGGACAAGGAGTCCGGTGAGCTGACTCCCTACACCACCATCTCCGGCGGTATCTTCACCGGTGCCAACTACTATGGCTCCATGCAGTACAACGCCCAGATGACCTACGACTTCGGCACCGACCGTCTGTACATCAACGCCACCGTCGACGATCAGTACTACTCCAACGCCTACGGCGTCCACATGGTCCAGCTGGGCGATGAGCCTGTCTCCTCCTACCTGGATCGCATCAGCCTGGACTTCGGCCGTGGCTCCCAGAAGCTGGGCAAGGTCTACCTGGGCCTGATGGCCTTCATCCCCGAGACCGATGAGGTCCCCGTGGGCGAGGTCAACGGCATCCTGCTGAACAAGAACGCCGGCCGCGTGGCCGTCGGCGGTACCGCCGAGCTGATTGCCTCCGTCCGTCCCTCCAACGCTGCTGATCCCTCCGTCACCTGGACCTCCAGCGACGAGTCCGTCGCCACCGTTGATGCAAACGGCGTGGTCACCGGTGTCTCCGTCGGTAAGGCTGTCATCACCGTCACCAGCAACGAGACCGGCATCACCAATGCGTGTGCCATCACCGTTGTGGAGCTGACCGGTCCTCAGTCCACCGCCTACACCGTCTCCGCCACCCGCGACTCCCTGATCTCCTTCAACCCCGCCCTGCCCGCTCAGACCGCCGAGGTCGTGACCACCATGAACGGCGGCAACACCATCAAGGCCATGACCGCAGGCGAAGGCTGCATCTACTTCATCACCGACAGCAACTACAGCTACTACCTGTACCGCTACGACATTCTGAGCCAGCAGACCACCAACATGGGTCAGCTCTCCCTGTTCAGCGTGCCCACGGGTCTGGCCTACGATGCTGCCAACAACCTGATCTACGCCACCGCAGGCTTCTACCTGTTCCAGTTCGAGGTTGACAAGCTGGATGCCACCGCATTCAACAACTACAGCAACTACACCATGGACAGCGACTACTGCACCCTGGCTGGCGTCACCTGCATCGACGGTGCCGTCTACACCATCGGCAACGAGTACTACAACTCCATCCCCCAGATGATGAAGTACTCCGACAAGTACCTGTCCGACCGCTCCGTCTTCCTGAAGGGCTTCGACATGAGCCTGGTCGACGGTGCCACCGACTTCAGCTACGATCCCTCCAGCGAGCTGTTCTACCTGACCGATGCCGGTCACAATATCTACACCATGGATATGTCCGGCAACGTGGAAGCTGTGGACATCCTGGGCAGCGGCATCGACCTGAATGGCCTTGCCATCATCCCCGCCGCTGAGTAAGCACACCCCCTGATCCCCGCACCGGCCGCCTTCGGGCGGCCGGTTTTTTGTTGCAATCCGGCGGAAAATGCATTATCATGGTCCCATGATGATTTGGAGGTAAGACCCATGCTGCAAGACCTTGAATATGGCCGCCTGGAAAATGAATACCGCCCCGTGCCGCCCGTTTCCACGGATGCCGTCCTCTGCTTCCGCGGCGGCGATGTGCTCCTGCACCGGAGCGGGGACAATACCCTGACCCTGCCCACCTGGGCGGAGCTTCAGAGCTGGGGAGAATCCGAGCCCCGCTACGCCTTCCGGCTTCACGGCACCGGCTATTATCTGCTGACCGCCCCCGACGGCAACGCTCCCGCCCCCTACACCTGGGAGCCGGCCCGGAAGCTCCGCCAACAGGTGTCCATGGAAACCTGCTACGCAATTCTAACCGGCTGGCACCTGCAAAACTGGTATCAAAATAACCGCCTCTGCGGCTCCTGCGGCGCAAAGACGGTCCATGCTGAAAAAGAGCGGATGCTCCGCTGCCCCACCTGCGGCAATCTGATCTTCCCCCGTATCAACCCGGCCATCATCACCGCCGTCACCGACGGCGACCGGCTGCTCCTGAGCCGCTACGCGGGCCGGGGCTACACCCACTTCGCCCTGATCGCGGGCTATACGGAGATCGGCGAGACCATCGAGCAGACCGTCCACCGGGAGGTCTTCGAGGAGGTGGGCCTGCGGGTCAAAAACCTTCGCTACTACAAGAGCCAGCCCTGGGGCGTGGACGGCAACATCCTCATGGGCTTCTTCTGCGACCTGGACGGCGACGACACCATCTCCATCGACGAAACCGAGCTCTCCCACGCCGGCTGGTATCCCCGCCACGCCCTCCCCATCGAGGACGACGGCTTCAGCCTCACCCGGGAAATGATCCGCGTCTTCGGCGAGGGCAAAGAACCCAAATAAAAAGAGAACACGTCATTGCGAAGGCCGCAGGCCCGTGGCAATCCCCCCGATTTTCCGAAGGCCTACCATTGGTAGACTCCGCTCGATTTTAGAGATTGCCACACCACTTAAGCGGTCTGGTTCGCAATGACGTGTTCTATTTCAGGCTGTTATTCTCCCTTGATATTGCCGCTGTTCAGGCCGCCCACCCGCTCATCCAGGGGCAGCCAGTCCAGGGCCAGCTTGATATGCCGGTCCCAGTAATCCCAGTCGTGGCTGCCCTCGTCCTCCACATAGTGGACCCGGAAGCCCGCCTCGGTCAGCAGCTTCCGATGGACCCGGGAACCGGGCAGCAGCTCGTCCTGGAGTCCGCAGGCCAGATACACGCCGGGCTTCTCGCCCCGGATATGCTCAATGAGCCACCGGGGATTCAGGTCGGAGTTTTTAACCTCCTCCCAGGCCTCCTTCCCCTTGCCCAGCAGGCCCATGATGTGCGGTTCCGGACCCTCAAACATGTGCAGCGCGGGAGACAGGGAGATGATTTGTCCAAAAGTCTCGTTGTACTTCAGACCGTTGCGCATGGCACCGAAGCCGCCCATGCTTAAGCCCCCGATGAAGGTATCCTCCCGCTTGTGAGACAACGGGAACATCCGCCTGGTGATCTGAACCAATTCCTCACCGATCCACTTGCCGTATTCCGTGTGGAAGCCGGGACGGTCCACATAGAAGCTGTTCTCACCGGCGGGCATGACCACCGCCAGATCCCGCTCCTCGGCCCACCGCTGGATCCGGGTACCGCTGACCCAGTCCACATGGCTGCCCCAGAGACCGTTCAGCAGATAGAGCGTCTTATACTTCTTCAGGGGCAGATACTCCCCCTCGGGGCTGAGCTTGTCCGCAGGCAAAATCACCTGCACGGGCACGGACCGCAGCAGCACATTGGAAACGTATGTAAATTGGATCAGAGCCATAAAAATACCTCCAAAACTTGTTTTGACCCCATTATATCCCATCCTTAGATTGATTACAAGGGCGGACTGTGCTACACTAAAAACAAAAACAGGAGGAACCCCCTATGAACATCGGATTTATCGGCGCAGGCCGGATTGCAAATACCCTGGCCTCCACCATGGCCCGCATGGAGGATGTGAACCTCTATGGCGTCGCCGCCCGGGACTTAGAACGTGCCCAGGCCTTCGCCGCCCAGTATGGCTTCGATAAGGCCTACGGCAGCTATGAGGAAATGCTCCAAGACCCCAATGTGGAGCTGGTCTACATCGCCACTCCCCATTCCCATCATGCCGAGCACATGAAGCTCTGCATCGCGCACGGCAAAAATATCCTGTGCGAGAAGGCCTTCACCCTCAACGCCGCCCAGGCCCGCCAGATCGCCGCTCTGGCCCGTGAAAAGGGCGTGTATGTGGCCGAGGCCATCTGGACCCGCTATATGCCCTCCAGAGCCATGATCAACGAAGTCCTGGCCTCCGGCATCATCGGAAATGTCACCGCCCTGACCGCAACGCTGTGCTACCCCGTGGCCTACAAGGAACGCTGCATCCGCCCCGAGCTGGCAGGCGGTGCCCTGCTGGATGTGGGCGTGTACTGCCTGAACTTCGCCCTGATGCACTTCGGTGACGACATCGAGCGGATGGATTCCTCCGTCCGGATGACCGACACCGGCGTGGACGGCCAGGAGTCCATCACCCTCCACTACCGCGACGGCAGAATCGCCGTGCTGACGGCGGGCATCCTCTCCCGCTCCGACCGCAAGGGCATCTTCTACGGCGACAAGGGCTACATCATCGTGGAGAACATCAACAATCCCCAGTCCATCTCCGTCTACGACCTGACCGACACCCTGGTCAAGAAAATCGAGGTCCCCGCCCAGATCACCGGCTACGAATACCAGATCCGCGAAGCCATGGCCCGCATCCGCGCAGGCGAGACCGAGTCCGCCTCCATGCCCCTGGACACCACCATCGCCGTCATGGAGCGCATGGATGCCCTGAGAAAAGATTGGGGCCTCATCTACCCCATGGAACGGTAAAAAAAGAACACGTCATTGCGAACCAGTGCGCACACTGGTGTGGCAATCCCCCTAAGTTTCCGGAAACCTCCGGGGATTGCCACGTCGGGGCTATGCCCCTCCTCGCAATGACGTGTATTTTTTATTCCTCAGTGGAAAAATGATGCTCCAGCACGATCAGCCGCTCGATGCGGTTATCGTCCACTTCCTTGACAAGAATCGTGAAATTCTTGTAATCGAAGGCATCAAAGGGCACCGGCATGGCACCGATGTTCTCGGTGGCCCAGCCGCCGACCGTGGCGCAGTCGGTGTCCACCTCCTCGTCATCCAGATCCAGATGGCCGAAGAAGTCGCTGAGGTTCAGATCGCCGGCACATTCATACCGGTCCTTGCCCATCTCCTGCCAGTCGTTGACGATGTCATCGTTCTCGTCCCAAATTTCGCCCACCAGCTGTTCCAGCACGTCCTCCATGGTGACGATGCCGGTGATGCCGCCGTACTCGTCCGCCACCACGGCCATGTGGGTCCGGCGGCTGCGGAACTCGTCCATGATGGCGTTGAGCTTCATGGACTTGGGGATGAACACGGGCTCCAGCATCAGCTCCCGCAAGCTCGCCTGACGGCCCTCCGCCAGCTCTTTCAGCAGATGCTTGACATACAGAATGCCCACCACATGGTCCACGGTCCGCTCATAGACGGGATACCGGGAAAACTGGGTGTCGTTGATGATCTCCAGAACGGTGTCCATGGAGTCATTCAGCTCAAAGCCCACCACATCGATTCTCGGCGTCAGGATGTCTCCCGCGTCCAGATCGGTAAATTCCAGAGCCGACTGTAAAAGCTCCGTCTCGCTTTCGTCGATGATGCCCTCGTCCTCAGCGGTGTCGAGAATGTTCTCAAACTCCTCCTCGGTGATGGTCACCTCGGTGCCGTCCTTCTTCCGCCAGAGCAGACCAAAGAGGCTTACGATCCAGCTGGTCACCAGCACCGCCGGGAACAGCACCACCATCAGCACCATCAGGGGCACCGCGGCCCACTTGGAGATGGTATCGCAGCACCGCCGGGCGATCATCTTGGGGGTGATCTCGCCCACGATCAAAATCAGCACCGTCATCACCACCGTGACGATGGTGGAGGCGGTATCGTCCTCGATCCGGCCACCCAGGCTGTCCGCCAGCTTCACCGCCATGACCGTCGCAATGGAGGTGGCGGCGATGTTCACCAGATTGTTTCCGATGAGCAGGGTGCTCAGGGCGTTGTCGAAATGGTCATAGATAAACAGGACCAGCCGCTGGATGCCCCTGGGATTCTCCCGCTCCTTTTTGATCTTGAGCTTGCTTAAGGATGTATAGGCGATCTCCGTACCGGAGAAAAAGGCGGAGCCCATCAGGCACAGCACGATCAGTAAGTATTCCATCTCGCGCCCTCCTTACAGCAGCTCCAGGCCTTCGCCCAGATCGGACTCGTCCTGGATATCGCCCACCAGCTCCTCCAGCAGGTCCTCCATGGTGATGATGCCGAGCTTCTTCCGGTTCTCGTCCACCACAAAGACCATGTGCAGCTTGTTCAGCCGCATCCGCTGGAGCAGCGCGGAAATTTCCGTATTGCTGTCGAAAACATAAGGCTTCATCAGAAGCTTGCGCAGGGGCACGCTCCTGCCCGACACATGGCTGCTCAAAAACAGATTCACCGGCAGGATGCCCACGATGTTGTCCCGGCTGCCCTCATAGACGGGAAGGCGGGAGTAGGACAGAGCCGTTGCGATCTTCACCAGCTCCGCCGTGGGGATGGTGCTGGGCACCGCCTCCACCAGCTCGATGGGGATCATGATATCCTTGGCCAGCTTGTCCCGGAATTCCATGGCGGAGTTCACCAGCTCCATCTGCTCCGGGTCCAGCACACCCTCGTCCTCCAGGGTATCGATGATGGAGATCAGATCCTCCTCGGTGACGGTACTGCCGCCGTCGTCGGCAAAGAACCGGGAGAGGACCGCAGAAATGCCGGAAAACAGGGCAGAAATGGGGGTCAGCAGCCGCACCAGGATCTGCATGGAGCCCGAAAACAGCAGGGAGATCTCCTCCGCACGGGCCCGGGCCAGACTCTTGGGCAGCATCTCCGCAAAGAGATAGACGATGACCGTGGTCACCACGGTGCCCACCGCCACAAAGCCCTCGCCAAACTGCCGCAGCACCAGCAGGGCGGACAGGGATGCACAGGCCGCGTGGAAAATGTTGTTGCCCACCAGAATGGTGGTCAGGGTCTTGTCAAACCGGTCGCAGATCCACAGAGCCCGCTGGGCCCGCTTGTTGCCCTTGTCCGCCATGGTCCGCAGCCGGACCTTGCTGACGGCAGTATAGGCCGTCTCCGCGCAGGCAAAATATCCTGAGCAAAGCAGAAAAAACACATACAGACACAAACTCGCCGGGTCCAAAGAAAACCAACTCCTTAAAATATTCGCCCGGCCTCAGCCGGACATACAATGACATTGTACAATGAAAACAGACAATAATCAAGGGAATTTATTCAAATAGCCCATTTCGCATCCCCTGGGGCCACCCATCCGCGTAGGGGCGACCCTTGCGGTCGTCCCTGTCGGGGCATCGGGCCGCAGGAGGGGTGGAAAAAGCCCGCAACCTCACGGTTGCGGGCTCATGCTTTGCAGTTACCTTACAGCTTACAGAGCAGCCTTGGCCTTCTCGACCAGAGCGGCGAAAGCAGCGGCGTCCTGGATAGCCATCTCGGACAGGCTCTTGCGGTTCATCTCGATGCCAGCCTTCTTCACGCCGTTCATGAACTTGGAGTAGTTCAGACCGTAGGGGGCGACAGCAGCGGAGATACGGACGATCCACATACGGCGGAAGTCGCGCTTCTTCATCTTACGACCGGCGAAAGCGTAGTTGCCGGACTTCATGACCTGCTGCTTGGCCATCTTAAAGTGGCGGGACTTGGAACCCCAGTAGCCCTTGGCCAGCTTCAGGGTAGCATTTCTTCTCTTGCGCGTCATCATCGCGCCTTTAACTCTTGCCATTTCTTAATATCCTCCTTTGGCCTTCTTCTTACTTGTAGGGAATCATTTCCTTGATGGCGGAAACGTTGGTGACATCAGCGTAAGCGGTGGTGCGCAGACGGCGGGTACGCTTGGTGTCCTTCTTGGTGAGGATATGGCTCTTGTAAGCGCGGGCTCTCTTAACCTTACCGGTCTTGGTCAGGTTGAATCTCTTCTTTGCACCGCTATGGGTCTTCAGCTTGGGCATAGTAGGTTCTCCTTCCGATTTCTTGTTACTTGGTATTCTTGGGGGACAGGAACATTGCCATGAAGCGGCCATCCAGCTTGGGATTCTTCTCCATGTTGGCCACTTCGGAGCACTCCTCCGCGAAGGTCAGCAGCAGCTTTTCACCGATGTTGGTGTGGGCCATCTCACGGCCGCGGAAGCGGACGCTGACTTTGACCCGGTTGCCGTCCATCAGGAACTTCTGTGCGGCCTTGATCTTGGTGTTCAGGTCATTGGTATCGATGCTGGGAGACATGCGGATCTCCTTGATCTCTACGACCTTCTGATTCTTCTTTGCATCCTTTTCCCGCTTCTTCTGATCGTAGCAGAACTTGGAATAGTCCATGATCTTGCAGACAGGGGGGACGGCATTGGGAGAGATCTTCACCAGGTCCATGCCCTGCTCTTCTGCGAGCTGGTTGGCCTGAGCGGCGGACATGATGCCCAGCTGAGCACCGTCGGCACCGATGATACGCAGTTCCTTGTCACGAATTTCTTCGTTGAGCTGATGGTCTAACTTGGCTATGGTAAGCACCTCCAATAATGAAAAAAGCGGATGCCAAGCATCCGCACAAACTCCGTAGTTCTCCCGTCGCCGGGAAAAGGGGGAATGTTGACCGCTTTACGAATTGCTTGCGGTGAGGCGGATGTTCAGCCTTCTTTGTTACCCGTGAATCATACCACAGGTTTTCCCCATTGTCAAGAGTTTTTTTCTTTTTTCATTTCTTTCCCGACCGTGAATATTCTATTCCCGGACGGGGATAATCATACCGCATTCCAATGATTCACGTCATTCCGAGCCAGTCCGCAGACTGGCGTGGGAATCTCCCGGATCACAGCACGCACCCATTGAGAATTCCGCAAATCGACGGGATTGCCACGTCGCCTGACGGCTCCTCGCAATGACGTGTTCTTTTTGAATCCGATCAGCCGGCCAGCACGTCGGCCTTAATGACGCCCTTGGTTTGACCCAGATCGTGGAGGAACTCCTCCAGGGAGGTGGTCATCTCCGCAGTTTCCGCACTGACGGACACCAGCGCGCAGGCGTTGGTGGGGATGGTCTGGTTGATGGTCAGGATGTTGGCGTTGTGCCGTGCGAAGCAGCCCAGAATGGCAGAGAGCACACCGGGCTCGTCGTGGAGCACCAGATGGAAGGTGATGATCCGACCGATCATCATGTTATGGAAGGGCAGGATGGCATCGCGGTACTTGTAGAACGCACTGCGGCTGATGCCGGTGCGGCGGGTGGCCTCGTTGACGGTGGCGACCTCGCCGGTGTCCAGAAGCCGCTTGGCCTCAGCGACCTTCAGGAATACATCGGGCAGCGCGGAAGCTTCGATGATATAGTATTTGGGATTACTGGGCATATCTGAAATCCTCCTGAAACTTTTTGTCAGATTGTACGAAATGACCGGGGGAAAGGACCCACCATATTGTAGCACATCCTCACAAAAAAGCAAGCAGTAAGTTGGAGGGGAAACAATTGTCTACGCGTCACGGATGGAAGCGTCTTCTCGCAGTCATCGGCGTTTTTCTGTCGGTTTGGCTGAGTTTGCGGTACTTATACCCGCTTTTTCTCCCTTTTTTGTTGGGCCTCGCCCTTGCGCTGGCCGCGGAACCGGTTGCAAATTTTTTGCAGGAACACTTTCATTGGCGGCGCAATCCGGCGGTTTTTGCCGCCGTGACGGCCATTTTGGCCCTTCTGACCGCCGCCGGAGCCGCCCTGGGCACCCTTGCGGTCCGCCGTGCGGCGGCACTGGCAGGAGGCCTGAGTGCGCTGGCAGGCCGTGCGGCGGAGGGGCTGACCACCGCCCGCCACTGGTGCCTGGAGCTCGTCGCCCTGGCCCCGGAGTCCCTGTCCCGGCCCCTGGAGCAGTCCGTCCGGGAGCTCTTTGAAAACGGCGGCGGCCTGCTGGACCGGGCGGCGGCGGCTGTCCTGGGACTGGCGGGCCACGCCGCCCAGCACATCCCCGGTTCCCTGGTGACCCTGGGCACGGCGGTGCTGGCCTCCTACCTCATCTGCCAGCGGCTCCCGGCCCTGCGGAGCCGACTCTCCGCTTCCGGCGCGTGGCAGGACCGCTGGCGGCCCGCCCTTTCCCGGCTCCTGACCACCCTCCGGCAATGGGTGAAGGCCCAGCTGAAGCTCTCCTCCGTGACCTTCGCCATCGTGCTGGGCGGCTTCCTCCTGCTGGGCGTCCGCCAGAAGCTCCTCATGGCCCTGGTGACGGCCCTGGTGGATGCGGTGCCGCTGCTGGGCACCGGAACCATTCTCCTGCCCTGGACCCTGGTGAGCCTGCTCAGCGGGGAGCCGGTCCGGGCGGTGGGCCTGCTGGGGATCTATGTGACGGCCCTCATCACCCGCTCCGCCCTGGAGCCAAAGCTTCTGGGCCGCCAATTGGGCCTGGACCCCCTGGCCGCCCTGGCCGCGCTGTACATCGGCTACCGCATCTGGGGCTTCGGCGGCATGATCCTGGCCCCGATCCTGACCGTCACCGCAAGAGAACTGTGCAGAAGCAATTCTTAATTACAAATTACGAATTATAAATTGAATTCTCCCCCGGTCTTTGCTATAATCATTTATAATTTGTAACTTGTAATTTGTAATTCTCCAGAGGTTTCTATGACACTCAACCACACCGCCCTCCGTGACGGGCGTTTATCTGACATCTTAAAGAACGAAATGCGCGTGTCCACCGGCCTCATGAACCGGCTGAAGACCACGGACCGGATCCTGGTCAACGGCACCCCCCAGCGGACCAATTTCCCTGTCCTCGGGGGTGACACCGTGACCCTCCTGCTGGACGAGCCCGCCCCGGAATACCCCGGCGAGGACGGGCCCCTGACCATTTTGTACGAGGATGACCACATCCTGGCTGTGGACAAACCGGCGGGCATGCTCATCCACCCCTCCCGGAGCCGGGACACGGGGACCCTGGCCAACCGGGTCATCGGCCATTATCAGCGCACGGGCCAGCGATCCGCCTTCCACCCCCTGACCCGTCTGGACCGGGACACCTTCGGCGTGGTCCTCATCGCGAAAAATTCCCACATCCACGCCCTTTTACAGCAAGCCGACCTGCAAAAAACCTACCAGGCCCTCTGCTACGGCGCATTTCCCATGGAGGAGGGCATCATCGATGCCCCCATCGACCGCCGCCCCCTGCCCAGCCTCCTGCGTTACATCTCCCCCACCGGCAAGCCCTCCCAGACCCGCTGCCGGGTACTGGAGCATTTTGACGGCCACACCCTGGTGGAGTTGGAGCCCCTGACGGGCCGGACCCACCAGCTGCGGCTCCACTGCGCCCACTTGGGCTGCCCCATCCTGGGTGACCCCCAGTACGGCACAGAGGAAAGCCAGGAATATTCTCTCCAATTCGGCTACACCCACCAGCGGCTCTGCGCCAAAAAGATCCACCTGACCCACCCCCTCACCGGGGAAACGCGCACCATCACCTCCCATCTTTCCCCTTGACAAGCCATTTTTCCGGGAGTATAATACTCAGGTAAACGGGCTTGTAGCGCAGCTGGGAGCGCACCACATTCGCATTGTGGGGGTCGGGAGTTCGAATCTCCTCAAGTCCACCAGGAAAAAAGACCGATGCGGAGCATCGGTCTTTTTTCAATGATATCCGTTCCCTTTGGTCACGGATGATATCGCTTGCGAGATGATATCCGCTGATGCGGATGATATACGCTTCGCGTATGAAGGGAACGAATATATCTTAGATACCTTCCCCCGAAAGGAGCATCCCCATGCCCACCATCCCCGAATTACTCTCCGCTGAGCTGGGCCAAAAGCTCAGCTACATCGAAAATGTCATCGCCCTCCTGGACGAGGGCAACACCGTCCCCTTCATCGCCCGCTACCGCAAGGAGCTCCACGGAGCCATGGACGACACCACGCTTCGCACCCTGGAGACCCGCCTTAGCTACCTCCGGAGCCTCCAGCAGCGGCGGGACGAGGTCCTGCGCTCCATCGAGACCCAGGGCAAGCTGACTCCGGAGCTCACCGCCGCCATTGCCAACGCCCAGACCCTGGCCGAGGTGGAGGACCTCTACCGCCCCTTCAAGCCCAAGCGGCACACCCGGGGCACCGTGGCCCGGGAGAAGGGCCTGGAACCCCTGGCCGCCGCCATTTTCCGCCAGGACGGCCGCTCCCCGGAAGCCCTGGCAAAGGATTATGTCAACCCCGACAGGGGCGTGAACTCCATCGAGGAGGCCCTGGCCGGTGCCTCTGACATCATCGCCGAGGACCTGAGCGACGATCCCGCCATCCGCAAGGAGCTCCGCGCCCTCTACCACCGCCGGGGCAGCCTGTCCTGCGCCGCCGCCGACCCGGACACCGACTCCGTCTACCGGCTCTACTACGACTTCAATGCCCCCGTCTCCCGGCTCCAGGACCACCAGATCCTGGCCATGAACCGGGGCGAAAAGGAGGGCTTCCTGAAGCCCGCCCCCACCATCCCCGCCGGTGTGGGCTCTGCCCTGGTCTGCCACGCGGCCCTGAACCGGAAAAATCCCAGCTCCTTCGTCCGCCAGGCCGCCGAGGATGCCTTTGACCGCCTCATCGAGCCCAGCGTCAGCCGGGAGATCCGCGCCGCGCTGACGGAGCGGGCGGGCCAGGGTGCCATCCGCAATTTCGCCCTGAACCTGCGGCCCCTGCTGATGCAGCCCCCCGTCAAGGGCTTCGTCACTATGGGCCTGGACCCCGGCTACCGCAACGGCTGCAAGGTCGCCGTCGTGGACCCCACCGGCAAGGTCCTGGACACCGCCGTGGTCTACCCCACCTTCAGTGAGCGAAAGAAGCAGGAAGCCATCACCATTCTTTCCGGCCTGATGCGCAAACACGATGTACGCCATATCGCCATCGGCAACGGCACCGCTTCCCGGGAAACCGAGGCCATGACCGTGGAGCTGCTGCGCTCCTTCCCCGAGGCCAGCTATATGATCGTCAACGAGGCAGGCGCTTCCGTGTACTCCGCCTCTCCCCTGGCCGCCGAGGAATTCCCGGACTATGATGTAAATCTGCGCTCCGCTGTGTCCATTGCCCGGCGGTTACAGGATCCTCTGGCGGAGTTGGTAAAGATTGACCCCAAGGCCATCGGCGTGGGCCAGTATCAGCACGACTGCCCCCAGAAGGAGCTGGACGCGGCGTTGGGCGCGGTGGTTGAGGACTGTGTCAACGCGGTAGGCGTAGACGTGAACACCGCTTCCAGAAGTTTACTCCAGCAGGTCTCCGGCCTGACGGCTACTACCGCCAAAAACATCGTCGCCTACCGGGAGGAAAACGGCCCCTTCACCACCCGCGCCCAGCTGAAGAAGGTCCCCAAGATCGGCCCCAAGGCTTTCCAGCAGTGCGCCGGCTTCCTGCGCATCCCTGAAAGCGCCGATATCTTCGACCG